>JAILFH010000037.1 GCA_024697645.1 Prevotella sp.
CATGTTGGCCGAAGCGTCGGAAGCACCTCCAGCGGATGATGGAAAAGACTGAGGGGGCTTGTACAAGAATGTAAAAACGCCCAACTTCTGACGGTCAAGAAGTTGGGCTATGAGGATTATGGTTTAGCGGACAGTAATAAATAAAATTAGTAATTTTGTACGCTTTATGTAAATATGTGTAGCTATGAAGCTCGCACACTCTCCGTTTATCCTTTACGGAGAGAATAAGCAGACAAAAAAGATAACTAATAAAAACTAATAACTATATGAGTATGAAAAGTAAAGAATTCTATTTAAAATCGTGGCTCCTCTTTAGTGGTAAAAAGACATAGGACCTCATGATGTAAGGGAGCATAGGGAAAAGTATCTGCGTTGACTTACATAGAAGGAAATATTTCTCTGAATCAACTAAAGAGATTCTTTGGAATATATAGAGCAATGCTTTCAACATTACAAAGGTGTCCTTTTGACTATAGAAAGGTATGCTTTAGACTATAGAAAGGACATCTTTATAGGGGTATAAAGGTATGCTTTGTAAGGTAGAAAGGTATGCTCTGTATGGTAGAAAGGTATGCTTTGTAGAGTCTAAAGGTATGCTTTATATAGAATCTATCCCTTCGCCTACTGTAACAAGGAAATAGTCTCGAAAAATCAATAATGATTTTTCACAGATGGACTCTTATTTCCTTAGATTTGTGAAGATTTAGGGCTGATGTTTGGCAATACGAGTTTTTTTACCTAACTTTGCAGGCCGAAACCAAATGCACTTCGTGCAGTTCAATACTCTATTGGCTATTTAAAATAGTTAAGAAGGTATTTCCAAGGTAACAAAGTAACAAGGTAACAAAGTAACAAGGCATTTCCAAAGTAACAAAGTAACAAAACTTGATACTTGAAACTCAAGACTTAGAAACTCGGAACTTGAAACTTGAAACTCGAAACTTGAAACTTGAAACTTGAAACTTGAAACTTGGAACTCGAAACTTGAAACTCGAAACTGCGGAAGTGATTTGGAATCGGAATATAATAAAGGAAAAGAAGATATGAAGAAAAAAATACAGTTTAGTCTCGTTTACAGAGACATGTGGCAAAGCTCAGGTAAGTTTCAGCCACGCAAGGACCAACTGGAGCGTATTGCCCCAGTAATTATCGAGATGGGTTGTTTTGCCCGTGTTGAAACCAACGGTGGCGCCTTCGAGCAGGTGAATCTGCTGGCAGGCGAAAATCCTAACGATGCAGTGAGAGCCTTCTGTAAGCCTTTCAATGAGGTTGGCATCAAAACTCACATGCTCGATCGTGGTTTGAACGCACTGAGAATGTATCCAGTTCCTGATGATGTTCGTGCACTGATGTACAAGGTGAAGCACGCTCAGGGCGTAGATATTCCCCGTATTTTCGATGGACTGAACGATACTCGTAACATCATCCCATCCATTCGCTGGGCGAAGGAAGCAGGAATGACGCCACAGGCTACACTTTGCATCACGACAAGTCCTGTGCATACTCTTGATTACTATATGGCAATTGCCGACGAAGTAATTGCTGCTGGTGCCGAGGAAATCTGTCTGAAGGATATGGCTGGTATTGGTCAGCCTGCATTCCTGGGCAAACTCACAAAGATGATCAAGACAAAGTATCCGGAGATCATCATCCAGTATCATGGCCACTCTGGTCCTGGTCTGTCGATGGCTTCAATTCTGGAAGTTTGCGAAAACGGTGCTGACATTATCGACACTGCTATTGAGCCGCTGTCATGGGGTAAGGTTCATCCCGATATCATTTCCGTTCAGTCAATGCTGAAGAACGAAGGCTTTGAAGTGCCCGAAATCAACATGAAGGCATATATGAAAGCACGCTCACTGACGCAGGAATTCATTGACGACTGGCTCGGATACTTCATCAATCCCGGCAACAAGCAGATGTCAAGTTTGCTTCTCGGTTGCGGTCTGCCCGGTGGTATGATGGGTTCAATGATGGCCGATCTTGGTGGAATCATGGGCACTATCAACAATCTCCGTCGCAAAAAGGGCGAAGAAGAACTTTCAACCGATGACATGCTCGTGAAACTCTTCAATGAGGTAGAATATGTATGGCCACGCGTGGGTTATCCCCCACTGGTGACCCCATTCTCGCAGTATGTGAAGAATATTGCACTGATGAACCTCCTCACAATGGAGCAAGGCAAGGGTCGCTTCGTAATGATGGACGACTCTATGTGGGGTATGATTCTTGGTAAGAGCGGTAAGGTTCCCGGACCTTTGGCTCCCGAGATTGTGGAACTGGCAAAGGCACAAGGCCGTGAGTTCACTGACGTTGATCCTCACACTCTGCTGCCGAATGCACTCGACGACTTCCGCAAGGAAATGGACGAGAACGGCTGGGAATACGGACCCGATGATGAAGAACTCTGGGAACTTGCTATGCACCCCGAACAGTATAGAAACTACAAAAGCGGACAGGCCAAGAAGAACTTGCTTGCCGACATTCAGAAGGCAAAGGACACTGCACTCGGTTCGAAACTCTCACCCGAAGAACTCGCTGCATTCAAACATGCTAAGGCTGATGCACTTGTTGCTCCCGTGAAGGGACAGTTGTTCTGGGAGTTCGGTGGCGACGGCGAGGCTGCTCCAACTGTGGAACCCTTCATCGGCAAGGAATACGAGGAAGGCGACGTGTTCTGCTACATCGTGGCTACATGGGGCGAAATTGTCACCGTTCCCGCAGCTCTTGGTGGCAAACTCGTTGAAATCAACGCCAAGCAGGGCGCCAAGGTGCAGAAGGGCGAGACAATTGCCTACATCGAGCGCAAGGAGTAAGAGTCCCTCGTGCATTAGAATCCGTTCCTTTGCACGAAGGGCACCAAGCCTGCCAAACGCGAAATATTGCACGAAGAAAAGCGTAAATTCTTCTGCGAAGTAGCAAAACTTTGCAATGAAATGAAGAATTAACGCCCTACGACATGGATATTTTCCGCATAAAACGACAATCCATTGCGACAAGAAAGTCAAAAAACGCTATGGATTTGGAAAGAATGAATTATCAAAAGATTATTGATTATTTTTACGGTGAGGCCGACAGTGAATTGAAAGATTTGCTGATAATTCACAGCCGAGCCGTAGCCGACAAGGCTTTGCGAATTTGCAATCAGCATCCGGAGTTGGAGATTGATTGCAAATTCGTGGAGACTGCGGCAATGCTTCACGATATCGGTATTATCCAATGCGACGCTCCTGGCATTCATTGTCACGGAGAGCGTCCTTATATCCAGCACGGCCTTGCTGGTGAGGAAATGCTGATGAATCTTTCCTCACGTCGAGTATTAGAAGAGAGTCGTGAGAGGAGAGAGGAGAGGGATTCCCAAGAAAATATCCTCGAGGAAAGAGAATTTAGAGGAAAATCGAAAGACAAGAGTGGAGGGAGGAATGATTTCTTGATAGACAATGAAGACTATTCCCTGTTGCAGAAGATAGGTCGTGTTTGCAGCCATCATACAGGTGCAGGCATCACGAAAGAGGAAATTGCAGAACAGCAGTTGCCCTTACCTCTGCAGGACTTCATGCCCGAAACTCTCGAAGAGAAAGTCATTTGCTATGCAGACAAATTCTTCTCTAAGACTCGTCCAAAAGAAGAGAAATCACTGGAACACGTGGAACGCTCCCTTTCCAAATTCGGCGAAGGAAGCCTCAAACGCTTCCGCGAATGGCACGAATTGTTCCAATAAAATAGCCTTTCCCCTACCCGATTTCCTTTTGCAGAGGGCAAACACGCTATGTTGCGTTAAAAATCATTTGTCTTAGGTTTCTTTAACGTCTTTAGCATCTCTAACTCCTTTAAATATCGTACCTTTGCACGTTGAAATGAGACGCAAAACGGTCGTTTTCCTAATCTTGGCAACGCTAGTGATGATGTTGGGTAGTTGCCGACATGGATTAGAACAGACACTGACGAACATGGCTTCTGAGATTGGAAACCTTGTTCCAAACGATCAGGCAGAAGCAGAAGATGCTTCTGTCGGAACTGTTATTGTGGATGAAGAGACGCCCATTGCCACCTCCGAAGAAAAGACAGACACTACTCTCATTGCTCAGGCTGACAAAACACAAACGGAAGGAAAAGGAGAGTCTGTGAACGATTCGACTGCAGCCAAGACCGCCGAAAATGAAGAGGCCGAGGACAAAAAGGAAGGTAAAGACAAGGCAGAGGAGATAGCGACTAATTTTGAGAACGAGATAGCCACGACCACAATGGATTCGCTGGAACTGGCTGTCTATCGCCATAATAAAGCCATTGACGATTCTATTAGCCTCGACTCCATTAATCGCAGACGCAAGAATGGCATTGACTCTCCGGTTGAATATGTTGCCAACGACTCCATCGTCTATTTGGCAGGTTCGAAAATGGCCTATCTTTATGGTCAGTCGAACGTGAAATACCAGAACATGGACCTGAAGAGCGAACAGATCTATATGGGTCTGGATTCGAGTCTTGTGCACGCAACTGGTGTTCGCGACACAACGGGAGTTTTGACAGGAACACCTGTGTTCCAGATGGGACAAGACACCTATGAAAACGACACAATGGCGTTTAACTTCAAGACGAAGAAAGGTCTGATTCAGAACGTCTATACAGAACAGGAGGAAGGCTATCTCTACAGTAAGATTGCCAAGCGAACAGCAGAAGGCGAAATCTATCTGAAGAGAGGAACTTACACGACTTGCGATGCTGAGCATCCCGACTTCTACATCGCTTTGTCGCGTGCAAAGGTCCGTCCAGGCAAAGACGTTGTGTTCGGCCCTGCCTATCTTGTTGTTTGTGATGTACCCTTGCCATTGGCAATACCTTATGGATTCTTCCCATTCACCAAGAGTTATTCGAGCGGATTCATCATGCCAACTTATGGAGATGAAAGCGCCCGAGGCTTCTATCTGCGCGATGGCGGCTACTATTTTGCGATGGGTGACACTTGGGACCTGAAGTTATTAGGCGAAATCTATACGAAAGGCTCATGGGGATTATCTGCTGCCTCTAACTATAGAAAGCGCTACAAATACAGCGGTTCGTTCTTTTTCAGTTATCAGGACACGAGAACTGGCGATAAAGGAATGCCCGACTATCAGCGACAGGAGAGTTTCAAGTTGCAATGGAGCCACCGACAAGACGCAAAAGCCAATCCCTACAGTTCTTTGTCGGCAAGTGTAAACTTCGCGTCCAGCAGTTATGAGCGGAACAACCTCACTTCGATGTATAATCCGCAGGCAATGACTCAATCGACCCGAACTTCTTCTGTGTCGTGGAGTACAACTTTCTCCAGCATTGGTCTTTCATTGTCGTCATCGGCAAACCTTGCACAAAACATGCGAGATACGACCATTGCATTGACTTTGCCCGACCTGAACATCTCGCTATCGCGCTTCTATCCTTTCAAGCGTAAGCATGCGGCTGGAAAAGAACGCTGGTATGAGAAGATTGCAATGAGTTACACGGGCCATCTGTCGAATTCAATCAGCACCAAAGAAGACAAACTCCTCCATTCGAACATTGTAAAAGACTGGAAGAATGGTATGCAACATCAGATTCCCGTCAGTGGTTCGTTCACGTTGTTTGACTATCTGAACGTTAATCCATCGTTCAATTTCACGGATAAGATGGTAACAAACAAGGTGATGCGTTCGTGGGATCCTGTCAATCAGAAGGAAGTACAGGATACCATCTATGGTCTTCATAACATCTACGACTGGAATCTCTCGATGTCGGCTTCGACAAAACTCTATGGATTCTTCATTCCATCGCGTAAACTCTTTGGCGACAAGATTGACCGAATCCGTCACGTCATCACGCCAACCATCAACTTCAGTTATGCTCCTGACTTTGGCGCAGATCACTATGGCTACTACAAGACATATCAGAAGACTGATGCCGACGGAAACGTTTCACTCGTAGAATATTCACCTTTCCAAGGAGGAATGTATAGTGCACCTTCCAAAGGAAAGACAGGAAGAATTGGCATCAGCCTTTCTAATAACCTTGAGATGAAGGTGAAGGCAGGCGATAGCGACACTGTAGAATATAAGAAAGTAAGCATCATCGACGAGTTGGGGCTCAGTATGTCATACAATATGGCGGCAAAACAACGCCCTTGGAGTGACTTGAGTATGAACCTACGACTGAAGTTGACGAAGAGTTACACATTCAATATGAATGCCGTCTTTGCAACCTATGCCTATGAACTCGACGCGAACGGCAATCCCTATCTGGGAACACGTACAGAATACAGTTATGGCAGATTCGGACGTTTCCAGGGAATGTCACAGAACATTTCATACACGCTGAATCCAGAGAAAATCAAGAAACTCTTTGGTGGCGGTGATGACGATGACAAGAAAAAAGGCGAGGAAGACGATGAAGGCATAGATACCGATCGCGAATCGAATATCGACGATACGATGGTAGAAGGCCAGCGCAAGGCAAGAAAAAAGAGTGGAGGCGGTAAAGCCGAAACTGATGAAGATGGCTACATGTCCTTCTCCATGCCTTGGTCGCTCACGTTTGGCTATGGCATCACGATGCGAGAAAACCAAGACAAGGAGAAATTCAATAAGAAGCGAATGCGCTATCCTTATAAGTTCACACAGACACTGAACGTCAGCGGTAATCTGCGTCTTTCTGAAGGTTGGAACATCGCTTTCTCCTCAGGATATGATTTCGAGAACAAGAAGATGTCGATGACCACAGCCTCTTTGCAACGCGATCTGCACTGTTTCAATATGTCATGTTCGGTAGTGCTCGCTCCTTATACAAGTTATAACTTCACGTTCCGTTGTAACGCCTCCACACTTACTGATGCATTGAAGTACGACAAACGTTCGGGTGCCTCCAATGCTGTGCAGTGGTATTAAACACGCTTTTTATCGCTTGTCAGGAACTCCGAAGGTTGCCCATTGCTCCTGCGGATAACAGTTTTTGATGGTACGCTTGTGCTCCAGATAAACTGTTTTTGCCGTCGTAAGCAACTGATTCATGTTCTTCACCTTTACTGATAGTTCTGCCCTCAGTTTGTCGCATTCCTCATTTGCCGCAGCCAGTGCAACCATATTTCTTTCCATCTCTTCAATCTCAGCAGTCGTAACGCCACCACCGATTCCTGAACTCAGATGTTTACGCAAGCCAGCCACAAGATTGCGACTCTTTTCAATTTGTGCTTCAATTGTCTTTGCCATAATAATAAGGGTTTAAATGGTTTGAATTATTACGAAAAAAGTATTTTTTCTCTAGGCAAAGTTAATGGAAAAAGTCGATTTTTCGAAACATCTATAGTCCGTGTTTTTTAGTTTTTTAACCGATAAGAAAGCCCTATTTAACGAATTTTTCCACGAAGAAAGAAGATATGAGACCTATAACGAAGGGGAAAAACTTTGAGTTTCCAAAGGTCATAAAAGACATAGTAAGAGAAACTTGAAATAGACTATTATCCCTATACATTTATTATAGGCTTGCCTATGCACTCGAATTATTCAAGACCTGCGTAATCCCAAAGGAAAAAGGATGCTTCGATAATACGTTCTCGAAGCATCCTTTTATAATATTAGTTGTTTGCTGTTTAATTGTCTGCAGGCAGTGATGGATATTTTCTGAACCAACCGTCCCAGCGCAATCTCATCACGCCGAAGAATGCTTCACTAAAGATGCCACCCGACATCTTCGAAACGCCCTCACGACGATTAATGAAAATGACAGGAACCTCCTTAATCTTAAAACCAATCTTATAGGCTGTGTATTTCATTTCAATCTGGAATCCATAGCCCTTGAAACGTATCTTATCAAGTTCGATTGTCTGCAATACGCGACGCTTGTAGCACTTGAATCCTGCAGTAGTGTCATGAACCTTGAATCCTGTCACTATTCTCACATACTGCGATGCGAAATAACTCATAAGAACTCGTCCTATAGGCCAATTCACGACGTTCACGCCACTAATATAACGTGAACCAATGGCAAGGTCATAACCTTCGTCGTGACATGCTGCATAGAGACGAGGAAGATCGTTGGGGTCATGACTGAAGTCGGCATCCATCTCAAAGATGTAGTCGTACTCATGCTCCAACGCCCACTTGAATCCTGTAATGTAGGCCGTACCCAAACCAAGTTTTCCCGAACGTTCCAAGATGAACAGTCGGTCGCTAAACTCAGTTTCCATCAGACGATGCACAATCTGGGCTGTGCCATCTGGTGAACCATCATCGATGACCAAGATATGAAACTGGTGTCCTTCCGGCTGAACAGTTCCATCAACCGGATTAACCCTAGACTGGCCGAGCGAAAACACGGCACGGATAATCTTCTCAATATTCTCCTTCTCGTTGTAAGTGGGAATAATAACGATGCTGTCGCTGTTCATATTATTCTATCGAAATCTATTGTGTCGAAATCGTTGTCACTTCAGGAGTATTCGCAGGTTCACTCTTTACCTCCTTCACTTCCTTCACCTCTTTCTTTGGCTCGGGAGCATCTTTCTTCACCTCGTGGCCAGCGCCTGTAGGTTCATCAGCAAAAGCAGCCTCAGGAAGTGGCTCGGTAATGACGGGAACTTCACTCTTCGGTTCGGCTCGTCGTGAAGGTTTCTCTTCAACCACAACCACATCCTCATCCACTTCCGTGCTCTTATCCATATCAACGATATTGCGGTTCATGGTGTTCAGGCGATAGAGTTTGTCAAGATTACCCTGACGAATGGTGAGCATAATGTATTTCTCATCCTGAGAAAGTTTTGCATCAACCACACTGCCACTAGCAACACCAGGAACGGCCATCTCTTCCAGCAGTTTGCTCTTGCCATTGAAACAATAAAGCACACCACTATTCAGATAATAAAGATCGGCACGCTCGGCATCTGGGAATCGACCTACTACCACACTACCCTTTGGCAACACAGAATTCAGACTATCGAATGCTTCTGCAATTGGAAGTCCAGGACCACTTGCACGTTTCGTTGAACCTGTGCAGAACGCCAACACCAGGACTAACAGGACACAGGCAGCAATAGCCAAACCTGCCCACAGACGGTTGGTCTTCACTTTATTGATCAATTTGCCTGTTTCTTCTTTCAGATTTTTCTCCATTCCTATAATGTTCTTTTCTGTAAAAAAGTTCTATTTGTCTGCGAAGATACAACATTTCTTCGATTTATCAAAATAAAAGTGGAAAAAACTGATTATTGGTCTGGATTCTCCACAAATCCTTGATACTCTGGCACCAAACTACCCATTATCACCTTATAACTCTGCTCTTCAGCATACTTAATATTATCAGGCCCTTGACCAATGGGGGTTATGGGTTCATGAATGGTCAATCGAAGTGGATGCCAGAAAACCCAGTAGATATCTTTCATGCGTGGTTTCACATTGAAAGATCCATTGATAGTCAGTGGGCAAACTGGTAACTGGAGTTCATCTGCTAACATGAATGCGCCACGCTTAAACTGTCCCATATGACCAGTGAACGTACGTGCTCCTTCGGGAAACACCACAAGCGACATCTCATCCTTCAAAGTCTGTCGGGCATGTTCATAAGTTTCACGAATCTTACTTGGTCCGCGTTTGTCAACAAAGATATGATGAGCAGCCTCACAAGCCTTCCCGACAAAAGGAATACTGCGCAACTGCCGCTTCATCATCCACTTGAAATTACGTCCCAAGAAACCATAAATCAGAAATATGTCGAATGCTCCCTGATGATTACTCACAAACACATATGATTGCCCTTTAGCCAGATGTTCACGGCCTTCCACCTTCACTGGCAACAGCAGAATCCTGATAATCAGTTGCGACCACCAACGTCCGGGATAATAACCCCAGAAATGGCCGTTACCTATGGAACATCCGATAATTACAGCCAATGCAGTTAACAATGTGGCAACAAGGCATATAGGTGCTGCCACTAACAGTTGATACAGTCTATATAAAAACGTTTTCATGCTACCTTATTTATAGTGGTTCTTATTGAACAAAGGGATATTGTTTACCGTATAAGTTATTTCGAAACCAAAGTAATCACGACAATCTCAGGAGTCACACCAAACCGGAACGGAACGAGTCCACCCAATCCGCAGGTGACATAGAGTTGATGATCTTTTCCGTCATCATAGAGGCCATGTATTTCCTTCTGGGTGATTGTGGAGGTACCTATTCCAAATAGCGACAACTGACCGCCATGCGTATGTCCGCTAAGCGTCAGAGGAATATCTGCTTCTTTTAAGATAGACTCCCGCCAGACAGCCGGATCATGTTCAATCATAATGACACAATCGTCATCCTTTACACCTTCCAGAGTCTTCTTCACATCGCCACGTGCTACTTTTGAGTTACCTGTGCCATTCTCCATACCACCAATGACCAATCTTTGGCCGTCGCGAGTCAGAACACGATGCTCGTTCATCAACAATGTCCAACCAAATTGTCGCATGCGGTTCTGGGTATCCTTCTCATTGGCGGCACAGATTGCAGGGTCGTCATTAATATAAGCACTGTAATCATGATTACCCAAAACAGCGAATACGCCATCGGGTGCTTTCAATAGCCTCAACTTGTCTTGAACAGGATAGAGTTCCGAAGGGCGAAGGTTTTGCAAATCACCTGCAAAAACAATCGCATCTGCTTTCTGTGCGTTGATGACATCGATATCACGTTCGAGATATTTCTGGCGCCACCCTTCCATTGAACCCACATGGGCATCTGAGAATAACACCATCCTATATCCATTAAATGCCTTGGGCAATCCTTTCACTGCAATCTCCACCTCTTTCACTTCCAATCGGCTCACACCAATAAAACTGCCATAGGCAACAATATAGAAAGCCCAGAATCCAAAGAACAGGCCTATGAGATTTCCCCAATTATAGCGTGAGTGAAAGAGTCGCTTCACCAGACGTCCTAATCCTCCGCAAAGAGTATAGATGGCTTTTGGCACAAATATCAAACAAAACAACAGCAGATAAGTGTTCGTTTCTGTCATGTCTTCTGGAACAAAACTACGTTCCAAAGCCAGTCTGACGGTCCATACCATCATCGCCAATGTTGGCAACCAACGCAGGACACGTACCCACATTGGCTTTTTGCGAAGACGTCGACGGTCTATATAAAGTTGAGAAAACAGAAGCACCGCCAACAACAAAAACACGATTCTTGCTATCATTGTTTAAGAAACTTTCTCATTTGTTCAACACTCATCCCACGACGGCGGGCATAATCTTGCAACTGGTCTTCACCCACTCTTCCTACTTCGAAATAGCGAGCCTGTGGATGGGACAGCATCAGCCCCGAAACACTTGCATGGGGACGCATCATGCCATTCTCAGTCAATCGAATACCAATCTGCTTCATGTCCAGGATATCATCGAGCAGGAAATTTAGACTCACATCAGGCAATGAAGGATAGCCCACTGCAGGACGTATTCCCTGAAATTCCTCTCGGTGCATTTGCTTCATCGACAGTTTTTCTTCAGGAGCATAGCCCCACCATTTCTTTCTTACCTCCTCGTGAATGCGCTCAACCGTGGCTTCTGCTAATCTATCTGCCAGTGTCTGTACCAGAAGCCGGAGATAATCATCAGTAGCATATTCCTGTTCCATCTCTGAATCCACAGTTGCTGCAAACAGTCCAATGCGGTCACTGCCCACTTCTGTCCGAATGAAATCGGCCAAACATAAAGAAGGCACCTGATTCTGCTGGCGCAACATAGGCAACCGACGATTATTTTCCTCCAGTACAATGTCATCATCCTCGCTATGGGCTCTGAACAATTGGAAGACGGCATGTGTCTGATAGCGTCTGGACAATTCGCAAAGCATTTCGTCAGCCTCAGCCCGCAGCGCATCACGCTCCTGCTGAGGTTTTCCGTTCAGTCCCCAGGCGTGAAAGAAGTAAATCCAGTTCACGTAGGGAACCACTTCGTCAATAGCATAATCTATTTTCATCTTGCCTGCGAATTTACAAAGAAAAAACGAAAGGCCGACTTCTTAAAACCAGAAAGGATTTGCAGACCTTCTACTTTTTGTATTTTACTAATTTAGCAGTCGAATCTGATTTCCTCACCACGGCCACTTGCATCAAACTGTCCTTCATTCAGAGTGAGATGTCCATTGCAGAATGTATGAGAAACCCGCCAATTCAATGTGGAGCCAGCCAAGGGAGTCCAGCCACAACGACTTTCAACGACATCATCGGTCACAGTCCATGGCTCCACAGACCTCACAATGGCTATATCAGCCTTGTAACCCGGCCTCAAAAAGCCTCGCTCACTCACTCTGAACAAACGCGCTGGATTATGACACATCAGTTCTACCACCCGCTCCTTTGCAAGAACTCCCTCATCAGCCAAGCCCAGCATGACAGGCAGAGAGAACTGTAACATAGGCATTCCAGATGCAGCCCGACGACAACCACCTTCCTTCTGGGCAAGCAGATGAGGAGCATGATCAGTTGCAATTGTCGCAATGCGCCCATCATTCAAAGCACTTCTCAAAGCATCACGGTCGGCAACAGTCTTCACAGCAGGATTGCATTTAATGCGCGTTCCAAGTTTCAGATAGTCATCTGAAGTGAAAAGCAGGTGGGCAACACATGCCTCAAGAGTGAGATTAGAAGAGAGAGGCGAATGGACTGATGACTTTGAGGGCTCTACCAATTCGAGTTCCTTTGCCGTAGTCACATGTGCAATGTGAAGTCGCGTTCCATAAGTGAGGGCAAGTTGAGCAGCAAGAGCCGACGATTCGAGACAGGCTTCCTCCGAACGGATAAGCGGATGAAGCATCACGGGAGGATCGTCGCCGTAAGCCTTCTGCATCTGCTTCATATTCTGAGAGATTATATCTGAAGCCTCGCAATGCGCCATCAGTTGCAAGCCAAGTTCCGCAGCCATCTGGAATATCTTCAACAACGAACCATAGCGGTCGACCAACATATTACCAGTCGATGATCCCATGAAGAGTTTCACGCCCGGTGTACGCTTTCGGTCGAGTTGTTGGAAGAGTTGATAGTTATTATTTGTTGCACCAAAGAAGAATGAATAGTTCACATGACTTTTCTCACTTGCCAGTTGAAACTTCTCATCGAATGCTTCCAAAGTTGTGGTCTGGGGAACTGTATTCGGCATGTCGAAGAACGAAGTCACACCGCCAAAGGCAGCAACACGACTTTCACTTTCAATATCAGCCTTCTCAGTAAGTCCCGGCTCGCGGAAATGTACATGTGTATCAATCACTCCGGGCAAAACGAATGCTCCCGTGGCATCAACGATTTTGTCGTAGTTGCCACGGGGAGCATCTTGATTTTCTGTGATTGTTGCTATACGGTCGTTTTCGATAACGACAGAGCCTCGGAAGGTCCTGCCCTCGTTTACGATACTACCGTTCTCTATCAGAATCTTCTGGTCCAAGAGTTTCTTTATTACGTTATCACTTGACGGATGGTTGTGCCAGTTCATTAGGTGTGGGAGCAGGAGCGACTGGCGTTGCAGGAGGAGTTGTAGGCGCAGCAACTGGCATTTCACGCATGCCGTTCATAATCTGCTCGTTCTCCTGTGCCTTTTGGTAATAGTCCTTCACATAGGCATCGTTCTTGAAACGCGCAGTAGCCTTGCTCATGATATCCTCAATCCAAGGAGTCAGTTGTGGGTAGGGATTACCTACTGTAACCATCATGAACACGCCCGGACCGAGTACGTTATCGAAGTTTTCGGTCACAAACGTCGTCACCAAACTATCCTCCAAGGCTGACAACTTCAGCGACTTCGCATTCAGTTCATTCACCACCTTATTCATATCACTGCCATCCATGATAGCCTGATCGTGAAGATGAATCAGTTCCAACTGCTCACTACGCAACTGATTCCACTTATTGAAAAACTGGAACAACTCATCGTTGAGTGGGGTTCCACTGACCACTTGCTGCGTATTGTCAATCTTGATGTCAATATCGCCACCTTCAAGAACAAGCGGCAACACACTCTCATCGTCCATAAAGATGCTGGCCATAGCCACCGAGTCGAAAGCCCCAGAGAAATGGAACTGCCCGTGAACAACGTCACAGGAGTCGAGTTTCTTGAAATCATTGTCCTTGAGAACTTTCAGATAAAGCATCCGTCCATCGAGCGTAGAGACGTTCGACGAACCCTGAATGTTATAAGTGGTGCCACACGAGGCAAGCCCCAACAGTGATATAAGTGTGTAGAATAGTTTGTTCATAAACCGTTTTCTGATTCGCGATGTCAAAGGTAATATCAATTCTTCAAGGATAAAAATATTTTTATGCTATTTAAATGAAAACGGCTCAGTTTAAGTTTTTTTTTCTTTTCAAACGCCTTTTCGCGGTGTTTCCGACCCTTTCTCCTGTTCCATTTCGCCACTAATGCGGAATGTTGTGTAGAGTTCAAGCAGGGCTGCAATGAGCAAAAGTACTACCCATTTGTTATACACATATTCTATATAGGTGAGATAGCCGTTGCCACCACCTTTGTAGAACAACGGAAGAAGGAACTGATAGCAGGTATCAACCATCAATATGCCCGACAAGATAAGAAGCAAGTCGGCCACATTCATAATATTCTTCAAACGTTTCACACGGAGATTGCGTCCTTCATAGAGTTGCATCGACTGAATTGTAGCAAACAATACGGCTCCAACCATATAGACCCAGCACATTACCTCTCGCCAGACTTGTGCTACAAAGCAACAAGCACCCACTACGAGCATAATGCCTCCCAGTGCCATCAGGAAAGTCTTCAGTCTACTCAACTGTTTCATCACTCTTCAAGATATAAATGTCCTCATCATCGGCTTTCATAAAATACCGACCACGGGCAATCTTCTCAATTGCCTTCGGGTTGTTTTTCAATTCATGCAACTGTATCGAGTCCGCTCTATGCTTGGCATTGTAACGCTCAATCTCAGCCTTCAGGTTATTAATCTGAATTTCGTATTTCACCCGACGAACAAAACTATTATCATCGAGGAATCCCACGATGGCAGTTCCGATAATCACTACAATAAGATATTTGTAGTGACTCAGAAATTTCATTATTGCGTTCAGTTTGCTGGCCATGCCACTGATAAGTTCAATGTTTCTAATTATAAGTTTAGAGCGTACCGCTCAATTTTTTGCAAAGGTACAAAAATAATTATGAATTATGAATTATGAATTATAAAAAATTTTCGTACCTTTGCAAAAATATTTCAAAAACCCTATAACTTGAAACTCGAAACTCGATAATTAGGATTTCTATGCAAGAATACATCGTTTCAGCACGCAAGTATCGCCCGATGACCTTCGACTCTGTTGTAGGACAATCGGCCCTTACCACAACGCTGAAGAATGCGGTGAAGGGCGGTAAACTCGCCCATGCCTACCTCTTCTGCGGTCCTCGTGGTGTGGGAAAGACCACTTGTGCGCGCATCTTTGCCAAGGCCATCAACTGCCTTTCGCCTACCGAAGAAGGCGAAGCCTGCAACCACTGTGAGAGTTGTCAGGCTTTTAATGAGCAGCGTTCTTACAACATCTTCGAACTTGATGCCGCATCGAACAACTCGGTCGAAAACATCAAGTCGCTCATGGAGCAAACCCGCATCCCACCGCAAGTAGGCAAGTACAAGGTGTTCATCATTGACGAGGTTCACATGCTCTCGACACAGGCTTTCAACGCGTTCCTTAAGACTCTCGAGGAACCGCCACAGCATGTTATCTTCATTCTTGCCACAACTGAGAAGCACAAGATTCTGCCGACAATCATCTCTCGTTGCCAGATTTATGATTTCGAGCGAATGACTGTCGCCAACACCATCAACCACTTGAAGCACGTTGCCGAGCAAGAAGGCGTTCAGTATGAAGACGAAGCGCTGGCAGTCATAGCGGAGAAGGCAGACGGTGGTATGCGAGACGCACTTTCTATCTTCGACCAAGCAGTTTCATTCTGTCAGGGGAATATCACTTACCAAAAGGTCATAGAAGATCTGAACGTGCTCGACAGCGACTACTATTTCCGCATCATCGACCTCTCACTCGAAAACAAGGTCAGC
Organism: Prevotella sp.; assembly: GCA_024697645.1. Lineage (GTDB taxonomy): Bacteria > Bacteroidota > Bacteroidia > Bacteroidales > Bacteroidaceae > Prevotella. The sequence continues at coordinate 16,065 of JAILFH010000037.1, forward strand.
GAAATTATGGTGCTGCTCAATCAGATTATCTCGAGAGGTTTCGACGGAGGTCACCTCATCAATGGCCTCGCTGCCCACGTGCGCAATGTGCTGATGGCGAAAGACTCTCAGACGCTGCCTCTACTCGAAGTCAGTCAGCAGCAAGTACAACGCTATCAGCAACAGGCACAGAAGGCACCCACGCAGTTCCTCTATCGAGCCCTGAGCATTATGAATCAGTGCGACCAAGGGTATCGACAGAGCAGCAACAAGCGCCTTCTTGTTGAACTAACTCTCATCCGCGTGGCACAGATTACTCAGCCTGAGGATGCAGATGTGCCCAGTGCGGGGCGTAGCCCCAAAAGACTGAAATCCCTGTTTCGGAAACTGCTCAACAACGTTCAGCAACCTAAGGCGAGTCAGCAGGGTGCCGCCGCCGGACGTAAGAAAGCAACTACAGCAACAAAGGCCGAACCGGTCGTCGTTGCTGAGGAAAAACCTATGCCCAAACCTGCACCGAAACCGGTTGCAGCGATGCCCACAGGAGCCAAGTTAAAACTCGATCAACTCGGAGTAACCTTTGCCCGTTTGCGCCAAAACGAACAAGAGACTGCCAACAAAGAAGAAACTGAAGAAATTGTCAGTGAAGAACAGCATCTTTTCACTAAAGAACAACTTCAGGAAGTCTGGATTGGTATGTGCAATCGAATGCCTGTCTCGATGAAGGCTATGTCGCAACGTATGAAGAATATTGAACCACACATTCTAAATACACCTAAGAATGAAGATGAGGAAATTCTCATAGAAATCGTTGCCGACAACCAAATCCTTCTCAACGAGTTGAATGGTATCAAAGGCCGAATCCGAGCCACTCTCACCAAAGAACTTCGCAACGGCCATATCCAGATTAATATCAGACAAGCCGAAGCCGAAGAGATTAAGCCGATTCTCACCAAGCGGCAGATTTTCGACGAGGTTCGTCGCGACAATCCCGCCATCGAGAAACTCCGAACCCTACTCGACTTACAACTTACTTAAAGTTTTAAGAGATAATAAGTAACAAGTGCCGCATTACTTGACTAAGAACAACAATCATCAAGTAATGCGGCAATTTATTTTCTACCTCACGAAAATTCAATTACAACTGGAAGCGATAACCCACAGATAGTTGAACCACGCTGTTGCGCGACTTCACCACATCGAGTTCATAGATGCGTGAAACGCCAATGCAGTATCGGGCATCTATCACCACATTCTCATATTCATAACTGATTCCGACGGGAATGGAAATATCCGTCTTCTTGCAAGCATCCATCAAATCTTCACTGCGACTAACAGCAGAACCTTGCTCTCTGCCGCCAGACTCAAGCGGAATGATCTCTGTTTCCGACAATTCTGACTTCGCATTGACCAACATTCCCATCTGAACACCAGCCTTCACACTCAGGCCTCCTATAATGCGGCAACCCACAAGCAGAGGCACATTGACATAATCAAGATTCGTGTGCCAATCGCTGTAGCCACGCATTTCATCGCCCTCAGTCCTTTCAAAATCGGGATAGCGAGAACCCTGACGACTATAATGGCCGCCCAAACTAAAGAAAAGGCGGTCAGTTGCCTGCCATTCAGCATCAACTCCCACAGCAAGCCCCGGCTGAATGCGAGAAGAAAGTGTACGACTTTGGTCCGACAAGTCTGCGACCACCTCGTTATCGGTGATATTCGCCAAATTCAATCCTACACGAGGAACTATTGAGAATGTGCCCGACCTAGGTTGCGCCTGTAAGGAAATTGTGGCTACGAACACACAAAGTATAAAGAGAAGTTTTCTTTTCATTTTCTAAATATGAATACTTTCGTTATCGTTTTCATTTGAATAACGAAAAAGCCGCTGGCAATATTGTGCCGACGGCTATAAAATAACAGAAAGGAATGCTGTTTCTAAACATTTCCTATTCCTGTTCCATCAGTCGCTTCTCAGCCAACTTCTCCCATTTAGTACCCGGCTTTCCATAATTGGCATAAGGCCAGATTGCAATTCCGCCACGAGGTGTGAAGATGCCGCGCACTTCCAAATACTTCGGGTCCATCAGACGCACGAGATCCTTCATAATCACGTTGACGCAATCCTCGTGGAAATCTCCATGATTGCGGAAAGAGAAGAGGTAGAGTTTCAGACTCTTCGACTCCACCATGCGCTTTGCCGGAACATAACTGATGCGAATTTCAGCAAAGTCGGGCTGGCCCGTGATGGGACAAAGCGACGTGAACTCTGGACAATTGAAACGCACCCAATAATCATTACCCTGATGTTTGTTCTCAAATGTCTCAAGCACATCGGGTGCATAGTCGTCCCGATAATTAGTCTTGCGACCTAACGCCTTAAGGCCCTCATCCTTTCGATTTTCGTCCATAATTGAAATTATTTGATTTTAGATTTTTAAATTCTGCAATTGAAAAACTAGAACGAGAAAACCTTCAGCACATTATAACTGATGTTTTCATCGTAAACGTCCACCTGCTCATAGTTCTTTACAATGCGAACAATGCGAATACTCAGCGGCAACACTACGACTTCATAGCCAGTCTTGACAACCACCTGCCAGAACATCATTGCCGGCATTGCTTCCCAGGGAATAACGCCTCCAAGCGCAAGAGGGAAAAAGATGAGAGAATCAACCACTTCTCCGAATACAGAACTGAGCACAGCACGCGTAGAGAAATGCTTCCCTCGGTCGCGAAGTTTCATTCGACTCATCACGTAGGCATTGACAAACGAACCGCATAGGAATGCTATAAAGGAAGCCATTGCGATGCGCGGAGCCAGACCAAACACATAGTGAAACTGCTCGTCATATTGCCAATAGGAGGCTCCAGGAATCCAGTCGCAGAGAGCACAGACCGCTACCACGAAGAAATTCATCAGGAAACCAATCCAGATGAGAAGGCGAGTCATGCGATAACCCCACACCTCGCTCACGCAATCGTTGATAATGTAACTGATTGGAAAGACAAGTACGCCGCCAGTCAGTGCGATGGGACCCACTTGTATTTGTTTCGTTCCCAGCAAGTTAGATGTAATCAGACACACACAGAAGACTATGCTAAGGAACATGAAAAGCAAACTTACTTTTTTATTCATTGGTCTTGTTTTGTTAAAGGGGGTTGAGCAAGTACCCCTGGATTCATACTCATGAAAGCGGGTGCAAAGTTACAAAATATTTGCGAATCTGAACCCATAATCAGAATCATTTTTGAAAGAAAGGCGAAAAATGCCCGGAAAAAGAGTTACATTGGACATAGAAACTGAGCACTCCCCATTAAACCCCTGCCCCTATTTTTCGTCAAAATAAAGACCGAATCGAAAAACCAAGTCCACATTATTTATAAAAATAATTAATCGTGATTATAAAAATGATTAATCGTGAACTGAAAAGATTTTAATTTTATAACTTTGCATCGAATATTTAAACAATACAAAATACAAAAATGAAAAGACTTCTGGCTATTTGCATGATGGTCGTCGTGGGAACTTTGGCTACGATGGCACAGGGAATCTATGATTTCAAAGTAAAGAATGACATTGGACAGGATGTTTCGCTGTCCGACTACAAAGGCAAGGTGATGCTGATTGTGAACACGGCGACTCGTTGCGGATTCACGCCACAATATACTGAACTTGAAGCGCTCTACAAGAAATACCACGATGCAGGACTCGAGATTTTCGATTTCCCCTGCAACCAGTTCGGGCAGCAGGCTCCAGGCAGCATTCGCGAGATTCACGAGTTCTGCACGGCGAACTACGACATTCAGTTCCCGCAGTTCGACAAAATCGACGTCAATGGGGCAAATGCCTCACCACTTTTCACCTATCTGAAAAGTCAGCAGGGATTCCAGGGGTTCGACACCAATGATCCCAGAGGCAAGATGATGGACCAAATGCTGCGCAAGAGCGACACCGACTACGACAAGAAAACCGATATCAAGTGGAATTTCACGAAATTCCTTGTCTCTGCTGATGGTCGTGTGGTAGCCCGTTTCGAGCCTACTGACAAGATGGAAGCAGTAGAAGCAGCCGTAGCGATTGAACTGAATCCCGTCGTGCAGAGCATCATGGCCCGCCGTTCCATTCGTAAATATCTGGATCGTCCCGTTGAACACGAGAAACTCGCAGCACTTGCTCTGTGTGGCATTAATGCTCCGAGCGGAATGAACCAGCAGCCTTGGCTTCTGCGTGTGGTTGAGGACCAGCAACTCATCAGTCAGGTCAATGAGGTCTATAAGAAGGCAAATCCCGAACAAATAAAGCGTGACCCGAATTTCAAGAACATGTTCCGCAATGCTCCTAACCTCATCTGCGTATGCACTCCTGCCAATGGTGGCGGTCAACTCGATGCAGGACTATTGGGCGAGAACATCATGCTGGCAGCACAGTCGATGGGACTGGGAACCTGCTGTCTGGGCGGTCCCGTTCGTTTCCTGAAGCAGAACGCTGACGCAAAGTTCTTCCTCGACCGCCTCGACATTCCTGCCGACTACGAACTCTGCTACATCATTGCAGTCGGCTATCCTGACGAGCAACCCGAGGCTCGTCCTCGCGATGCTTCGAAGGTGAAGTTTGTAAAATAGTAGTTGACTTCAATGTTTGAAAACGCCTCAAAGAATCAGGCAAACAAAAGGAAAATCAATAAAAACAAAAATAGAAAAGAAAGAAATATGAAGAAATTGCATTTGAATATTCTCCTTCTGGCAGGAGGTCTGCTTCTCGGTGCTTGCTCACAGAAGGCAGAAAAGGCAGAAACCAACGTAAACGAAAACGCTGCTGAGCAGAAAGTGGAAGTGAAGGAAGTGGAAGGTCGCAAGAACTTTACCGATCAGGCTGTCATCACACCACTACCTGCTATCATGATTGCCACTTGGGACGCCAACGAACAGCCCGACGTAATGATGGCTGCATGGGGCGGACAGTGTGGTCCGAAGCACATCTGCTTCAACCTCTCGGCTCACAAGACAACTGAGAACATCAAACTGAAGAAGGCTTTCACTATCAGTTTTGCCACAAAGGACGATATCGTGCAGAGCGACTATTTCGGCATCGTATCGGCCAACGATGTTCCTGACAAGGTTGCAAAGGCAGGCTTCACCGTGACGAAGAGCCCGAATGTCGACGCTCCTATCATCAACGAATACAAACTGACATTGGAATGCCGCGTAGTGACTTTCGACGAGAACGAAAACGGTGGTGCTCGTGTTGTGGGTGAAATTGTAAATATGAGTGCCGATGAGAGCATCCTCAACGAGGAAGGCAAAGTTGACCTCGGCAAACTGCAGCCTGTCATCTTCGATTCTTCGAACAACACCTATCGCGTAGTGGGCGAGAAAGTTGGCGACGCATGGGGTTCTGGCAAGAAAATCCAGGAAGCAGAAGTAAAATAAATCCTTGATTTGTCTTCTTTTTCATTCCCGACTCTTCGGGAAAAACAAGATGGAAATTGACTATTCAAAAGTTATCGAATCACAGATTTAAAACAGAATAATAAAATGAAAAAGTATTTAGTAATCGCACTCATGGGTCTGCTTTGTCTGCCCGCATGTGCACAGAATTCAGTACCTGCCAAGAAAATCATTCCCCAGAAGGGGCAGCCTGTGGCTGTCGCTGGAACAGGTGCTGAAATTGAGTTTACTGTCAACGGAACTTGTGCAACTGACGTGAAAACCGTCTATCTGCTGAACCCGATGAATCCTCGGGAGCCAATCGACAGTGCAAAAGTTGCTGACGGAAAGTTCACTTTCAAGGGCAAGGCTCCGCAGAATTCCTTCCTCGGTGTGGTTTCTGGACGTGAGCAGCCTATGTTCATTGTCGATGGAAAACCTGTCAGCATCGATATGACAACTGGAAGCGTGAAAGGCTCAGCACTGAACGAAAAACTGGGTGTCTATTTGCAAAAGGCTAACACCTATGAGAAATCTCAGCAGGCCATCATCGAACCTTACATGCAGGCTCAGCGCGAGGGCAAATCGCAGGAAGAACTGGCAGCAATGGTTCCCACTATTCAGGCTGCGCTCGAACCCTTAATAAAGGAGCAGACCGACTTCATGAAACAAGTGGTTAAGGACAATCCTGACAACATCATTCCCGCAGCATTCCTCAATAGTATCATGTACGAATATGAACTTCCCGAACTGAAGGAGTTGCTCAGCGACAAATATGCTTATGCCAATCATCCTATGCTCGACCGCACTAAGAAATATCTTGCTGCCGAGGAGAAGAAGCAGGCCATTGTAGGTCAGCAGTTCATCGACATCGAGGAGAACGACACCGAAGGCAATCCCCACAAACTGAGCGAGTATGTCGGCAAGGGCAACTATGTGCTCATCGACTTCTGGGCTTCTTGGTGTGGTCCCTGCATGCAGGAAATGCCGAATGTGAAGGCCAACTTCGACAAGTATCATGCTAAGGGCTTCAATGTTGTTGGTCTGTCGTTCGACCGTGCTAAGGAGCCTTGGGTGAAGGCCATCAAGGAGAAGGAACTCAACTGGGTTCACCTCTCCGACCTGAAGTTCTGGCAGACTATTGCCGCTTCTACTTATGGCATCAACGCTATTCCTGCATCTCTACTCGTTGACCCAACTGGTAAGGTGATTGCCCGCGATTTGCGTGGTGAAGCCCTGGGTAAGAAACTTGCCGAGATCTACGGCGAATAAATCGTGATATTTTCCGAAGTCCTTTCCTCATTTTCAATGCAAAGGTGAGGAAAGGACTTTTCATTTAAACCAGACTGAAGTAACACAAAATCAATCTGAGAATAAAGAGCATGTCTTTCGACTATACAGAGCATGCCTTTGTACCTTACAAAGCACGTCTTTATACCCCTATAAAGCATGCTTTTATATACCTAAAGAGGATACCTTTCTATGGTCGAAAGGTATCCTCTTTATCATCAAAAGCATTGCTCTCTTCGGTCGAAAGGATTGCTCTGTTGAAACGGGAGCATTGTTTTCTTTATGCTGAGGCATTTTTGCTTTCAGACGAAAGCATCACGCCAAATCAATCTTATACTGCGACTTGAGTCACCAACCAAGTCATATAGCCAAAGAAGATGGCAGTAAGCACTGCTCCTTCCCAACGGGAAACGGTAAGTTTCGTGTAGGAGAAAAGCCAGAGCAGGAACACGGAACCTGTCATTACTGACAAGTCAACGATGTTAATGTCCTTCACTTCCATTGGACTAATGAGACCAGCAACACCCAGAATGAGCAGGATGTTCAAAACATTTGAACCCAGCACATTACCAATGGCAATTCCACTGTTACCCTTACGAGCCGCAACCACACTTGTTGCCAACTCGGGCAGCGAAGTACCTCCTGCGACAATGGTCAGACCAATCACTGCCTCACTTACGCCAAGTTTCTCTGCCACAAAGGTGGCTCCATCAACAAAGATATTTGAACCGAACACCAGACAAGCAAGTCCCAGAACGAGCAAGCCTATCGCCTTCACCACTGAATAGCCACGAGGTGCAGCCTGTTCCTGTTCCATTGCATGACTTCCCTTGGCACCACGAAGCGTAACCCACATGAAGACAAGAAAACCTGCAAAGAGCAATGCTGCGTCGAGACGGGAAATATCGCCGTCTATCAGTATCATCACAGCAAGGACAACAGAAGAAAGGATGGCGACGGGAACATCTTTCTTAACCGTTGATGGAAGAATTGTCATTGGTGCAACCATTGCGGCAACACCTACAATGAGCATTGTATTGAAAATGTTGGAACCCACGACATTACCTACGGCCAAATCGGCTGTTCCGCGCAATGCAGACACAAGGCTCACGCAGAACTCGGGCGCTGAAGTTCCCAGGGCCACAATGGTCAGTCCAATCACTATCTGAGGTATCTTCATACGCTCGGCCAATGCCACAGCACCATCAGTGAGGCGGTCGGCACCCCATAACACCAACACCACACCCGCGATAATCATCGCGAATTGAAACCATAGGGCTTCAGGTAGAGCAAAAGTTGTCATCATCATTCTTGCAAACGTCAATTATTAGAAAACTGCTGCAAAGTTAAAAAAAAATGATGAATAATGAGCAATGAATTATGAATTATTTCGTATCTTTGCGCCCATGATTGGAACAATTGTCAATACTTGTACAATAATTGCAGGCACTGTGATAGGTGCGGTACTGCATCGCGGGATAAAGGAAAAGTACAAAAACATACTCTATAACGGACTGGGATTAGCGAGTTTGGCTATCGGACTGAATGCTGCAGTCCAGAATCTGCCGAAGAGCCAATACCCCGTGCTTTTCATTGTGGCGATTGCCGTAGGTGGAATCTTCGGCACTTGGCTTGACATTGACGGTTGGTTCAAGGGAATGGTGAACAAACGCAGCAAGGAAAATGCCAATTCACTGGCCGACGGTCTCTCTACCGCTATCCTACTCTATTGCATCGGACCGCTTTCGATGCTCGGCCCTGTGATTTCGGCTTTGAAGGGCGACAACACGTTCCTTTACACAAACGCAACACTCGACTTTGTTTCGGCTACCATTTTTGCATCGACCTATGGTATGGGTATGATTCTTGCCGCACCTGTGCTTTTCTGCTGGCAGGGAATGTTCTATCTTGTTGCAAAGATTTCAAGTGAAGCCGTTAGTGATGCACTGATGTCAGAACTGCTCATTGTGGGAGGTCTGCTCATCACTGCCTCTGGTCTCTCTCTCCTCAAACTCAAGGACTGCAAGACGCTCAATCTGCTGCCAGCCCTGCTCGTACCAGTGTTGTGGTTCCTTGTGCGAAGTCTGTTCTAAAAACTCCAAAGTAACCGATTCTATAAAAATAGATTCCCGCATCAGCGAAGTTGGACCAAAGAATCCGAAACGTTGATGCGGGAATTTTGATTGATTCTTCCATGCAGAATTTCCGCATAGGATAAACTAAAGATTTATTGTTCGGCGCGGTCGTCGACGTTTTCACCTTCAGTGGGAGCAAGTGTTGCCTCGAAATCTGTGATTCCGTAGCGCACAAGGATGTCGTACCACTGAAAAAGTTTGCGAATATCACTGTCGTGGACTCGGTCGCGATCGTAATCGGGAAGAACCTCTGCAAAGAATGCATGCAGTTCTTTGCCGCTTGCCTTCTTATAGTTGAGGGTGCAAGGCTTCAACTCACACTTCTCTCCGAGGTTCTTGAGCACCTGCCAGAGGGGAACGTCCTCGCTATCAGTGAACATTGCTATATCTCCAAGACTTGTGATGCGGTCGGTACCAAAGGCAGGCATGCGCTTCTTGGCTTCGTCGAGTGATTCTACGATAAGATTCATTTTTCCACGGCTCACGAGGCGATAAAGGCCCGGCTTGCCTGAAATAGAAAGAATTGTTTCCATTTTTTTTGTTTCTGTTTTGTTATATTGTTTATTTAAAATTTTCTTGGTTATTTGACACCTTATTTCTCTGCAAACAAGTTACATTGCGACTCTGTCACTTAGATACTTTGGAGAGCAACTCGTCAATCTGAGGTTCAAGTGGGGCAATTCCATCATTAAGAATAACGAAGTCGCTCATGGTTTCTACCTTTTCCTGAGGCATCTGACGATGAATCCACTCAAGGGCACGTTCGGGAGAGATTCCATCCCGATTCACAATACGACTGACGCGTACATGTTCAGGAGCGCTGACGCAGAGTACAAAGTCGAATGACACGCGACGATGAAAACCACTATCGAAAAGAATGGCACTCTCCAACCAGTGATAGTCTGACGCCATAAAATCGGCTGCAACTGCTGGATGAACAACATCATTCACTGCCTGCTTATTCTCTTCGGAGGCAAGCAGGAACTCCGCAAGCACACGCTTCTGCAAGATGCAGCCTCGATAGACTTGAGGTCCAACCAACTCACGCAGTTGCTGACGCAACGATGCCGACGTTCGCATCAGTCGCTTAGCCGCCGCATCGCAGTCGTAAACACGAATATCACGCTTCTCAAGCAAACGGCAGACATAACTTTTACCACTGCCGATGCCGCCTGTTATGGCTATGAGCGGTCTTTTCATCACTGTTCCACGAGATAATCGACCTGAGAGATGTCGAGTTGAGCACTCCTCACATTAGCGGGTTTCTCACGCAGGTAGATGTTACACTTATCAGAACTGCTTCCGGCAATTTCGTTGTAATCGGCCTCAACGCGGAACTGATCAGCACGTATCGAACGATACTGGCGGGCTCCTGCAACAAAGCGAACCTTCACTCGAGAAGGGAATGTACGGAGAACCTTGCCCTCTGGCATGTTGACCGCCTCGATGGGCACTTCAACGCTCTCTTCAGTTAGAATATCGGGACAAACCGTCACCTTTACCTCATTAGGAACAATCTTGGCGCCCTTGATGGCCTTCAGTTTCACAGTGAGTTCGACCGTATCCTCTACGTTGAGAATACGCAGAGACTCGCTGTTGACAAAACGAATGCTGTCCATCAGATTTTTGCTGGCATAGACCACAACATTGCTTGGACTGATGAGCGTATGGGCAATATATCGATTGTTAACTGCCTCAATTTGTCCTACTATACGAACGGGAACCTTCTTGGAAATTCCGTGATTGTAGTAGAATTCCAGCCTATCGGGTTTCAGTGAGGTAATTCTCGACGAACCATAGAGATGCTGATAAATTTGCTTCTGAATATCGGCTGAAGGAATCTGTGCATACCCATTGTCCCTTGCTGTGTAGGTCTTATAATTGAAGAGAAGTGGCTGCAAGCCATCACCATACATATAGGTAGCAAGCGTGAAGCCTTTGTCGCGAACGGTGACGCGAACCGTATCATTCATCTCGGTCGTAATGACAACGTCGCGAGGCACATTGGTCAATTTGACCGGCACCTCAAATTCGCGCTCATAGGTCTCATTGAGCGCGGTGAGCAGCCAGAATGTTCCGGCCACAGCGAGAAAGAACAAAAAAATAAGGAACTCCCTATTCACAATACTGAACAGGAAGTTCCTTAATGCACGAAATATACTACGTACTTGTTCTTTCATCGGTTGCTCTTACTTGTTATGCATTACCGTTGTTGGGCTGTGCTGCACTGGCAAACACATAGCCTTTGTCGACAGTGATGACTACACCACGGGCAATCTCCACCTCAACAGTGTTCTCAGCAAGATTCACTCGCTTCACAGTTCCATGAACGCCACCACCAGTTACAATTCTCGTACCTTCAGTAATTGAGTTCTGGAACTGACGGATTTCTTTCTGACGCTTCTGCTGTGGACGAATCATAAAGAACCACATGATAGCAAAGATAGCAATCATCATCAGCAGCATCGACATACCGCCGCTACCGCCTTGTGCTGCTGCTTGTGCAGCAAGAAGGATTGTTGTCATAATACTTAAAATTTATTCGTTTGAGTAATTTTCGTTGTCTATTTCTGTTTCTGTCTCAGTCTCCAAAGGTTCTTCGACCGGAGCATCTTCATGAGAACGAGGAGCAAATGTTCTCGGACGCGGACTATCGACAGCCTTCATCATCTTTCCCCTCTTCACAAGATAGCGGGCTATCGCATCAAGCATTCCGTTGATATAGCCACCACTCTTATAGGTGCTATAGAGTTTTGCCAAATCAACATATTCGTTGATAGTTACGCTGACAGGCACATTCGGGAAAGTAAGCATCTCGGCAATGGCAATCTGCATGATGACCACATCCATATAAGCCAGACGCGAGAAATCCCAGTTGCGTGAAGTCTCGCTCATGTAGCGCTGATACGTATCAGCATTGAGAATCGTAGCGCGGAACAGTTTGCGGGCAAAATCCTTGTCCTCCTCATCCTTGTATTCGGGCAGAAGGTCCTGTCGCGAACTATTCTTCGGGTCGAAGCGCTTGATGGTCTTCAGTACAAACGTATCCACGACTTCCTTGTCGTCGTTCCAATAGAGACTCTTCTCTTCAAGTAACTGGTCGAGTTCTTCATTTTCCTGAATCAGTTGCTTGTAAAGTTTACGCCAAACCTCGCGGTCGGCTTCATAGGAGTCCTCGCTACTTTCCATATATTCCTGATAGGTAGCGCTCTCCTCAATGAGCATGCACAATTTGCGTACAAACTCGATGTTATCTTCCCAAGTTTGCTTCTGGGATTCTTTCCACTGACGCAACATCTTGTTATCCTCAAGTTGCGTTGCAAATTTGTTGTCGATAAACTTTGTCGACGGGAACTCATTACCCTCGCGTTGGGCACGCTGCGTGGCAATTTCCACGCGGTGGCGTTCCTCTCTTGAAACGGCTACGATGAGTTCAAGCAAGAAATTGTACAGGTCGTATGCCTTTGAAAGACTGAAGAGCAGTTCCTTCTCAGCATTGTCCAGATTGCGGTTCCCATTCTGATAATAGGCATATACCAACTGTACAATCTTGATTCGAATTAACTCGCGATTAATCATTTTACAATTATTATTTGTGTTCTCGATGTAATTACGAATGCAAAAATAGCAATTTTCCTCAGAATAAACAAGAAAAAAGAACAATTTTCTACTAGTTTTAGAAATTTTTCTTCGCAAAGCATTTCTTATTCACATTTTTTTCGTAACTTTGCAGCCGCTTTTTGAGCACATCGTGTGATGGCGAATTAAGGCATTCAAAATTATTAACAACTTAATTTAGAGTAACACAACAAGTTATGAAAGAATTTACACTGAACGGTCAGAAGCGTGAGACCGTAGGAAAGAAGGCTGCACGCCTACTGAGAAAAGAGGGTCTGATTCCCTGCAACATCTATGGTGAGAAGAAAGAAGACGGCAAGGTTGTTGCCGAGACTTTTACAATTGCAATGACTGACCTGCGCAAGGTTATCTACACTCCTCACATCTATGTAGTAAACCTCAACATCGAGGGTGAAGAGCGCAAGGCTGTCATCAAGGAACTCCAGTTCCATCCCGTTTCAGATGCAGTGCTGCACGTTGACTTCTATGAAGTGAACGAAGAGAAGCCCATCACCATTGGTATCCCCGTAAAACTGAACGGTCTGGCACAGGGTGTTCGCGACGGTGGTAAACTGAACCTTTCTATCCGCAAGATCAACGTTACTGCTCCCTATAAGCAGATTCCTGAGACTCTCGACATCGACGTTACAAACCTGGAACTCGGCAAGAGCATCAAGGTTCGCGACCTGAGTTTCGAAGGTCTGGAACTGGCTACATCTGGCGACGTAGTGGTTTGCTCTGTGAAGGCTACCCGTGCTTCGCGTTCTGCCGCTGCTGCCGAGGCTACTGAAGAGTAATCATCAGAACCAACTGTATGGACAAATACTTGATTGTGGGGTTGGGAAACCCTGGCGACCAGTACGCCGAGACCCGCCACAATGCTGGATACATGGTATTGGACGCTTTTGCGAAGGCGTCCAATATTGTTTTTGAAGACAAGCGCTATGGCTATCTAGCAGAGACAAGCATCAAGGGCCGAAAGGTATTCCTACTGAAACCCACAACATTCATGAATCTCTCGGGCAATGCGGTGCGCTATTGGCTCGGCAAGGAGAACATCGACCAGAGCAGATTGCTCGTGGTCAGTGATGAGGTGGCCGTACCGATTGGCCAGTTCCGTCTGAAAGCCAGTGGTTCCAACGGCGGACACAACGGACTTGGACACATACAGCAACTGATTGGCCAGAACTATGCCCGACTGCGTATGGGCATTGGCAACGACTTCCCGATTGGGATGCAGATTGAGCATGTGCTCGGACGCTTTTCCGACGAAGAGCGCCAACTGCTTCAACCGGCCATTGATCTGGCCGTAGAAGTCATCCGGAGTTTTGTACTTGCCGGCATCGATATCACCATGAACCAATACAACAAATTGGGAAAACAATGCAAGAAACCGCAAGAATCGACAAATGGCTCTGGGCAGCCCGAATCTTCAAAACCCGAAGCATAGCCGTTGATGCTATCAAGAACGGACGAGTCACCATTGAGGGCGTCAACGTGAAACCCAGCCGAATGGTAAAAGTCGGTGAGGTGGTGAACGTGAGGAAACCGCCGGTGACCTACTCGTTCCGCATCTTGAAAACCATCGAACAACGTGTCGGGGCAAAACTGCTGCCTGAGATTTACGAGAACGTCACTGACCCGCAACAGTATGAACTGCTGGAAATGAGTCGTATCAGTGGATTTGTTGACCGCGCCAGAGGCACTGGCCGCCCAACGAAGAAGGAACGCCGCGCAATGGATGCATTCGTCGACCCTACCCTATTTGGTTTCGGCGATTTTGATGACGACGACGAATAGTCTTCAGTAAGGTTTCGGAAACTCATCCATCTTTCAAACCTTATGTCCTTCATTCATTATTGAATCCAGACATTACTTAAATAACTGAACAGGAGAACAAGAGTACTCATATTTCCTCTTGCTCTCCTGTTCTATTTTTATCTGTTTCTGCGTTTGGTTTAGAATCCACCAGGGCCACCGAAGCCGCCACCAGGACGACCGCCGCCAAAGCCTCCACCGCCACGATTGCCACCTCGGTTACCTCCGCCGCGATTACCTTCGCGTCCGCCAGGACCACCGAAACCGCCCATTCCGCGACGTGCTTCCTTACCACCAAAGGCATTGAAGCGGTAAATGACGTGAAGCATCGCATAGGAGTTGATGGAGTTGTACCAAGTATCGGTTCTCGACATTGCAGAGAGTTGACGGCTAAAGTTGGTCTGCTCGTGCAGAATATCGTAGAACTGCAGCATCAACGTGAGATTGCGTCCCTTCAGGAAGGTCTGCGAAATCTGAGCATTCCACAACAGTTCGTTGGTGTTCATCGACTGATCGTTGTAGCCGCGACGACTGCGCTCGTGAATATCCATTGCAATCGATGTACCCCAAGGTGCAGTGATATTCATTGATCCACCATAAGAGAAACTCCAGGTGTCGAGATTGGCCTGTGACTGCAGTTTGTTGCGGGCGTGACTATAGTTGACCATTCCATCCAGTTCGAACTCAGTCATCCACTCACCAATAACGGGTCGGAAACTCAAACCGAGACGCTCGCTGACGGTTGTCTCCTTCGTCGTGTTCTTCTGCGACGACGAAGTACGGTCGAGCGTCACGTAACCTACGTGGTTATTGTAGCCAAAGTTCGTGAACGTATTGATGTTCCAGACACCCACTGTGTCGATAGCCATATTGAACATTCCACCCACGCTAGCATTCCAGTTGCCGTTGATATTCTCCGGACGTGTCGTACGACCACCCGTCTGCTCATTGTAGGTCACCATCGACGAAATCGAATTGTTGGTCGTCGAGAAGCGCACGAATGCCATTTCAGTCATCATGTGATGCTGCTGGTAGCCGTTGAAATAGACGTTCATCGACTGCGTGAACGACGGCTTCAAACCGGGATTACCACGCGAGATGTTCAGCGGGTCGCTGTCATCGTAGATATCGAGCAACTGCGTCATTGAAGGTTGGGAAGTCGAACCACGATAGTTGACACGCAGATTCGAAACCTTTGAGAAACGATAGCGGAAATCAAGGGTCGGCGTCACATTGAACACAGTGCGGGTTGTGTCGACATAGATGCCCTGATAGTCCTGAATGAATTTCGAGACCTGCGGCTGCATCATCACACCCACATTGAAATTGTATTTCTCGCGAATCATGCGGAACATCAACTCAATGTTATGAGTGTAGTTCTTATATTCCGAATAGCGACTCAACGAAGAATCGCGATAGGCCTCGTAAGGATGAGAAAGGCGAGTCAGATAGTCATCCCACTGACGATAGGTAGGAGTCAGTCCGCTGAAGAAATCCTCACCAAGATTCGAGAAGTCGAATGTCTGGCGATCGCTCTTGTTGAACGAGTAGTTGAAGCGATAACTGAACTGTAGGAATGTGGCTCTCCAAAGGGGCTCGCTATAGGTCGTCTGCAACGTATAGTTGAAACTCTTGGTAGGTGCGAGATTGTAGCGGTTGGTCTGATAGGTAGAGTCAACGCCCAACTGATTCAGCACCTGATAGAGGTGCACATTGTTGGTAGAAAGACTTGTCGATTCACCATCGGTATAACTCACCTCGCCTCTCAACGTCAAGTTACGACCCTTCGAGCCAAACTTACGGTTTAACTGCAACGTGGCACGATAGCGCTCGGAGTCGCTGTAGTTGATACCGCTATTGTTGCGAGAGTTCACCATCAGGCTGTCTGAAGCCAGCAAAGCGATACTCTCAACGGCAAGCGGGTCAACAACATATAAATAAGGATCTTCCTTATAACTGGCCGAATTGCTCCACGAGCGACCATCGCTCTTCGAAATCTGGACATTCGGACGGAACATGATGTTGGTCATTGTGTCAGGAGTCCACTCCAGACGGCCCTGCATGCTCCACGAATCCGAACGAGAATAGTTCTGTGAATTGCTGTTCGAGAAAGCGCCATTCAGCGAAACGAAGTTCTCACTCGAGCGTTCCGTATGCGAGTCACCGTCGCTATGGTTCCAACGCACCGAAGCATCGGCCTTGAGTACGTCCTTCTTCTCATAGTTGAAGTTTGTACCAGCCATCTTCGAAGAATTCAGTCCCGTGTTGCCACGACCACCGCCTCCACGACCGCCAAAGCCACGATCGCCAGTGTTGTTGGCATTACCCATAGCCATTACGCGCCAGTCTTCCTTAGTATACATTCCCATCACGCGGCCCGTATAGCGGTCGTGTGTACCAACACCAACGTCGCCGTTAGCCATGAATCCCTTGTTCATGCCGCGCTTAATGGTGAAGTCGAGCGTGGTTTCTTCGTTTCCGTCATCAATACCCGTAATGCGTGACAGGTCGCTTTTCTCGTCATATACCTTAATATTCTCAATAATCGACGTGGGCAGGTTCTTCATCGCCGTCTGTGTGTCGCCGGTCATGAATTCCTTACCGCCGACCTTCACTTTCTTCACTTCCTTACCGTTGATGGTAATCTTACCGTCATCGTCGACCTGAGCACCAGGAATGCGCTTCACCAACTCTTCTGCCACAGAGCCTTCCGGTACGCGATAGGCAGCAGAATTATAAATAAAGGTGTCTTCGCGCAGAACAACCTTCTGTGCAAGGGCTGTCACCTCTGTACCTTTCAGCATGACTGCATCGCTGTTCATCACGAGAGTTCCCATAACCAAATCATGGTTATCGACTATCTCCAGTTTCTTCAACTGCGCCTCATATCCAATGCTCGTAATCTTCAGCAGATATTTGTCGTTCGCCGGGGCCACGACAGAAAACTTGCCATCGTCGCCCGACACAGTTCCGCCAACAAATGCTGAATCGGTTTTCAACAATTGTATCGTCACCTGCGGAATGGGTTCTTTCGTATCGCGGTCGATAAGCGTGCCGGAAATCTTACGCTCCTGTGCAAAAGAAAATGCTGCTACGAACGTCAGCAGCAGCATGAATAGCGATCGTTTCATATTGACTGTTGTTATCTTGTTTCTGCTATTTTGACGCAAATTTACCCAAAGGGTTTAATCGACACTCATTTTTTATTTCTCTCCCCTCTTGTCTCTCTCGATTTCTTAAATAACGAGAAAGACCTACCGACCTACCATAACCACTCGCAAACCCCGATGGATAAAGGGCTGAAGGCATGGTAGGTCTTTCTACAACACCTACCATAGACCTACCATAAGACCTACCATCAAACACCCACAGACGTTCATGAATACTACTCTAAAATTATTTCCAAAGCCTCTTTTGGAGTCTATAATCTCACACTTTATTCATATAATAATTAAAGTTGCAAGAAGCAAAAAACAAAAGCATTATGGTAGGTCTATGGTAGGAGCATGGTAGGTGTGCCAAAAAGACCTACCATGCTTCAACCCCTTTGTCAGAAGGCATTTGCGAGGGGTTATGGTAGGATGGTAGGTGTTAATAGATAAAAATCCTTTTGGAAACATGCTGCCCATAGAAAGTGTTCCTTTTTACCTTACAAAGCAGGTCTTTCTACCATACAAACCATTCGTTTATACCCCTATAAAGCACGTCTTTCTAGGATAGAAAGGACATCTCTTTAGGGTCGAAAGCATTGCTTTACAAGGTCGAAAGCAATCCTTTGCAAAGTCAATTGCATTGCTTTGTTAATAACTCGCTCCTTATCTATAATATAGCACCTTCATTTTCAAAATGAGGAAAAATTGAAAATCATTTGGCGTTTTTTCTGTTTTTTTGTAATTTTGTACCGATGAAACAGAGTATTATCTTTTCCCAAAACCTCGAGCACGATCTACAATGCCAGATTGATGCTTGCAAGCCCGACCGACTGTTTGTGCTGACCGATGCGAACACGCACATCAACTGCTATCCAGTTGTAAAAGGGTTCGAATGTCTGCAGAATGCAAATCTGATTACGATTCCTGCCGGCGACACCAACAAAAATCTCGACAGTATCAGCCATGTTTGGCAGCAACTGCAAGAAGGTGGTGCCACTCGCCACTCTATGCTTGTCAACCTTGGAGGCGGCATGCTCACCGATCTTGGTGGATTCGCGGCAAGCACCTTCAAGCGAGGCATCAGTTTTGTCAACATACCTACAACGCTTCTGGCTATGGTCGACGCATCTGTAGGAGGGAAAACGGGCATCAATTTCCTCGGTTTCAAGAACGAGATTGGTGTATTCAGTGAGGCTCAGGCAGTCATCATCGATACTCAGTTTCTTCGTACGCTCGACCACGAAAATCTCTTTTCAGGTTATGCAGAAATGCTCAAACATGCCCTGATAGCAGACGAGTCGATGTGGTCCGAACATTTACTATTCCTACTCGACGAAATACAACAACCCGATAATCTCCAGCGCCTGCAACAACTCATTGAAGAGTCGGTTGCCGTCAAGGAGCGCATTGTCACTGAAGACCCCCATGAACAGGGGCTTCGCAAGGCATTGAACCTGGGACATACCTTCGGGCACGCACTCGAGGAATGGAGTCTGAAGCAACCGTCCCCACTCCTTCACGGTTATGCTGTGGCTCACGGCCTTATCTGCGAACTCTATCTGAGCGCTGTTAAGTGCGGTTTTCCAACTGATAAGTTCCGACAAACGGTCACATTCATCCGTGAGCATTATGGAACATCGGGTATCACTTGTCGCGACTATCCCGAATTGCTACAACTGATGACCCACGACAAAAAGAACATTGCTGGTACCATCAATTTCACGCTTCTTGCCAATATTGGTGATTTGAGGCTGAACCAGACTGCTTCTGACGAAGAAATCCGTGAGGCATTGGACTTCCTTCGCGAAGGCTAAATGCACGCTGGACAAGAATTGCCATTTCTGCAAGATTTCAATACAGAAGAAAGTTCATCGCCTATTATCATTCATCAACTTAAAACTCATCAACAAAAATATCCGACACACATGAAAAAAATCTTTGCCACTCTCATGTTTCTGGCAACATTCTGCCTGCAAACCAATGCCCAAATTTATAGCGGAAACCCCATTCTAACGGGCTTTCACGCCGATCCTGAGGTGATGTACTCAAACCTCACGCAGCGTTATTACATCTACTCCACTACCGACGGCGTTCCTGGATGGGGAGGCTGGTATTTCACCGTATTTTCTTCCGATGACCTTGTCCATTGGCGCTATGACGGAATGTGCCTCAACCTGCCTCGTGATACGAAATGGGCAAGCGGCAACGCATGGGCTCCTGCTATCGAAGAAAAACTCATCGATGGCAAATATCGCTATTTTTTCTATTATAGTGGAGAAACTGGTCACGGCAAAGCCATTGGAGTAGCCATGAGCGACCGCCCAGAAGGCCCTTTTGTCGATCTCGGTCACCCCATCGTTGATCATCGCCCACAGGGAGTTCGTGGCGGTCAGCAGATTGATGTTGATGTGTTTACAGATCCTGATACTGGCAAGTCTTATCTCTATTGGGGAAATGGCTATATGGCAGGTGCTGAACTCAATGCCGACATGACTTCCATCAAAGAGGAAACGACTACAGTTCTGACTCCAAAGGGCGGAACTCTTGAGGACTATGCCTATCGTGAGGGAACCTATGTGTTCAAGCGTAACGGAACCTACTATTTCCTCTGGTCGGTCGACGATACTGGCGCCGCAAACTATCATGTGGCTTACGGAACCAGTTCCTCACCTCTTGGGCCAATCACTGTTGCCTCAGAGCCTGTCATCCTGCAGCAAAATCCTGAGTTGGAAATGTATGGAACTGCGCACAATAGTGTACTCCAAATTCCCGGTCGTGACGAATGGTATTTTGTCTATCATCGCATCAATCCAGACTACCTCCAGCGCGACCGTGGACCTGGCTTCCATCGTCAGGTTTGTATCGACCAACTCAATTTCAACCCCGATGGGACCATAAAAGTCACACGTCCTTCTCGTCACGGCGTGCCAGCATTGCGCTGACACGACCGTGGTAAACATTAAATAACCTTCCAAAATACCACAAAAAACACAATTTCATAATCTCATTTTTGTATTTTTGGGACAAAATTTTGTAAATTTGGAACAATTTACCAAACTTTCTTGCAAGTTTCAGGAAAATTGTGTAATTTTGTACTAATAATATATATGATGAGCACGCATTGGAAAAATGCTACTCGAGATAAAACTAGTTTCAGTTATTTACAAATATTTTTCAAATTTAAATAAAATAGAGCTTATGAAAAACTATTTACTAAACAAACCCAAATGGCTTGTATGGGTTGCAGCATTTATAATGTCTGCCCTAACACTCCCACTACAAGCACAAAACGTGACCATTAAGGCCACGAATGGTAGTACTATTGCTGCCGTGAAACAAGGTGGTACGACAGACTCTTTCTTTGCAGCAGGTGGTTTTGCAACTTGGCAACATGAACAATTGGCTATGGTGCTGACGGTCTCTGACGGAACTGCCCTGACACCTAACGGACAATTGGACAACCCTGCCAACAACCTCTTTACAGATGGAAGTTACGTGCAGATTGCCAAAGGTCGCGCCGATGGTGCAAATGTTTGCTATGTGTCACTGAGTTTGCCCAGTGGTTATCGTTTCACAGGTTATGAGATTAGTTTTAACAAACCATCTGATGTGTCCAAGGGAAGTGACATCTCTTTCAACACAAGTTATACCGAATCAACCTTTGGTGAGACAAACAGCACATTTGACACATACGCTACTTCTGCCTCAATTTATACTGGAGGAACAGCACAGACCATCTCCCGTACTGAGATGACCGAAGGCGAAATGAGTAACATTCTCTACTTCAAGTTAGAGAATCCTTCTAACAGACGCGCCCTGATTAATTTATTAAGCGCAGAGTTCTTCTTTACAGCCGAGGAAAGTTACACTCCTGTTATGCCAACAACTTCTGTGACATCTGTTAGCGCGGTAGACATTCCTTTCTCAACCAGTAAGGTAGACTATGGAAGTGTTCAAAACCGCTCATATACAATCAATGGCAGAACATATAACCGAATTAGCTACAGCTCTGCCAACGTGACTGACCTCTCTGCCAACTTCGTATTATACGAAGCCGAATCTATTGAAGATGGTACAGACATTGATGAAGTTCCTGGTAAAGTCGTGAAATACGATGCTGGAACTATTTCATCTGCAGGAGGATTCTTCAAATTGGGCCGTGAGAGTCAGGAGCAGATTTATTATTTAGAAACTCCTACTTTTGTTACTTTGTCCGATGGTACTAAGAATCCAGTGGGCTATCGTATTACTGGTGCAGAGTTTGAATATAGTAGTTCATCTACATCAGGTGAAAATTCTTTCTACATATCATGTACATATAACGGTACGGTATATTATTTGAATACGGAAGGCCGTTTCACTACTACCCCAGTAGTCTGGGAAATTGATAGCGAGGGATACATTTCCAGCTCTGGCAATTATATTTATTGGAATAATAACTATGTAGCAACACAGACTACAAAGCCCGGTTCTTCTGAAAGATTTACCATTGCAGATAATGGACGTATTTATCAAACAGAATACACTAGGTACTATATTCGTTTCTATGCTCAAGGTGACACTTATTATGGTTTAATAACTAATGATAATTATGGTGAATATGCAATAGCTGAAGAGATTCCTGTAACAAACGTTGGTGATTATACACTTAAAATTTATGATAAGACAGGTACCACCTCTCAGAATATCACTGTGAACAGTGAGAACCCAAGTGGCAAGGTAAGCCTTACGGGTCTGAACAACGACGCTGTGAAGTTTGGCGTACAGGGTATTGGTCTTGTTCGCGCCACACTCACTTTACAGGCTCTCGACCCCTACCTCGACCATATGTCAGTAGTATGTCAGGATAAAGTACAGACGGAGATTCGTCTGAGTCAGACTTTTACAGCAAGTGACTTCAGTGTTAGTGGTGGTGAGTTCTACTTCTACCTCCCCACCGATTGTGCTGGACATTCAGTTGCTATTACCTTCGAAGATCTCCAAAGTAAGTATTTCGATGAAACTTATACGGGCGGCAGCAGCAATCATACTTCGCGCATCAATTTTGTGAAGTCGGATCACTATAATGCCTTTGGTGCCTCACAAAACAAACTATATAATGATGTAGACGAGGCAGCCAATGCTCAGTTGGAACGACTGAAGGTAGGTACTGTGGGTACTGCAGCATTCAAGTTTAACAATGCCGATGAGGTGGGTACCTCGGGTGGTACGCTTACTGAATACCCCTTCTCACTGGAGAATTATGCCGCTGCTCCTAACAATGGTGAGTTTACCAACATGGGATTCACCGTGTCAGAAGAAGATCAGAGCCTGACTCGTTACGTCTTCACTACAGACGAAACACGCTACAACATTGCTCCTACAACAGCAGTTCAGCATCGTGCGTATGCCTTCTATGAGATGATTGTTCACGTGCAGACACAGACTTATGAGCCGAAGGTTAAATTCACAAAGATTTACGACCCAACCCTCTATGGTACTGGCCAGACCGATGCTTTCTATGGCGCTAAGGTGACGGCCTATGATGGCAACACGCCTCCAAGGGCTGGTTACTCATCAACTACAGAGATCTTCAAGCACATTTCTAATGCCATTAAGAATGGTGTTGATGACTTCGGTAACACCGATGTGCCCAGCGATTCAAAGTATATCCTCTATCTTGACTTTAGCGAGATGGCTGGTATCTATCAGACCACAGATTCCGAGCATGGTTCTATGGAAGACTTCTCGGCCACCAATGCCAAGAATTGCCTAATTTTCATCCCAGTTGGTGCTTCTGCTCCGAACAACAATGTTGCCTATAAGATGGAGTCTGGTGGTTTCCACGCCGCACACGACATCGTGCTGACAGACAAGGAACCATTCTATTCTCCTTACGACATCACCGTAGATGCAGCAAACAAGATTACATATAGCCGTCTGATTTCCAAGGATAGTTATGGTAAGGTTCAGAATGCTTCACTGATTATGCCATTCGCAGTTTCAGTTGACGGCGGTACGCACACCAACATCGACGGTTCAACCTTCTCATTGCACTATATGCAAGAAACGGCAGCCCTGACTCAGATTGAAGGTAAAACCTATGCCTACTTCCCTGCTTTAGTCGATGTTACTACAACTAAGGCCAATACTCCTTATCTCGTGCAACTGACTAAGAACAGCAGCGAAGATGGCGTTTCATTCGTCGTTACCCAGCCTGGTACAACCATCAAGGCTACTTCTGGAATGGGCAGTGATTACACATTCACTGGTGCTACTTCAACAGGAACTGCTACTGAGGGAGACGCAGAGGGAACATACAACTTCACGAGTAAGGGAACCTACGCAGGTGCTAAGATTCCAAAAGCCGACAATGTATTCTACTTCGCAAAGAACCAGTTCGTGAATTCCGGTAATTTGGCCGAAGGATACAACTATGCTAACATTGCACCGTTCCGCGCTTACTTCGCCACATCGTCTTCTGGTGCTAAACTTTCTGCCTTCGATATCATCTTCGGTGAAGGTCAGGGCGACGTTCCGACAGGAATTCAGGCTGTTGATGCATCACAGTTCATCGATGTCAACGCACCTGTCTACGACCTGCAGGGACGCATGGTAGCACCTGCTTATCGCGAATTGGCTAGTAAGAAGTTGCAGAGTGGACTTTACGTAGTTAACGGAGTAAAAATCATGATAAAGTAAGGAGGAAAACGATATGAAAAAAGTGTATATTAGTCCCGCTATTGAAATCGTCGCCTCACGACTGAATCAACAAGTAATGCAAGGTCACAGTTTTGACTGGGCCGACGCCAAGGGAGATCCCATGGGCGGAGGCGGCGGTGGCGGAATGGTCATCACCAACGGCCAGATGGAAGGTTCAAGCCCCAACATCTGGGAAGATTAACAACTCCAAAACATTGAGTGTCTATGCGCGACAAAGCATTTCTCATCCTATGCACACTGCTGCTGATACTGCTGTTCTTCTATTCTTCATCGAATGACGACAGTATTGCATCACCAGACATGCCCAGTGCCAACAATACGTCGTGGTTCGACCGACTTCTCGGTAACGATGACGAGACCGCCGGCTTCGGTGAAGCAGGAGGTGGCGGCGGAGGGTTCTTCTTCAGTTCTTTCTACGGAGGAGTGGAGTTTCGCTTCAAGGTGAAGGACTACCGTGCATGGAACGACGACGATTTGTCGGAATAGACAAACTATACAAATGCAAGGAGCGGTGGGCCATTAGGCTCGCCGCTCTTTCTGTTTAAAAACTTCCCAAACTTCCATACAAAAAAAATGACAACATTTAGCAATTAACCTATTGAAAGAACTTTATATCAATCACATTGTACTTATTGTTATAATTTTGCAACAAATATAACAAAATTAAACTTTTTTGTCCCTAAAACGAATATTTTTAAAGAAAAACTTGGAGATTTGGGATAAATTAGTTATTTTTGTGCCAAATTATATGCTTTGCATACATTGACACATTCTAATTCGAGACAAGACTAATTCAAGTTATTTACTTATTAGTTCTTCAATCATAGTTATTTACAAACATAATTCCAAATTTAATTAAAATAGAGTTTATGAAAAATTATTTACTAAACAAACCCAAATGGCTTGTATGGGTTGCAGCATTTTTGATGTCTGCCCTTACACTCCCATTACAAGCCCAAAACGTGACGATCCGCCCGGACAATGGTAGCCTTATTACTGGTCAGGCTGGTGGTAACACCGGAGACTCAGGTATTGGAAGAGGAATGTCTTCCATGTGGCGTCATGAGCAATTGCCCTTGATGATGACCACATCTGACATTGCCAACCTCACATCTGCCGGAGAACTGGCAGACCCCTCATGTGCTATCGATGTGTACAATGGAAATCTGATCATTGGTGCTGGTCAGACTCAGACTTTCATGGTTGTGTCCTTGCCCAAAGGTTACCGCATCACTGGTTACACGCTGGTATTGCAGCCAAATGTCTATGGTAACAATATCCAGTTACATACTGGTAAGGATTCTTGGAATATCGGAACAGATGATCAGATGAGTTTCTATGAGACTCCTGCTTGGAGTTCTGGTAATCCATATATTAGACCTAATGGCACTGGCAATGACCTCAATACACATTGTACTTTGTTGGATCTTGACGAATATGATTATTCATACTATGCTGTTGCCACCGCCTCTGATGGCAGCACTGTAATGCAAAACAACAATGCAACTAACAGAGCCAAGGAATTTGTCATTTCACGTACCAGCCAGACTGAGACTGATATGACCAACCAACTTCACTTCTTCTTCGCCAGAGCATCAAGTCAATATGCTGTCACCATCAAGTCGTTTGAAATTCAGTTCACGGCTGAGGGAACTTTCAATGCAGAATTGACTCCTTCTGCTTCCGGACCGGCTGTTAGTATGGTTCAGTCCCCATTCTCAACAAGTAAGATGGATGTAGGTGCCATAACCCTACAAAACGGCCTCTATACTTATGACTATACTGGTGTACGTGACCTTATTGCCTACAACTGGATATACCAAGACGATGCTATTAATGCAGGTAAGCCAGCCGATGTAGCAGTTAATAAGAATATTTATCCTGTTGTGGTTGACGGGAAGGGAGTATTTGCCTATGGTAATGACACCTATTTCGTTGAACCGCCCACCACGATTACAACTGCTTCTGGCTGGGAATCACCCATTGGTTTCAGAGTTGTTGGCGCCCAGTTCGACTATCAGTGGGGTACACAAACAGCAGGTGGAACCGTAACAATCGCGAATGGATACCGGATATCGGTAACACGGGATGGTACCACGTATTATTTGAATGACAATTTGGATTTCGTTAATGTCAATCAGAATAATGCATTCGTATGGCAGATGGACGATTTAGGCAATCTCTATACTGGTACTGATTATAAAAGATACCTTGCCTGCTTTGGTAGTGGTAATGAGCGAGTACTCTCTTTAGGTTCTGCTGCATCTGGTGCCGAGGCAACTTGGAATCTGAGGGTAGCCGACAATGGTGATGTTTATTATCTTAGCGATGGTGGCAATACCTATTATCTAAACTATCACTACATTCAGGAAGGATCAGCCTATCACTTAAGAGGCTATGTTACGAATGGTGCTACTACAAATCTGGCAACTGCCACTTCAACAGGTGGAACACATTCTGTTGAAGTACCTTCATTTACTCCTGGCGCCTATACGCTGAAGATATATGGTACAGATAAGAATACCGTGGTTAAGACTGTTACAGTAAACAGTGCCGCCGATGCAGGAACCTATCAACTGCTTGGTATTAACAACGATGCCGTGAAGTTTGTAATTGAAGGTCTTGAGGGAAACACTCAGGCCTTGGTGAATGTTTCATTGCAGTTGGAGGCTTTGGATCCTTATATTAACAGTATGGATATTGTCTGCCAAAGTGAGAAGGATGCCCAAGGCAAGCAACTGGAACTCATCCAGACGTTCACAGCCAATGACTTCTCAGTGAGTGGCGGTAAGTTCATCTTCTATATTCCGACGGACTATAGCAATCATGATTTAACCTTCACCTTCCGCGACCTCTTCAGCCAATATGGTGATGTAACCTATGGAGGAACAGGCAATGCACGCTATAGTTTTGTAACATCGCCATACTTTGAAACGGTTGATGGTAATGGTGATAATGGTCTGTACGATTCAGGCTATGATCCAAATCATGCTTGCACAGATAAGATCTACACGGGAGTGGCTGGTAACATCCGCTTCAAGTTCAACAACGCGGAAGAACTTACAGGCAGCGGTACTGGTACGAAAACACTGCAGGAGTACCCATTCTCTGTGTCAACTTATCTCGGCTCTACTGACCCCGATGGCAGTAGCAAGACCGGAGCGTTTTCAGATATTGTTATGAATGCCTCTAAGGAGGATCAGAAGAGTGGTATATATTATGTGTTTACTGCTGATGAAACCCGTTACAATATTGCTCCCACAACTGCACTGGAGCATCGTAGTTACGCATTCTATCGCATGGATATTGAATTGGTTGCAAGACAATATACACCAAGTTTAGAGTGGAAAAAAGTCTATGATGTGACTTGCTATGCTGACCAGGATGAATCCGGCAAGGATATCGAAGCCAACAAGTCGATGTGGGGATTAACCCTGAGAGCAAAGGATACAGATGGTACTTATCCGGAAAGCGGCGGTTACCTTTCTGTAAAGGAGATTATGGATGCCTTCAATGGAGTTGAGACTCAGGCTCATGATGGTCCTACCATTGGACAAGAAGGTGCCCCAGAATCGGCAGACCAGATTCTCTATGTTGATGGTAGCCTGTTGTCTACAATAGTTGCTAGTTCAGGTTACGATTTGGTAAGTCTGAGAGACGCACTTGCAAAGAATGTGCTGATCTACTTGCCGGAGAACATGACCTCGACAGCCGACAACTTTGCCTATAAGACAGCAAGTGGTTCGTTCATGGCAGGTAAGAACATTGTACTGACCGACCGCAAGCCTTTCTATGCTCCCTATGATATTCAGGTGCAGGCTGCTCCTAACAACATCACCTATACCCGCGATATCACTTGGCAGACCAATGGTCAGGTTACCAATGCTTCTATCATCGTTCCGTTCGAGATTGCAGTCGATGCAAATGGCGTGCATAGTGACAGTGATGGCAATAAGTTCTCCGTTCATCAGATTCAGACTTCTGGTAGTTGTTTGAGCAATAACCCACTTACAGAAGACGACTATATCCACGTGCTCCCGCTTGTAGGCATGACGAAGACTGTTCCTAATGTTCCTTATGTTGTGAAAGTTGAAAGCGTGGCATCTGCCACGGGATCTACTCCTTCATTCATAGTGAAACAGACAGGTGCTCTGCTGAAGGCCACCAGTGGTATGGACGCCAACTATGAGTTCGCTGGAACTGCTGGTACTGGTATTGATGACAAGTCTTCAGTAACCTTCACTCCCACGGGTTCATTCTCAGGAAAGTTGCTTGCCAAGGCCAGCAATAACGTCTACTATTTCGCACACAATATGTTCCTTGACATTCAGACTCTGAACAGGGCTAATCTGTACGTTTACCCATTCCGTGCTTACTTCAGAACTAGTGGCGGTTCTAGTGCTAAGAGTCTGAACATCTTCTACGGAGAGAATTTCGACACAACGGGCATTAATACCGTTGAGGAAGAACCTGTAATGGTAGACCCGAATGCACCGGTCTATGATATTTACGGACGTATGGTTGCGACCACTGTTCGCGAGATTGCCGGCAAGAATCTGCCACGAGGCATCTATGTAGTTAAGGGTATTAAGTTTAATGTTAAATAAGGGAGGGCCACTCATATGAAAGCAGTTTATCAGAAGCCGCTCACAGAAGTGGTAGAATATAAGAACGAGAAGTTTTTCATGATTCAGTCGTACGATCACGCTGACTCTAAGGGCTATCCCATGGGCGGAAGCGGTGGTGGCGGCATGGTCATCACCAACGGCCAGATGGAAGATTCCAGTCCCAACATCTGGGAAGATTAACAACTCTAAAACATTGAGTGTCTATGCGCGACAAAGCATTTCTCATCGTGTGCACACTGCTGCTGATACTGCTGTTTTTCTATTCTTCATCGAATGATGACAGCATCGCATCACCAGACATACCCAGTGCCAATAACACGTCGTGGTTCGACCGACTTCTCGGCAACGATGACGAGACCGCCGGCTTCGGTGAAGCAGGAGGTGGTGGCGGAGGGTTCTTCTTCAGTTCTTTCTACGGAGGAGTGGAGTTTCGCTTCAAGGTGAAGGACTACCGTGCGTGGAACGACGACGATCTGTCGGAATAGACAAACTATACAACTGCAAGGAGCGGTGGGCCATTGGGCTCGCCGCTCTTTCTATTTATACATATCTTAACCACGCAAAAATGTTTACATACTATGAACCTAAAACTATTAGGAAACCTTAATATTTTTCATACCATATCAACAATTACTTTCTAACAGCAAACATAACATATTAGAACATTTTTAGGCACAAAACGAACATTTATCAATAAAAACTTGCATTTTTCAAATAAATTTCTTACTTTTGCACCATATTTATATGATGCGATTATTTTAAGGTTCATTTAAGGCTCTTTTTTAGACAAGAATAAAATCAAAACATCTCTACAATTTTAAAACAGATTTTATGAAAGCATCTTTACAAAACAAACCCAGTTGGTTTGTATGGGTTGCGGCATTTGTAATGTCCGCTTTGGTTCTACCTATACAAGCCCAAAATGTGACTATCAGTCCGAAAACGGGTAACCTCGTTGCTGCTGTGACAGAATCGCAGGAAACTGGTTTCGCGTCTGGTTATTCTTCTTTGTGGCGTCATGAACAATTGGCGTTGACAATGGTAACTGCCGACAAGCCCGACCTAACAGAAAGTGGAGAAATAGCCGTACCTTCTGCCGACATCAGCACCTACAACGACAATTTGATTCTTGTAGGCGGTATGGCTAGAAATATGTTCATCACTGTTACCCTTCCCAAAGGATATCGGTTCACAGGCTATAAACTCGTTCTCAGGGACGACTTAAGAAGCAATCCCGATGTGACTGTGACTAAAAACAACACGGCTCACATGCTTGATGCTTCATCTGTTCTCCGATTCTATGAGACTGAAGCATGGGAAGAGGGTGTGAATATGGATCAGGGCGACCAAGTGCTTACTGATTACAATGCTGTGGCCACATCTGACACTGACGGTGACATCGCGATTGACGGAACAACAGGAGAGACTTTCACCATTGAGCGCACAAGTCTGACGGAAGACGACATGAGCAACCAACTCTATTTCCGAATGACTCGTACAGCAGAATACTACGGTGTAACTATCCAGTCATTCGAAATCTTCTTCACCGCAGAAGGAACCTTCACTGCCAATGTGCAGCCCACCTCTACAAACTCTACAGCAGTCAGCATGGTGAAGTCAGGATTCAATACCAGTAAGATTGATATTGGTGAACTTACTGCTCACACGAAAGATGGAGCAACATACTATAGTTTCGACTATGAGGAAGTAAAGGACCTCATAGCCTACAACTATCTCTATCAAGATGATGCTGTAGAGGATGGTGCACCTGCTGATGTAGCAACAACGAAGAACATCTACGAAATGCAGGTGAATGGCAACTATTATTATGGTTTGAAAAACGATACCTATTTCGTCGAGACTCCTGTTGAAATTACCAACTCGAGTAATAACGAGGTTCCCATCGGTTACCGCATCGTAGGCGCTTTCATCAATTATGCCTATGCTGACGGCACTACACCAGAAGAGTACACCATCAACGTCTATGACCGAACGGGCAAAACTGTCCAAAAGACAATAACCGTGAATAGCAGTAATGCTTCTGGTAGTTACGATTTAGGACTAATGAACAACGATGCCGTTAAATTTGCCATCGATGGTGTCGACACTGGTGTCGCATTGGTAACTATCGACCTGATGCTTCAGGCACTCGATCCCTACATTGACAAGATGGATATTGTGTGCAGTGATGGAAATGAATTGAGTCTTACAGAATCATTTACTGCAGATGACTTCTCAGTGAGCGGTGGTGTATTTGAATTCTATGTACCTGAGAAGTATAAAGATGTTGACTTAACCTTCACCTTCTCAGATCTTTATAGTAAGTACGGCGACGAGACATACTATGATGGAACTGGTCATGGTGCTGGCCGTTACAGTTATGTAACATCCGAATATTTCGTCCCTATCGATGGCGATGGCGATAATGGGCTCTATGATAGTGCTTATAGTCCCGATGCCGACTATACAACGAAAGTCTACACTTCTGTTGCAGGTGACAAGGCATTTAAATTCAACAATGCTGAAGACTTGAGCAATACGGGTAGCGGTACTGCAAGTGCACTGGAAGAATATCCATTCTCCGTTGCCACCTATACTGCTGCTGTTGCAGATGGCGGTACGGGCGGTAGTTTTGTAAAAGTCGTTCTGAATGCTTCTGGAAAAGATACCGACGAGATTAAGAGTTCAGGAACCTATTACGTGTTCACTGCCGATGAGACCCGCTGGAACATTGCTCCGACAACTTCCTGGCAGCATCGTTACTACGCTTATTACACGATGGTTATCAACCTGAAGGCCAAGACCTTCGATCCTGTTCTAACATGGACGAAGATCTATGACAATACATTGTATAAGGACAATGGAACAGTAGCCACCAACAGCATGTGGGGTCTGACATTGGGAACAATCGATCATGATACACAGGAATCCATGAAAGGTTACTTGATGACAGATGAAATCCAAACTGCCATTGCTGCTGAGATTGCTGACGAAAACATAGAAACACCCGATACTGCAACTCAGATTCTTTACATTGATGCAAGCAACCTGTCTTCTGTTATCTCTACTTCAACAACTACGCTTGAGAACTTAAAAGATAGTCTTGCTACGAATGCCTTGTTCTATCTGCCCCAGAGCACGACATCAACACTCGACAACGTTGCTTATATGACTACGAGTGGAACATTCCGTGCAGGTAAGAATATTGTACTAACTGACATGAATCCTTTCTATGCACTTTATGATATCCAAGTTGATGCAGCCAACTATGCATCCTACAAGCGCCAGATTACAAAGGATAGTTATGGTAAGGTTCAGAATGCATCGTTGATTATGCCGTTTATCGTTGCGGTTACCGACGGTACTCACACCAACATCGATGGTTCAACCTTCTCTTTGCACTATATGCAGGAATCGGCTGCACTGACTCAGATTGGTGGTACAACCTATGCTTACTTCCCCGAATTAGTCGATGTGACTACATCTACAGCCAACACTCCTTATCTCGTACAACTGACGGAAAACAGTTCTGAAGATGGAATTTCATTTGTTGTAACGCAGAAAGGTACACTCATCAAGGCTACCACAACAATGGATGAAGCAGACTACACCTTCACTGGCGAGACCTCAACTGGAACTGCTACCATAGATGAAACTGAGGCTACATACACCTTCACGAGTAAGGGTACCTACGCTGGTGCACAGATTGCAAAGGAAGAGAATGTATTCTACTTCGCAAAGAACCAGTTCTACAATTCTGGAGACTTAGTCAGCAGTTACAGTTATGCTAACATTGCACCGTTCCGTGCTTACTTCACTTCGGCATCGAGTAGCACCACTGCTAAACTCTCTGCCTTCGACATCATCTTTGGTGAAGGTCAGGGAGACGTGCCGACAGGCATTCAGGCCGTTGATGCATCACAATTCATCGATGTAAACGCACCTGTCTATGATATGCAAGGCCGTATGGTTTCTCCCACTTATCGTGAGTTGGGTAGTAAAAATCTTCAAAAGGGCTTCTATGTAGTTAACGGAGTTAAATTCATTGTAAAGTAAGGAGGAAAACAATATGAAAAAAGTGTATATTAGCCCCGCTATTGAAATCGTCGCCACACAACTGAATCAGCAAGTAATGCAAGACGGCCACAGTTTTGACTGGGCCGACGCCAAGGGTGATCCCATGGGCGGAGGCGGAGGTGGCGGCATGGTCATCACCAACGGACAGATGGAAGGTTCAAGCCAAAACATCTGGGAAGATTAACAACTCCAAAACATTGAGTGTCTATGCGCGACAAAGCTTTTCTCATCGTGTGCACACTGTTGCTGATACTGCTGTTCTTCTATTCTTCATCGAATGACGACAGCATCACATCACCAGACATACCCAGTGCCAACAACACATCATGGTTCGACCGACTTCTCGGCAACGATGACGAGACCGCCGGCTTCGGGGATGCAGGAGGTGGTGGCGGAGGGTTTTTCTTCAGTTCTTTCTACGGAGGAGTGGAGTTTCGCTTCAAGGTGAAGGACTACCGTGCGTGGAACGACGACGATTTGTCGGAATAGACATACTATACAACTGCAAAGAGCGGCGACCCATTAGGTTCGCCGCTCTTTCTGTATTATCATCATCAAAAGAGTTCTCGCTATTTTCCTTCCGCTATTCGCTCAGCCTCCTTACGTGCAGGTTTGCCCGTTTCAGTCAGAGGTAAATGAATAACCGAGATAAACTGTCGTGGCTGCTCATATTTAGGCAAAACTTGTTGGCAAATGGCACGCAGGGATTCGTCATTGGAACCTTCATAAAGCATCACCACCACTTCACCAAATTTCTCATCTCTGCGTTTCGTAATTAGGAATGGTACTGAAATATGGTCAGCAAGTTTGCGTTCTACTTCCTCCGTCTGTATCTTCACTCCTCCAGTGCAAACAACATTGTCTCGACGCCCGAGAATGCGGAATTCCACAGAAGATGAACCCGAAGAATGAGTTTCCCTTATCTCTGCCAAATCATTTGTCACCAATCGCTCTGCACAAACAAGTGGAGCCTCTATCATAAGGCAACCTTCCTCACCAAGAGAAACGTTAACACCTGGCAATGGTGTATACCATTCAGAACTTTCCGGTCCATTGAGTCTTCTCAAAGCAATATGGGAAAGCGTTTCGGTCATACCATAACTACTCCAAACTGCATACGGGAAATCATGCAAGGCCTCTGCCATACGTTTATCAATTGCTCCACCACCAATGAGAAGATGTCGCACCTGCCGCAATTCTTCTCGCTCTGCTGCCACCTGTAGTGAATTCCAAACCTGTAAAGGGACCATAGCGGCGAAGTCAATAATCTTCCCTTCCCCATTGGAACAGAATGGAATAGCCTTCAAAGGATGACCACTTGGTTCCACGTTGATTAACTTGAGTCCACGATCCAAAGAACGCACGACCATCATCTTACCTGCTATATAGTCAAGAGGCATGCAAAGCAATGCTGTATCACCATTTTTCAACCCAAGAAAATCGCATGTCATACGAGCCGATGCTAACATACGCACCTTCTCCACCCACAATGGTTTAGGTTGTCCCGTTGAACCACTGGTATGAACAAGCAAACGCTCATTGCCGTCGTTCCATTCTGTTAGAAATTCTTCAAGTGTCATCATTCCATCTGCAAAAGTACAAAAAAACTTTGAACCTTGAACATTTTTTTGTACCTTTGCACCAATAACCATTCAACAACAACATGAAAAAACTACTGACCATCCTTGTGCTCTTCGTAGCACCTTTCGTTTCAGTACAGGCTCAGCAAGTGCCACAACTGGGAAATGTACTGAATCGAAACATCACTTCTCTCAATGGCGACTGGCACTACATTATCGACGTGCAGGAAGAGGGCTATTACGATTATCGAATGAAACCCATGAGTTGGGGATTTTTCCGCAATGCAAAGCCTCAGCGTCCTGAGGATCTCATTGAATACGACTTCGATAAGGCAGAGACAATGCCTATCCCCTCAGACTGGAACACACGTGACGAGCGCCTGTTCTTCTATGAGGGAACAGTGTGGTTCATGCGTAGATTCCAAGTCGACAATGCAAAGAAAAAAGCCGACGGACGTCGCACATTGCTCTATTTCGGAGCAGTCAACTACGATGCTCAAGTCTATGTGAACGGACGTCATGCAGGACATCATATCGGTGGGTTCACACCCTTCAACTTCGACGTGACCGATCTATTGCAGGACGGTGAGAATGTCGTCATCTTAAAAGTCGACAACAAACGCCATGCTGATGATGTTCCCACACAGATTTTCGACTGGTGGAACTATGGAGGTATCACTCGCGACGTTCTCCTCGTAGAAGTATCACCAACCTATATCGAGAACTATTCGCTCCAGTTGCTCAGTCTTGAAGGTCGCCGAGTCGGTTTCTCCGTGAAACTCAATAAGGCAGAAGCAGGGCACAAGATTGCATTGCGAATTCCTGAACTGAAAGTGAAGAAAGAACTCACTACACTCACTGATGGAACAGCCTCTATCTATATGAAGGCAAAGCCCAAATTGTGGAGTCCCGACAACCCTAAATTATATAAGGTGGAAATAGAAATGGACGGGGAAACCCTTACCGACGAAATTGGTTTCCGCACCATTGAGACACGCGGCAAGCAAATCCTACTCAATGGCGAGCCTATCTTCCTGAAAGGTATCAGTATTCACGAGGAAAAACCTTATGGAGGCGGTCGTGCCAATTGTACGGAAGACGCTCATACCTTGCTTTCTTGGGCAAAGGAGCTGGGATGTAACTTCGTTCGTTTAGCCCACTATCCACACAATGAGTACGCAGTACGTGAGGCAGAGCGCATGGGAATACTGGTTTGGTCGGAAATTCCTGTATACTGGACAATTTCATGGTCGAATCCCGACACCTACAAGAACGCCGAAGCACAGTTGCACGACATGATTGCCCGCGACCACAACCGCGCTAATGTCATCATCTGGTCGATTGCCAACGAGACTCCTCATTCGCCTGAGCGCGACGATTTCCTTGGCAAACTCGCAACCTATGCCCGTTCGCAGGATTCCACTCGTCTCATCTCGATGGCAATGGAAGTGACTGGTGCTGCCAACTATCACAACAAGTTGCAGGACAACATGAACAAATATGTCGATGTGGTATCCTTCAATCAGTACATCGGCTGGTATCGCGACGTGAATGATGCACCCAAGATGACGTGGGAGATCCCTTACGACAAACCCGTTATCATCAGCGAATTTGGCGGTGGAGCCAAGGCCGGATTGCATGGTGAGAAGAATCAGCGATGGACGGAGGAATTCCAGGAGAATCTCTATATCCAGAACACTGCAATGCTCGATAAGATTGAAGGACTTGCTGGCACTACGCCTTGGATTCTAAAGGACTTCCGCTCACCACGACGAGTTCTCACCGACATTCAGAACTACTACAACCGTAAAGGTCTTTTCAGCGATGAAGGTCAGAAGAAGAAAGCCTTCTACGTGCTGAAGAAGTGGTACGAGGGTAAGTAGATGATAATGAGTAATGAGAAATTAGTAATGAATAACTAATAAGGTAATGTGAGATGAGGAAGGGATCTATTCTTCTGATAGGACTTTTGTCAATGTCGGTTTCGACGACATGGGCGCAAAGCAGTGAGTTCGAAACGGCCAAGGAGGCTGTGGCAAATATGGCTGTTGGCTGGAATCTCGGCAATACTCTGGATAGCAATTCTGGCGACACGTTGAATATGTGGATTGAACATTGGACGAGTCGCACACCTTCAGACTACGAAAAGGCTTGGGGACAACCTGTCACAAAAGCATCGTTGATGAAGATGTTCAAGGATGCAGGATTCAATGCCATTCGCGTTCCAGTAACTTGGTATCCTCACATGGAGGCAAAATTTTCCTTCACATCCAGTAGCAACAGTATTTGGTACGCCTCGAAGGACGACCTTGGTACTGAAATCAAGACTGCTTGGATGAACCGAGTGAAGCAGATTGTTGACTACGTAATTGATGCCGGCATGTATTGCATTCTGAATGTTCATCACGACACAGGTGCTTCCAATACAGCCTGGCTCGTAGCCGACGAGGACATTTATTCTCAGCAACGCGAACGCTTCGAGGCTATCTGGACACAGATTGCCGAAGAGTTCAGAGACTACGACGAACATCTTCTCTTCGAAGGATACAACGAGATGCTCGACGTGAAAGACTCATGGTGCTTTGCTTCGTTTGCTGCTTCTGGTGGCTATGATGCCTCGATAGCGACATCGGCCTATAATGCCATTAATAGTTATGCGCAGAGTTTCGTCAATGCCGTGCGTGCAACTGGGGGTAACAATGCACAACGCAACCTCATCGTCAACACCTATGGGGCCTGCGATGGTAGTGGAAACTGGAACTCACATCTGCAAGACCCTCTGAAACAAATGAAGTTGCCCAATGACGAAGTGGCAAACCACATTATCTTTGAGGTACATAGTTATCCTGACATCCAGAATCTCTCGTCTGCCAAAAGTCAACTCACGACAACAATCAACAATCTGAAGACACATCTCGTAAGCAAAGGTGCACCCGTAATTTTCGGTGAATGGGGAACAAGCACCGACAATGCTTATGACAACTATCGCTCAAATATGGTCAATTTCTATCGCTACTTCGTAGAACAGACAAAGAAGAACGATATGGGAACTTTCCACTGGATGGGACTTTCAGATGGAGATAATCGCAGTGTGCCTAAGTTCAATCAGCAAGACCTCGTTGATGCAATCATCAAGGGATATTATGGAGATGGCGGTTACATCAGCGGCATTGAGCAAGTAGAGAGTGAAAATGAAATGCCCGCTGATAATGAGAAAGTCATCTACTATCTTAGCGGACGTCGCGTCAACCATGAACTGGCAAAGGGCATTTACATCATTAATGGTAAGAAAGTCGTCATCAAATAAAGATTCCTCTTTCCCGTAAGAACTCCTATCTAATTCAAAATATTCAATAACAAACAATAAAAGAACAATGGAAACAACATTAGTATTACTAAAACCCAGTTGCGTACAGCGTCAACTGATCGGTGAAATTGTGACTCGTTTCGAACGTCGAGGCCTTCGTATCTCTGGCATGAAGATGATGCAACTCGATGAACCTATCCTTCGCGAACACTATGCCCATCTGGCCGATCGTCCTTTCTTCCCCACCCTCGCTGCCTCGATGATGGCATCGCCCGTTGTGGCTTTGGCAATCACGGGCAAAGATGCAGTTCAGGTGGTACGCGCAATGACAGGAAGCACCAATGGTCGCGAGGCTGCTCCAGGAACCATTCGTGGCGACTATTCGATGAGTAATCAGCAGAACATCGTTCATGCAAGTGACTCCACATCGAATGCTGCCATCGAACTCAAGCGATTCTTCAAAGAAGGTGAAATCTTCGACTACGAAGCCGCTATGCGTCCCTACGTCTATGGCGCTGACGAGATTTAAGTATTTTTAAAAACTAACAAACTAATGCTGTTGCCACTCGGTATAGGAGGGCAACAGCATTTTTGTTTGGCTGAACATCGCTGAAAAATTATCAGAAGAATCTACTCAAACGAAAGACAGAAACAATTTTGCAGGAATATTTCTCAATTTGGACACAAAACTGAAGAAAACTGCAAATTGGACCCTTTCCCTCTACTTGCTCACCCACAATTTTTCTCCCCGAACTTCCAGAGGCATTGGAATATTGTCGGTGAATAATTGACCAGTGCCTAAACCTTGTGGCATCTTGATATCTGGACCATAGAGTTCTTCTGCAAGTAGGGCTATAGTATAAAGTCCGACATTGCTTTCCAAAGCCGAAGTAATCCACGAGCCGATTTCCCGTTCGCGAGCCAATCTAACCCATTCTCTCGTTCCATTCATGCCACCATGAAGCGAAGGTTTCAATATAATATAACGTGGATGAATCGTGTCGAGCAACGACTTCTTCTCTTCAAGTGAATTCACGCCTATCAGTTCTTCATCCAATGCTATTGGCAACGATGAATCCTTGCAAAGCAGAGCCATATCTGCCCACCTACGATTCTCACCCTGAGGCGAGGCTTTAATAGGTTGTTCGATGGAATGAATATCATATCGGGCCAGTTCCTCCAACCGATTCATCGCATTTTCCATCGAGAATCCACCATTCGCATCCACACGCAATTCAATTTGCTCACGTGTAAAATGCTGACGGATGAAGCGAATGAGCGCAATCTCACGTTCCCAATCAATGGCTCCAATTTTCAATTTCACGCAATGGAACCCTGTAGCCAGTTTCTCCTCTATCCGCTGATACATTTCCTCGAAGGTCCCCATCCAAATCAATCCGTTGATGGGAATCAATAAGTCTTTCTGCGGTTTGGGACAAGGCGTAAGGCATTGCTCCAAACCGAATAGCATCGACGGATAAGGGCGAAGCGCCTCATAGGGAATCTCGCCTGTGCGTTCCACGTCATCACAGTACCCTCGAAGCACCTGAGCATAGTCTGGAATATCATCACAAGAGAGTTGTGGCAACGGCGCACACTCACCTATCGCTTCTCCTCCTTCACTATCATGCATAGTCAAGAACCACGAGCGGCGAGTTAGATAAACGCCTCGCGAAGTGCCTGCAGGCTGCTTGAAGTGGAATAGTCGTTCCTCTATATTGATTTTCTTCGACATCTTATTGCAAAAAAAGAAATAATCCTCTCTTTTTTTCATCCGCATCATAGGGCAAAGTTACCCCTTTACTTTTATATCTTTTTACCGTAAATCCTATGGGAATTGTGGGTATTGATCGAAGTCTGGCTTGCGCTTTTCGAGGAAGGCACGACCACCCTCTTGCGCCT
Organism: Prevotella sp.; assembly: GCA_024697645.1. Classification (GTDB taxonomy): domain Bacteria; phylum Bacteroidota; class Bacteroidia; order Bacteroidales; family Bacteroidaceae; genus Prevotella. The sequence goes on from JAILFH010000037.1 coordinate 55,686, forward strand.
CATCGAGGCAATAGTAGAGCATCGTAGCGTCACCCGCTAGTTCCTGAATGCCTGCTTGTCCATCGAGTTCGGCGTTAAGTCCAGCCTTAATCATACGCAACGCCAATGGTGAACGTTCCATCATCGTTTCTGCCCAATCCACACACTCATCTTCAAGTTTACTCAATGGAACGACCTTGTTTACAAGTCCCATCTGTAACGCTTCTTCAGCCGAATATTGGCGACACAGGAACCAAATCTCGCGGGCCTTCTTCTGTCCAACAATACGAGCCAAATAACTTGAACCAAAACCTGCATCGAACGAACCCACCTTCGGACCTGTCTGTCCGAACATTGCATTCTCACTCGCAATGCTCAAGTCACAAACCACATGCAACACATGACCTCCTCCAATAGCATAGCCATTGACCATCGCAATAACAGGTTTGGGCAAACGGCGAATCTGCATCTGTACGTCCAGCACACTAAGTCGGGGCACACCTTGTTGGTCAATATAGCCTCCGTGTCCTTTCACGTGCATATCGCCACCTGAGCAAAAGGCGTGTTTTACATCCTCCACATTCTTACCCACAGGCACTTCCGACAGAGCACCCGTCAGAATCACAACACGCAAGTCGAGACGGTCGCGGCAGATATTGAATGCTTGCGAAAGTTCCCACGTGGTCAATGGTGTGAACGCATTGCGATAGCGTGGGCGGTTAATCGTTATCTTTGCTATGTGATTATACTCTTCAAAGAGTATTTCCTTGAAGTCAACGCCTTCAATCTTTTTCCAAGTTCTTTCCATTCTTATATGTTTCAAAATAATTCGTAATATTTTTCCATTGTTCGGGAGTCTTCTTCTGAATTCGTGAAGACCTCGAGGAGCAAAGGTCTTTCTTCTGCCCTTCCTCCAGATAAATGAGTTGCTGTTAGCCACTCAATCCCTGCCTGTAGTTCTTCCATACTTCTGGCAACCCTATAGTTAACATCATAACTTTGGCAGATTCCTTCGGCAGATGTCTGATGTTGAACCATCACAAATCGCTCACGAGCAGGGCTTGCCTTTAGGCCCTCGAACTTCTCAAAGATTCCGCCGCAACCATTGTTGAGCAGCAAAATACGGAGATTCCGCCGCAAGTCTCGTTGCCATAAGCCATTAGAATCATAGAAGGAACTCAGGTCGCCTAAAACGCAATATACAAGTCCTTCCTTAACAAGTGAAAAGCCTGCTGCCGTTGAGAGTGTTCCCTCTATGCCATTTACACCACGATTGCAGTATACGAAATGACGCGCATAGATATTCGCCAGACGAATTGCACAACTATTTCCATAATGAACGTCCATTCCCTCTGCACTACCCAATTGCTTCTCGAGTAATTTCACGGCAGCCATCTGCGAATAATCAGGACTGTATTTTTGCGCTACTTCATTTGCCTTCTTCAACTGTTCTCCCCATCGAATTTTAAAAGCATTGATTGATTCCGGCTGTTTCTTAACTATCAGTTCCTTCAAGTCGGCAAGCACATCTTTGGGTCGACCTTCAATAACGCCATGAAGATTTTTGAAAGTGTCGTGTATCTGTCCATCTTCACTGACAGCCCATATCGAAACTTCTGCCGACAATCCACGAAGGAATTTCTTCAAGCGTTTGCTCACGAGCGTATCGCCCAGAACCAAAACAAAATCTGGCTGAAGCGTCTCAGAATTATCCTTAATAAGCACCTCGTCGAAGCAGCAGCCACCATTTCCGACACTTAACGACTCATTCAAAACAACTGCCCAGGAATCGATTCCTTTGAAATCGTCCTCCGTAAGACGACCGCGCATAGTTTGTCCAACCACAATCATAGGTTTCTGAGATTGGAGGAATTGTTCTGAGATATTTGCTAATAGTCGTCTATCGTTGCGAGCCGTTGCCAAACTAATCACACGTTCCGTTGGCAAAACTTCCGTTGTAAATGTATATAGCGGTTCCGTCATCGGCACGTTGATATGAACTGGGCCGCCACCTTGCTGAACAGTTGCCAAAAGAGCCTCATTCACGAGTCGGTTGCAATACCAACGCGTTTCATCATCATTCGGTTCAGGAAGCGTTACAGCCTTGCGTACAAATCTTCCCAAGGCATCTGCCTGAGGAAGTGTCTGTCCATCAAGTTGGTCAATCCATTGCTGAGGACGATCTGCGGAGACTACAACCAACGGGACTCGCTGATAATAGGCTTCTGCTACGGCTGGGAGTAAATTGAGCAAAGCAGTACCAGATGTAACACAAACCACCACAGGCTCGCTAATAGCAAGTGCTATTCCCATTGCATAGAAGCCAGCCGAACGCTCATCAGTCACGCTGTAACAACTAATGTCGGGACACGTAACGAGATTATGCACAAGAGGTGCATTTCTGCTTCCCGGACACACCACAGCATGCTTTACGCCATGACCGACTAACAACGCCGTCAGTATGTTTACATTTTCCTTATTACTATACACGATTCAATCGATTATTCATTAGTCCCAAATGGTCATTGAACGCAGATTCCGCAAATGACCACCTTATTTATATAATAGTTCAGCGAGATTACTTATATAGTTCAACGAGAATCGAAAAGATGAGAATAGTAAATCATAAATATCAACTCTCAACCATCAACTCTCAACTCTATAAAAGTCCTCTCATCGTCTGCATCTTTGCTTCCGTCTCTTGCCACTCCTGATCTTCGACGCTATCAATAAGCAAACCACCACCAGCATATAGTTGACAATGGTCATAACAGATTTCCATACATCGAAGCGAGACATAGAAACGAGTATCGGAGCCCAAGTTCAAGGGGCCACAGAAACCACTGTAGTAGCAGCGCGCAGTGGACTCGTTTTCTAAAATGAAAGCACGTGCTTCCTCCTTCGGCAAACCGCAAACAGCAGGTGTCGGATGAAGAGCTGCCACCATATCTCCAATGCCTAAATCTGCTTTAGGAACAAACGTAAAGTCACTGCGCAGATGTACGAGATTAGCAGCACGAGTTGTATAAGGTCCCTTCTCGATAATCCCCTCTGCAAAGTTCTTTAGCGTTTCAGCAATATAGGTAGCCACAAGCCGTTGTTCCTGAATATTCTTCTGACTCCACCGAATATCCTGTACTCCGCTTCGGTCAGGATTATCAAATCGCAACAAGTCTCCTTCAAGTCTCATCGTTCCCGCCAAAGCCATTGTGAAGTATTCGTTTCCTTTATTTTCCAAACCGTTTGTCTCCGACAAATGAGTTCCTGTCTGAAGAGGAACGAATGGTGAAGAGTTCCGTTGCACCAAAACCTCAGGTGTAGCCATCAGCCACATTCCAGTTTGAGGGGTTGTGAACAAAGCCACATACATACGAGGATATCGGCGACAGGCCTCGAAAAACAATTCTTCTGCATCGAGTTGACCATCAACATCAACACGCTCACTTCGCGAAAGTACCAATTTGCGGAACTGGTCCTTTTCCAAAGCATCATGGAAGCGAGTAAAAGTCTCCTTGTAGGAATTTGATGCTTCCTTTAGCAGAGCATCTTGTGACTTATGCCGATCAGGCATCTCTGCCGTCCACGACTTCAAAGATTCCTCATCTTTCTTCGGTGGAATTGGCAAAGTCAAGCATTCATCTCCCCGAATGACCACAATTGGACAATCATTGCTCACCACAAAAGGAGCAATAACAAATCCCTGTTGACCGTTCAGTTCACGTAGAGAACTTAACGTCAGCGGTTCACCCTCACCTTGCCGAACCACTTGATAGTCAGCAGTATGAGGCAATCGATAATAAGCAAAACTCATCACTTTCCTTTCGGAATAATATAGTTAGTCACTTCTACCGACGAAATCAATTCGCCAGCTTCATTGCAAATCTCAACGTGCCATTGATGGAGTGTCCTACCTTTGTGCAACAAACGCGCCTTTGCCGTCACAGTATCGCCCTCAAGCACCGCTTTCATGTGCGAACCAGTCACATTGATACCCACACCAATCTTGTCGGGACACAACGCCAGCGAACCCACACCTGCAAGGTTCTCAGCCAAAGCCAACGAAGCACCACCACTAAGAAAGCCAAACGGCTGTCGATTGCATTCGTTCACTTGCATACGAGCCATACATGTATCGGGTTCGGGGGTTGAGATAAATTCCATGCCCAACGTCTTCGATAAACCTTCCTGTCGGGCCAGACTTTCATTAATATGATCTATGTTCATGGTAACATCTTTTTCTTTTTGCTGACTGCAAAGTTACTAATAAGTGAGCGTAATGCAAAATAAAAAACCATTTTTATTTCATTCGAAACGAACACTCGCGAAACCGATTTACAAATATCATATCAAAATGCGGCAGGCATTTTTCAATCGTTCTATGCTTAACCAACTTGAAACATAAAGGAAAAAATATGAAACATTAGAGATAGAAAAATGATGAGATGATGACAAGAGTTGTCGAAAATAATATGTAACTTTGCAGCAAATAAGTATAACTAAAATTGTAGAACAAACCAGACAAGATTACTATGCGACTTAGAACAAGAACACTAATGTTGGCTTTGGTGCTAACAACTTTTACTAACGCTGTTGCACAAGAGCAACTGCCTTATCAGAATCCAAATCTGAGTGCAAAGGAGCGTGCTGCAGACCTTTGTAAGCGACTAACTTTGGAGGAGAAATCTCTACTGATGTTGGATGAAAGTCCTGCAATTCCACGTCTTGGTATAAAAAAATTCTTTTGGTGGAGCGAGGCGCTACATGGTGCAGCAAACATGGGCAATGTTACGGTTTTCCCCGAACCCATCGGAATGGCGGCATCATGGAATCCAGAAATGGTTTACAAAGTTTTCGATGTGGCAAGTACAGAGTTTCGAGCCCAATATAACCACCGCATGTATGATCAGGGTGGTGAAGACGAGAAATTCCATAGTTTGTCGGTATGGACACCGAATGTCAACATCTTCCGTGATCCTCGTTGGGGACGTGGGCAGGAAACTTATGGAGAAGATCCTTATCTGACATCAGTAATGGGAACACAGGTAGTACGTGGCCTTCAAGGACCTGAATCGTCAAAATATCGTAAATTGTGGGCTTGTGCCAAACACTATGCTGTACACAGTGGACCTGAATACACACGCCACACAGCGAATCTAACCGACATTGAGCCACGGGATCTCTGGGAAACCTACTTGCCTGCATTCAAAACTCTTGTCGAAGATGCACAAGTGAGAGAAGTGATGTGTGCCTATCAACGTTTGGACGATGAGCCCTGCTGCGGCAATTCTCGTTTACTCCAACAGATTCTCCGTGACGAGTGGGGATTCAAGTATCTGGTGGTAAGCGACTGTGGAGCCATAAGCGACTTCCACCAGAATCACAAGTCGTCGTCTGATGCTGTACATGCGGCAGCAGTGGGCACACTTGCTGGTACTGATGTGGAATGTGGATGGGGATATGTCTACAAGAGTATTCCCGAGGCTGTACGCAGAGGTTTAATCAGCGAGGAAGAAGTTGACAAGCATGTGTTGCGACTACTCGAAGGACGTTTCGATTTAGGTGAGATGGATGACCCAAGTCTTGTAGAATGGTCGAAGATTCCCTATTCGGCTATGTCAACAAAGGAAAGTGCACAAAAGGCTCTTGATATGGCACGCCAATGCATTGTGCTACTACAGAACAAGCAGAACGTTCTGCCGTTGAAGAAGGGTGGTAAGATTGCCGTAATAGGTCCAAATGCAGATAACAAACCGATGATGTGGGGCAACTATAATGGCACTCCGAACCATACCATATCTATCTTAGATGGCTTACGGAAAAAGCAGAAGAACTTGGTCTACCTGCCTGGTTGCGATTTGACTGATACAAAAATCCTGAACTGTCTGATGGCTTCACAATGTAATATGGAAAAACATCGAGGCCTACGTGGAACATTCTGGAATAACACCGAGATGGAAGGCAAACCTGTGACCACTCAATACTACACCACTCCTGTGGCTGTAACTACAGCAGGTATGCACAATTTTGCACCAAACGTTGCACTTGAAGATTTCTCTGCAAAATACGAGACAGTTTTCACACCTAAGGAATCAGGCGAATATATTGTTAGCGTGGAAGGCACAGGACATTTTGAAGTGTATGTAAACGGTGAGCGTAAACAAGTGAAGCATACATGGCGCACTACCCCTACACGAACAGTCATTCAAGCAGAAGTTGGCCATGCCTACAACATTGAGATTCGATATCAATTTGTAAAGACTTGGGGTGCTGATATGAAGATTAATATCGCCAAAGAGCGCCCAATCGACTATGGCGCAATCATTCGGCAACTAAAGGGTATTCAGACTGTGATATTTGTTGGTGGCATTTCGCCCGCACTTGAAGGAGAGGAAATGCCTGTGAACATTGAAGGTTTCCGAGGAGGAGACCGCACTAGCATTGAATTGCCTCGCGTTCAAAGAGATTTCTTGAAAGCCTTAAAGGCTGCTGGCAAAACCGTCATCTTCGTGAATTGTTCTGGCTCGGCCATTGCCTTACAGCCCGAAACTGAGTCGTGTGACGCCATCGTACAGGCCTGGTATGCTGGGCAGGAAGGTGGAACTGCTGTGGCTGATGTCATCTTTGGTGATATAAACCCAAGTGGAAAACTACCTGTGACATTCTATCGCTCAGACAGTCAGTTGCCTGACTACGAAGACTATTCGATGAAGGGCCGCACCTATCGTTATTTCTCAGATCCACTCTTTGCCTTTGGCCATGGTCTGAGTTATACAACATTTGACGTGGAAAATGGGAAGGCAAATATTGGAGACGATGGAGAAGGAACTTTCAGCGTCGACGTGAAGAACACAGGACTTCGCGACGGAGCGGAAGTAGTTCAACTCTACATCCGCAACTTAGAAGATACAGACGGTCCTCTGAAAACGCTACGAGGATTCCAACGCGTTAACGTAAAAGCAGGAAAGACCGTTACTGCTACACTAAAACTTTCAAAGAAGTCATTTGAGTTCTTTGACACCGAAACAAATACGATGCTTACAAAGCCTGGTCGTTACGAAATACTCTATGGAACCAGTTCTCAAGACAAAGACTTGAAGCATCTGGAAGTAGAAATCAAATAGATAAAGACTTCTTAACAGAATTGTTTTATTAGGCTCTTGGATAATTTGGGAAAATGTGTTACCTTTGCAAACTGTAAGGGAATGCATTTTCCCAAATCCGTTTTATGGATACAACAAAACTATGCATACAGCAATCATTCCCCTTTGGGGTTGGATATTATTCTACGCATTAGTTCTCCTGATGCTGGCCATCGACCTTAAATCTTTCGGTCGGAAAGGACAACATGAGGTAGACATAAAAGAAGCACTGCAAATGACTGTAGTGTGGATTGTTGTTTCACTTGTTTTCTGTGTGGGTATCTACTTCTTCTATCCAATAGAGCCTCATCAGAAAGCACTGGAATTCCTATCGGGTTATCTTATTGAGAAATCACTGTCAGTTGATAACCTCTTTGTGTTCCTCATGCTCTTCACTTTCTTTGGAGTGGAACGCAAATATCAGCATGAAGTGTTGTTCTGGGGTATCATAGGCGCTCTTGTCCTCCGTAGCATCTTCATTTTTCTTGGTGCAGCCGTAGTCTCAAGATTCGAATGGGTACTTGCCATTTTTGGTGTATTCCTACTCTATTCAGGAGCCAAGATGTTCACCCACAATGAAGAATTGCAGCCTGACCCTTCAAAAAACATTTTCGTTAAGATTTTCCGAAGGTTCTTCCCCGTCACTAATAAGATGCATGGTGGAAAATTCATGGTTAAGAATCTTTCTCAAGAAGAAGCAATAGAACATGTTGGCAAGAGAAAGAAAATATCGACATGGGCCTTTACTCCTCTATTCGTCGCACTTCTTGTGATTGAAACAAGCGATATTGCTTTTGCCGTTGACAGCATTCCTGCAGTGTTCTCTGTGACGCAGGATCCATTCATCGTGCTCACCTCAAACATCTTCGCTATTCTTGGTCTGCGAGCACTCTATTTTGCATTAGCCGCCATTGCCAAGTATTTCTCTTATCTAAAATATGGTCTAGGCGTCGTGCTTATCTTCGTAGGTATTAAACTTCTGCTCCACTGCGAACTACCCTATGTCCCACACATAGAGATTTCTACTGGACTAAGCCTTCTTGTCATCTTTGGCACAATTGCTGGCAGCATTCTCCTTTCCGTTTTAAAGCAGAAAAAATAAAGAGACACCAATACAGGAGACAAACGCTCCAAGTACTGCACGCAAGGTGATAGGTTGATGGAAAAGCCAGCGAGAAGGAAATAGAATCAGTATTGGAGTTGTTGCCATAAGGGTTGAAGCAATGCCTGCAGCAGTGTATTGAACGGCAGTGAGCGAGAGTCCCACTCCAATAAATGGACCCGAAAACACCGTAGTTACCATAGCTAGCATAGCACGACGGTCACTAACAACACCCCAGAAAGTTTTCTCATCAGTTTTTCCTCTTCTTGACTGATTCCTCAGATAAAGCCAGGCTGAATAACAGATTAGTCCAGCAATGCAACGAATGAGATTACTGCCAAATGGCAATACGTTCTCAATACTTGCTAATTGTTCTACAGGCACATTTGAAACATAGTGATCAAGACCTATCTTGCTAAGCACAAGACCAAGTCCTTGTCCTAAAGCGGCACCAAGTCCAAAGAGGACTCCGCGACGTGGCAATGGCTCTCCATTCTCTGTCCCCTTACTATCAGTTACTGCAATACCAATTCCTGCAAGCGTGACAACCATAGCCAACAAAGCATTCCAGGAAAGGATCTGTCCTATCATAGTCCAGGCAAAAAACGCCGTAAAAGCAGGAGCCAGTGTCATGAACAATTGTCCAAAGCGCGAACCTATAGTCAAATAACTATTAAAAAGGCACCAGTCACCAAAGAAATAACCAACAAATCCACTTGCCAATAACCAAGCCCAAGCCTCCCAACCCGCATCGAGTGGTAAAGCCTGTCCAGTAGTAACCCACATGAGCAGCATCGAGAGTAGTAATGCCAAGCCCATACGCCAAACATTGAGCACATAGACTCCCATGCGCTTGCTGGCCACCTCTGCTGTTAGTGCCGACACCGTCCACAATGCCGCCACCATCAGCGAAATAATCTCTCCAATATAGTTGAATGTCATCCTGGCTGCAAAGGTACGAATTTTTCATAAATGATTTAGCAATTATTTCCTGAAATTATGCTGAGGTATGCAAAATATTTCGTAATTTTGCCTCACAAACAAAAATTACAATAAAGCATGAGACACTTACTGCTAACCTTTTTCGTCATGCTTGCACTCAGCATGCAGGCTAATCCCGTAACCGATATGCTTGAACGCATCGACAAAGGTGCCTCAAAAAAGTTCAAGTTTGAATTGCTGAAGAACGATGGCAAAGAGTTCTTTGAACTCGACCAACAAGGCCAGCGAGTAGTCATTCGTGGCCACAACTGGATTGATGTAGCCGTAGGCGTCAACTGGTATTTAAAATACCATTGTGGAATTCACATCACTTGGAACAATCCTAAGGCCAAACTTCCAGCAAACCTTCCACGTGTAGCAAAGAAGGAGCGCCATGAAACAAAAATGAATCTGCGTTACGATTTCAATTACTGTACGTTCAGTTATTCCATGGCCTTCTGGGACTGGGAACGATGGCAACAGGAAATTGACTGGATGGCACTTCATGGAGTGAACCTTCCCCTTGCCGTTGTGGGTGAAGAGTGCGTATGGCGCAACATGTTGTTGAAACTTGGGTACACAAAGGAAGAAGTTGGACAATTCATAGCCGGTCCCGCATTTCTTGCATGGTGGGAAATGAACAATCTTGAAGGCTGGGGAGGTCCACTACCCGATTCGTGGTATACTCAACAAGAAATCCTACAAAAGAAGATTCTCAAAAGAATGAAAGAATGGGGCATGTATCCAGTTCTGCCTGGATATAGCGGTATGGTACCCAGTAATGCTCGTGAAAAATTAGGTCTGAACGTGGCTGTGGGAGGACTTTGGAATGGCTATACCCGACCAGCCTTCCTGCAACCCACCGACGAGCGATTCCACGAGATTGCTGCTTTATATTACAAAGAACTCACTGCCCTTTTCGGTACGTCCAAATACTATTCCATGGACCCATTCCATGAAGGAGGCAACACCATAGGAGTTGATCTCGAAGCATCGGGCAAAGCCATCATGAAAGAGATGAAACTTGTGAATCCTGCAGCGACATGGGTCATACAAGGATGGCAGGAGAATCCACGTGAAGAACTGATTCAGAACCTTGAGGAAGGTGACTTGCTCATTCTGGACTTGTTCTCGGAGTGTCGTCCTAAGTGGGGCATCGCTTCTATTTTCCAAAATGACAAAGGTTACGGAAAGCATGAATGGCTATTCTGCCTTCTGGAAAACTTCGGTGGAAACGTAGGTTTGCATGGACGTATGGATCAATTGTTGAGCAACTGGGCCCAGACGCAGAGTAACCCGAAAGCCCAACACCTGAAGGGCATCGGATTCACGATGGAAGGTTCTGAAAACAATCCCGTAATGTTCGAACTGATGAGTGAGTTGCCTTGGAGAACCGATATTTCTTCACAGACGGTAGACAACGCTCAATTTAAGAAAGAATGGTTGAAGAACTATTGTAAAGCCCGTTATGGCGTGAGCGAGCCTGCCATAGAAGAAGCATGGATGAAATTGGCTAACTCCATTTACAACTGCCCGGCTGGCAATAATCAACAAGGACCTCATGAGAGCATTTTCTGCGGTCGTCCTTCCCAAAACAACTATCAGGTGTCGAGTTGGTCAAAGATGTCGAACTATTATGATCCAGACGATACTCGCCGTGCCGCCTTGATATTTGCCTCTGTAGCGGAGAAGTATCGTGGAAATAACAATTATGAATACGATCTCGTCGACATTGTTCGCCAGGCACTTGCCGACCAGGGACGAGTTCAGTACCAACGAACTATGGCCGACTACAAGGCTTTCCGACGTGAACCATTCCAGCAGGATGCTAAACGATTCCTTGAAATGATTCTCGACCAAGACCGTCTGCTGGGGACACGCTCCGAATTCCGCTTAGGCCGTTGGACTGAACAGGCTCGCGCTTTAGGAACAACAATAGAAGAACAAAATCAATATGAATGGAATGCCCGTGTCCAGATAACAACCTGGGGAAACCGCACTTGTGCTGATGAAGGAGGCTTGCGCGACTATGCCCACAAGGAGTGGCAGGGGCTACTCAAAGACTTCTATCATATGCGCTGGGCTGCCTATTTCAAAGCACTAACCGATCAAATGGAGGCTAAGTCGAAACCCGATATTGACAAATTAGGCAATGGAAAATATAAGGGGCTGACCACTGATGAACTTTTCAAACTCGCTTTGGAACAGGATGTGAAACTCGACTTCTATGCTATGGAGGAGCCTTGGACTCTACAGCAGAATCCCTATTCTTCTGCTCCCGAGGGATCTCCGACTGACATTGCCCGCCAAATTTGCGAGAAGTATCTGAAATAAGAGATGATTGGGTAATACATAGAACCAAAAGACTCTATGGAGTAAATATCAAAGGAACGTTGATTTAAGAGACTGGAGAATTTAGAAAGAAATGCAGGATTTTGCAGCCATAGATTTCGAAACGGCAAATCAGGAACCAACAAGTGTCTGCTCCGTTGGAATCATTATAGTGAGGAACGGAGAGTTTGTCAATTCTTTCTATTCACTCATCCAACCTGAACCCAACTACTACCTATATTGGAACACAAGGGTGCATGGTCTAACCTATAAGGACACTGACTCTGCTCCAGTATTTCCGAAGGTATGGAAACAGATAGAGCCTCTGATAGAAGGACTTCCACTTGTTGCCCATAACAAAGCCTTCGACGAACGATGCTTACGAGCAGTGATGAGATGCTACCAAATGGACTATCCCGACTACGAATTCCATTGCACATTAATTGCATCTCGACGAAAAATGAAGTGGCTATCCAATCATCAACTCCACACTGTGGCAGAAGCATGTGGATTCCATTTAGAGAACCATCATCACGCATTGGCTGACGCTGAAGCATGTGCATGGATTGCCAGAGAAATTCTTTAATAAGTAGATAAGATTTTACTGTAGAAAAATAAGAATATGAATAGCAACGATAAGACGTTGAAGATAGAGTATCTGCCTTGCATGAACTATGCAATGACGATGAATGGTCGTCGATGTATAGAATATATTGAACTGACAAATTCCACCAATGACACTTGGAATGAAATACGTGTAAGCGTGAGCGGGGAACTGTTCACAACTGACACAATGGTGGTTGACAAAATTTCATCGGGACAAACCTTCAGACTAACAGAACTGGATGTAAAACCCGATAAGGACAAATTGCGCGAACTCACTGAAAGTGTTGAGACGCAATTCACCGTGGATGTCGTGGCAGGCAATGAAAGCAAGATGAGAAAAACTTTTCCCCTGAGATTACTTGCATTCGACGAATGGCCTGGTGTAGACGTCATGCCAGAAGTCCTTGCTGCTTTCGTTATGCCAAACATGCCAGAACTGTCACGCATTAAAATCAATGCAGCCACCTATCTCGAGAAACTCACAGGTTCTTCTTCTCTCGACGAATATCAGACGCAAGATCCTAATCGTGCACGCGCTCAAGTAGCCGCCATCTATGAAGCCCTACGCTGTGAGGGATTGGTCTATTCTGCCCCACCTGCTTCATTTGAAAAAACTGGACAGCGAGTACGCTTGGCCGACACTGTATTAAGTAGTAAACTAGGCACATGCATGGATTTGTCATTACTTATGGTTTCACTACTGGAATCATGTGGCCTGCATCCGATAATCATTATTCAGCAAGGACATATGTATGTGGGCTGCTGGCTCATTGACCATTATTGTTCACACAGCGTGAGTGATGACTTATCGTATCTTTCAAAGGCTACAGCAGATGGCATCAGCCAGATGGTTGTCGTCGAAAGCACTGCCATCACGAGTTCTAATGCCATTCCATTTGAGGAAGCAGTTAGCATGGCAGAGCGACATTTGGTTGCCGACCAAGCCAAGTTCGTATTGTTCTGTGATATTTATCGCTGCCGGATGGAAGGCATTCGCCCTTTGCCTATGAAGGTGAACGGTGTTTGGCAAAACGATGGAATCAACCATAGTAATGCCACCGAAGATGTGGCGAAAATGGAAGACATCACGCTTGATATTAATAAGAAAGGGGAACGCTCACGCCAACAGATTTGGGAGCGTAAACTGCTCGACTTTTCCATGCGAAACAATCTGCTAAACCTGCGCATTGGCCGACGTGTCATCCCATTCGCATCATTCCAGATTGACAGCATCGAGGACCATCTGCAGGAACATGAGGATTTCTCAATAAGAAGTCTTGATTATGGAGAACGCAAGCAGAAATTTTCTGCCGATGAATTTGGCGTTTACGACTCACGTCTATATAAAGACCAACTGGAACAACTTGTCGTTGAAGATCAGAAACATCACATTCTGAACAGTTATCTCTCTAGTGAAGACCTGTTAACCACACAGAAAACGCTTTTCCGTGAATCACGAACGGCGTTAGAAGAAAATGGAGCATCAACGCTTTACATGGTTTTTGGCTTGATGAAATGGTACGAAACGGAAAAGAGCGTGCGCCCACGCTATGCTCCCCTTTTGCTTTTGCCCGTTGACCTAATCAGAAAAAGTGGAAACAACTACGTCATTCGCCGTCGTGATGAGGAAATGACCATCAACACTACACTTGTGGAGAAGTTGCGCCAGGAATATCAAATCGATCTGAAAGGTCTCCAGCCACTACCTGAAGATGAACACGGCTATGACGTGCGGAGCATCCTTGCCACAGTGCGAGCACAACTGGCCGGTCATGCCCATTGGGATGTTGTAGACGAAGTTCTGCTTGGATTGTTCTCATTCAACAAGTTTGTGATGTGGAACGATATTCACAACAATGAGGATAAAATGCGTCGTTCTCCTATTATCGAAAGTTTGCTGAAGAAGCATTGGGTCGGTGGAAATGACGAACAGAATGCCAAGAATACCAACATTTCTGATATCGACCGCACGATAGAACCAAAGGAACTTGCCATGCCTGTCGATGTAGATTCATCGCAAATGGAGGCTGTTGTAGAATCGGGAGAAGGCCATAGTTTCATTCTTTATGGTCCTCCAGGAACTGGTAAAAGCCAAACCATCACAAACATGATTGCCAATGCTCTCTTCCATGGCAAGCGAGTTTTGTTTGTTGCTGAAAAGATGGCTGCATTGGAGGTTGTTCAGAAACGTCTAAAGAAAGTTGGATTGGACCCATTCTGTCTGGAACTACACTCTAATAAGGTGACAAAGAGCCACTTACTGCAACAACTCAAGACCACCCTTGAATTGACACGTATCAAAACTCCTGCCGAATATGAACAGGCTTCAAAAGAACTTTTCGAACAGCGCCGGCAATTGACAACTTACATCGAGCAACTTCACAAGAAGCAGTCATCGGGCCTTTCTCTTTATGATTGCATTGCCCGATTCAAAGCAATAGAGGGCGAAGCCATTCAACCCTCTGGTGTATTTATGAACGGGCTGACCAAGGAGAAACTCCAGGAAGCCAAAGAGAAAATAGAAGCGCTCGACACAGTATTTACTATCACAGGACAACCTTCTGAACATCCCCTGTTAGGATTGTCTATCTACGATCCTTCACAAGAAGCGCAAAGTACAATCGAGGAACGACTATCGCTCATCACAGAACAAATGGGGAAGACTGATAGTCTGATTAGCCGACTGAATGCTTTGGCTAGTTTCAAACAACCTCATTCGATGAATGGTGCGCGTTGGGCAGCCAAACTTATCAATCGCCGGCAAACCCTCATTGAGAATTTCGGCGAAGGCATCATCGGACAGGATGTTGTATCACTGCGTACAAGATGGACTGAGATAGGCGAAAAATGGTTCCTGCCCCGATTCTTTGCCAAGCGCTCATTCATGAAAATGCTGCGTTCTATTAGTCCGATGATGAAGGAGGTTGACGTGGAACCCATGCTGCAGCAATTGGAAGAACTTCGTCAGCAGTTGCAGGAAATAGGCTTAGAAAAAATGCCGACATTGCCAGTAGATGAAATGCAGACTTGCCAGCAACTAGTAGAAACTGTTGATGGAATGAAGGAACTTTGCACATTCGACGATGAGAATTTCGACACATTGCGCCGACAGATTCCGCAGTGGCAACAAAACATCAACCACAGCCGCGAATGGACGCAGTGGAGTGTTCGCAAAAGGGAATTGGAGGAGATGCGACTGGAGAAAGTTGTTAGCCGTGTCAGCAAAGACCATATCACAGGACATAAAGCCGCTCAGGCCATGCTCAAGGGAGCCTATCGATATATGGCTATGCAAATCATTGACTCTGACTCCCAACTGCAGTTGTTCAATGGTCTGCTCTTCGAAGATGCAATCGAGAAATACCGCAACATGGCCAAAGAATTCCAGGAGTTAACGAAGAAGATGCTTTATTGTAAACTGGCTGCCAATGTACCGGCACAAACGATAGAACCGTCTGCTGCATCGGAACTCGGAATTCTGAAACGCTACATTGCCTCAAATGGACGTGGAGCCACAATCCGACATATCATCGATCAGATTCCAACCGTGTTGCCCAGACTTTGTCCAGTGATGCTGATGAGTCCTATCTCAGTGGCTCAGTTCATCGACCTCGACCAACCTCCCTTCGACATTGTCTGCTTCGACGAAGCATCGCAGATGCCAACATCGGAGGCTGTAGGAGCCATTGCCCGAGGTAAATCTCTCATCTGTGTGGGTGATCCGAAACAGATGCCACCAACCAATTTCTTCAACACGAACACGGTGGATGAAGATGAAGCAGACATCGACGATATGGAAAGTATTCTGGACGATTGCATCACATTGTCTCTACCGGCTCACTACCTCACATGGCACTATCGTTCACGCCATGAGAGCCTTATCGCTTTCTCCAATGCCCAATACTACGATAGCAAACTCTACACCTTCCCATCAATTGACGATCGTGTTTCGAAGGTAACCTTAATACCTATCGATGGCACTTACGATTTCGGCAAATCACGTTCAAACCGAGCAGAAGCCGAAGCAATTGTGAAAGAGGTTGTTCGCAGACTTAGCGACAACGAACTGTCTAAAAAGAGCATCGGAATTGTATCATTTAGTAAGGTACAGCAGAATCTCATTGAAGACCTACTCACTGAGGAACTTGCCAAAAACAACGAACTGGAAAGTAAGGCCTACGATGCCGAAGAACCCATCTTTATCAAGAATCTGGAGAATGTGCAGGGAGATGAACGTGACGTTATTCTCTTTAGTGTTGGCTATGGACCAGACAAGAGAGGAAAAGTTTCCATGAACTTTGGCCCTCTGAACAATCAAGGTGGCGAAAGACGCTTGAATGTGGCTGTGAGCCGTGCTCGATGTGAGATGATGGTGTTCTCAACGCTAAAACCCGAACAAATTGATTTGCGCAGGTCGAATGCATTAGGAGTGGCAGGATTAAAGCATTTCCTTGAATTTGCCAAGAACGGACGCATCCCACTAAACGCTAATCAAGTTGAGGCAAAGGCTGAGGATACTTACATCATAGAGTCCATAGCAAAAGAAATTAGGAAAATTGGCTTCGATGTAGACACTTCCGTTGGACGCTCAGAATTCAAAATCGACTTGGCTGTTTCTGACCCGAAAGATAAAGACCGCTATGTGCTCGGAATCATCTGTGATGGAACTCGCTATCACGAAACTAAAACCGAACGTGACCGCGAGATTTGCCAACCTGGAGTACTCAATGGACTCGGATGGAAACTTATGCGCCTTTGGGCTGTCGACTGGTTGATGAATAAGGAAGCAGTAATGGAAAGGATCAAGAAGGCGCTGACAGAAATGCCACCAACGCCCATGATGGAAAGCGAGAAACCTATTAAAGGAAAAGAGAAAACGGCTCCTTCTCCCCTACCCTTTCTTGTGAACGCTGACGAAATTCTGAAACCAAAGGCAAATGAAAAGCCTGCAATCCTTAAGAAACTTGAGACTCATGGCCCAAAGCCTATCACTGACATTGCAGCCAAGGATATTCAGGAGATTGTGAGATTTGCAGTGGAACAGCAGATTTCAATTCCCATTCTCGATCTGAAGAAACATGTATCGAAACTGATGGGCTATCCACGACGCACTCCGAAATTCGACAGAGCCATTGATCTGGCTATCGCAACACTAATCAACAAGAATTGTCTGACTGAAGAAAATGGAAATCTGACATTGAATGGATAGAACAATGAGAAATTACTGGCGAAACGGATTATTTCTGATAGTAGCAGTCTTATGGTGGCTACCACTGAAGACTTATGCTCAGTTAGAACGCTACAATCCGAACTTCGACCTGCAAATTAGAGGTGCAGATGGAACGTTTTCCAAAGCCAAGCATTTCTGCGATACGATTCCCATTGAAGTGGAAGATGACCGGATTTTCATGCAGATTGATATTGACGGACAACCCCATCGCGTCATACTGGACACAGGCAGTAGCCAGGGGATGATTTTCCAGGCTTCTGCCGTCAGTGGACTAAAATTGTTGGGAAACATCATTTCTTACGATGCAAACAACCATAACGACACCGTTTGCGTAGTGCAACTACCCAAATTTAACCTTGGCAGACTTTCCATCGACGGGTATGTGGCTTCACTGATGCCACGCGCAGCAATCAGCAGGAAGTATGATGCCATCATCGGATTCGACTTGTTCAATCATGGTCTTTGTGGAAAGATTGACACTAAGCAGAAGATTTTGATTCTAACCGACCAGAAGAAATTCTTTCGCGAAGAGGAAAAGGTTGGTTTTCGGTTGAAGTATAAGTTGAAGTGGTTCGTACCTTATTTATATATAAGCCCATTTGTGCGCCATACGGACGAGGCATTGTTCGACACTGGTTTCCCTCAACTCTATACAATGAATGATGAAAGTCTGGTGCAGCATATTGCTGATGATCTGTCTCATTTGAATAAGACGCTCGGTGCTGAAATTGAACGTCAGATTGAAGGTCGCAGCATGGGACAAATGTCTATTGGCGGATTTGGAACTGAACGACACGATGAGGTTGCCTTTCTCCATCTCGATCGATTGCGCTGGGGAGAACTTTCGCTCACTGATGTACAAGCCATCACAACTCAAGGAGCATCGAAGATTGGCGCACCTTTGCTCAACTTGGGATCACTCATCATCAATCCGTTCAAGAAAACCATCACGCTGACACCTTTCCCCGACAACTATCAGGAAGCATCGAAGAGTATTCACATCGGCAACAAACAATTCAGTGTTGCATTTGTGCCGAACGGATTGAAAACGATTGTGGGACTCATTTGGGAAGGAAGTGAACCCTATAAGGCAGGCATGCGACAAGGCGACACTATCTTGCAAATTGATCAGCAGCCCATTCTCACATTCTCCGATTTCCTCCGTTACCGCTTCATTAAAGGCTATACGCACCGTTTTCTCCTGCGCGACGTATCGGGACAAGAGAAAACGGTGGAATGTGTAATCAAATAAAAACGTGGAGATTTTCTAGCGCATATACCAGATTCCCTTGTGTTCGACCATGGGCACAAGCACTTCTTCTACGGTGCTGTCGCCATAGCAGAAAACAAGGAACACATTGGCTTCGTGACGAGCAGTATCAGCCTCGGCATTCACAATGCGTGTTTCCTTAATTCCTCGACGTTCACGTTGCTGCTGCCCCATGAACATCTTCATATTCATAATAAGTTGCTCACGATAACTGCCCGGAATACTATCTGGCCGATACTGACCATCAACAAAAGCCTCATACTTCTCTTCCAGCAGATAGTCGTAGTATTGTTTTGCTGCCTTGGCAGCCACATCAGCAGGATCGTGCTTGGAGCCGCAACTCAAGGCCAGTCCACCCAGCAAAAGAAGGGTGAAGAACCATGGAGACAATATCTTCGTGATCTGCTTCATTTTATTTACTTTTGTCTGATAAACACGTTAATTGGCGTACCAGTCAGTGGCCAGTTCTCGCGAATCTTATTTTCAAGGAAACGCTTATAAGGCTCCTTCACATATTGTGGCAGATTGGCATAGAACACGAAAGTCGGAATCTGCGTGTTTGGTACCTGCGAACAATACTTAATCTTAATATACTTACCCTTGATTGATGGAGGTGGCGTCGACTCTATCAGTGGCAGCATC
Organism: Prevotella sp.; assembly: GCA_024697645.1. GTDB lineage: Bacteria > Bacteroidota > Bacteroidia > Bacteroidales > Bacteroidaceae > Prevotella. The sequence continues at coordinate 74,966 of JAILFH010000037.1, forward strand.
ACCTCGTTGAGTTTGGTCGTTCCGATTTGTGATGTACGGTTCAGGTAGACCTGCTTAGCCTGCTCAAGCACCTTAAAGATGCGCTGCTTGGTCAGTGCAGAAGCAAAAATAATCGGAAAATCAACAAACGGAGCCATACGCTCGCGAATGGCATTCTCGAAAGTCTTGATGACAATCTGACTCTTGTCTTCCACCAAGTCCCACTTATTGACAACAACAACCAGCGACTTCTGATTCTTCTGAATAAGTTGGAAGATGTTCATATCCTGTGACTCAATGCCTCGAGTGGCATCAATCATCAGAATACAGACATCAGAATTCTCAATCGAACGAATCGAACGCATCACGCTGTAGAACTCCAAGTCCTCTGTGACCTTGTTCTTACGGCGAATACCTGCAGTATCGACGAGATAGAAGTCAAAACCAAACTTATCGTAGCGGGTATAGATAGAATCACGTGTAGTACCTGCAATCTCGGTAACGATGTTGCGATCCTCACCGATGAACGCATTGATAATGCTCGACTTACCTGCATTTGGACGTCCTACCACAGCAAAGCGAGGAATACCTTCCTCAAGTTCTTCGGCTGTAGCATTAGGCAGTTTCTCCATCACCATATCGAGCAAGTCGCCTGTTCCACTACCCGTAGCCGAACTGATGCAAACGGGATCGCCCAGTCCAAGTTTATAGAACTCATAGGAATCGTAAACCTGAATATTATTGTCGGCCTTATTGGCAACAAGAATCACAGGCAATTTTGTCTGACGCAGAATCTGAGCCACATCCTCATCAAGATCGGTCATTCCTGTGGTCACATCAACGAGAAAGAGCACGAGGTCGGCTTCTTCAGTTGCCACCATCACTTGCTTGCGAATCTCTTCCTCAAAGATATCATCACTATTGACAACCCATCCGCCCGTGTCGACCACCGAAAACTCCTTACCACACCACTCGCACTTCCCATACTGGCGGTCACGAGTTGTGCCTGCTTCATCGCTCACGATAGCCCGACGCGACTTAGTCAGTCTATTAAACAAGGTGGACTTTCCAACATTCGGGCGTCCAACAATTGCTACCAAATTTCCCATAATTCTATCCTTTTTCCTTTTCCTTTCTTATTCTGGGTTATATCCGAACGCACTCAGTTCGCGGTCAGACGAACGCCAGTCCTTATCAACTTTCACGAAGGTTTCGAGATTGATCTTCTTACCGAAGAACTTTTCCAAAGCCTTGCGACTTTCGGTTCCCACCTTCTTCAATGCCACACCCTGATGGCCAATAATGATACCCTTCTGCGAATCGCGCTCCACATAGATGGTTGCGTGAATGTCAATGCGCTGCTGAGTCTCCTTGAACGAGTCAACACGCACTTCGACTGCATAGGGAATTTCCTTGTCATAATAAAGCAGAATCTTCTCGCGGATAATCTCCGAAACAAAAAAACGTGCAGGTTTGTCCGTAAGTTGATCCTTCTCAAAATAGGCAGGACACTCCGGCAGCAGTTCCTGAATGCGCTTGAGCAACAGGTCTACTCCAAACTTGTTCTTTGCCGAAATCGGCAGAATCTCTGCATTGGGTAGCAGCGAATGCCACTTCTCCACAATAGCACCAAGTCTCTCCTGCGGATTCTGCTCATTTTCAGCGTTCAGTTCATCAATCTTGTTGATGAGCAACAGCACAGGAATCTTCATCTGGCGGACCTTCTCCAGAAAGTCCATATTCTTTTCGGGATTCTCCACTACATCTGTGACGTAGAGCAACACGTCAGCATCCTGAAGCGCACTTTCCGAAAAAGCGAGCATCATCTCCTGCATCTTGTAGTTCGGCTTTAACACACCTGGTGTATCCGAGAACACAATCTGCATGTCGTCGGTGTTTACAATGCCCATGATGCGATGACGCGTAGTCTGGGCCTTGAAGGTTGCAATCGAAATACGCTCACCAACCAACTGGTTCATGAGCGTACTCTTACCTACGTTGGGATTGCCAACGATATTTACGAATCCTGCTTTATGCATACATTGCTTTTTCGTTTGTCAAACGGTTACCTTGTCACCGTCGTAAGCCCACTTGAAGTAACTTGCTCCATGGGCAAATCCGGCGCCGAAGGCAGTAAAGATAACGTTGTCGCCCTTCTTCATGTTCTTCTCATTGTCCCACATTGCCAGTGGAATCGTAGCGCCCGAAGTGTTGCCGTAGTGCTCAATGTTCACCACAACTTTATCCATTGGGAGATCAATTCGCTTGGCGACAGCCTCAATGATGCGCAGATTTGCTTCGTGGGGAATGACCCAGTTCACTTCATCTGTGACCAAACCATTGCGCTTCATCACCTCTGCCACATCATCGCCCATAGAAGTTACTGCATAGCGGAATACCGTGCGACCTTCCTGATAGATGTAGTGAAGGCGATGCGAAACGGTAAAGTGGCTAGGCGGACAGACCGAGCCACCTGCCTTCATGTGAAGGAACGGCAGACCCTTGCCATCAGTGCGGAAGAATGCATCTTGTGCACCAATGCCTTCTTCTTCAGAGGCTTCCATGAGAATAGCACCAGCACCATCGCCAAAGAGTACGCAGGTCTGACGATCGGTGTAGTCGGCTACTGATGACATTTTATCGGCACCAATTACGATAATCTTCCGGCAACGACCACATTTAATCATCGACACCGCCAGGTCCATTGCATACATGAAACCTGCACAGGCTGCCGAAATATCCATGCCAAAAGCATTCTTCAAACCGAGTTTGCCAATGACAATAGAGGCCGTAGAAGGAAACTTATAGTCAGGAGTCGTCGTCGCCAGCAGCACTGCGTCAATCGAGTCAGGATCTGCACCTGTCTTCTTCATCAACTGCCTGGCTGCCTTACGAGCCATATAACTCGTGCCCAGACCTTCCTCAGCCAGAATGTGGCGCTCCTTGATACCTACACGGGTTGTAATCCACTCGTCGCTAGTGTCAACCATGCGAGAGAGTTCCTCGTTCGTCAGGATATAGTCGGGTACATACCCTCCTACACCACTGATGATCGCGTTAATTTTTCCCATTATATATCAATCAGAATTTACTATTCAGCAATGAGCAATTAGTAATGAACCGCACCCTTTCTGGCCGTCCATTACTAATTACTCATCTCACTGTCAAACACTCATTACTCGGCTGCTTCCATTTCGATAGCAACCTTACCACGATAGTAGCCGCAAGAAGGGCAAACAGTGTGGTAAACGTAGTAAGCACCACATGTGGGGCATACTGCCAGCGTGGGAGCAACTGCTCCGTCGTGAGTTCTTCTTTTGAGTGTACGAGTCTTCGACTGTCTTCTTTTAGGATGTGCCATAATAATTTACGATTTACTAATTTTAAATTTTTCGTTTTTTACTTTTTCAGTTTTCTGAGAGCCTCCCAACGCGGATCTATCGTATCTTCCACTTCTGCTTCGCTGCTTCGGACAGCGCTGTGCTCATTGAGCAACTTACTCATCGCCGCGTTGCATTTTCCAGGTGCATGCACGTGCTTGATGGGAATGGCCAGACAGATAAATTCGTAGATGAGCCACGATGTGTCGAGTATTCCTTCGTTCTCGTCCACTATCAGAATCTCACCTTCCTCGTCAAAGGTATCTCCGAATTGTGCAACAACATGTTCATCAGACTCAATGGGTTGTTCCATATCATCAAGACACAGGTCGCACAGAACATGCACAATACCCTCAGTGTGGAAATCCAACTCGAAATAGGCTGAAGCCTTGCGGATAATTAGTTCCACATCGAGTTCCCCTTCCCTCACATCGGGAGCATCGATTGCCTCAAAGTAGGCATCGTCAAGATGGTAATGAATCACCGTTTCGGAATCCTTCAACCCCTTCAAATCTACCTTGAAGTTCTCTAATGTACACATTTCGGGGTGCAAAGTTACGAATAAACGAGCAAAATACAAAATAAAAACGTTTTTATTTTCATTTTCAAATAAAACTAACCATCTAAAAAGTAGAACCACCTACCCGAAATAACCAAAATTTTGCATAAAGGTCTGATAGTCGGGCATTTTTGCCTGTATCAGATGTCAGAAAAAACACGACAAAGATGGGACCAATTAAATTATCGAAGATAAGATTTTTCTCTACAAACTGAGGAAAAACAACTTAAGAAAACTATCGGTGAAGTTCAATTCTGAACGTAGTGCCCCGACCTACTTCTGTCGATTTAACAAAAATGCGACCATGATGATATTCCTCCACTATTCGCTTGGCAAGCGAAAGGCCCAAGCCCCAGCCACGCTGTTTGGTCGTAAACCCAGGACGGAACACATTCTTTATATCACGCGAACGAATTCCCTTACCTGTATCGCTCACCTCTACAACCACCAATCCCATCTCCTCACCGAGGAAAAGTGTAATTCGGCCTGTTCCTTCCATTGCGTCAACAGCATTCTTACAAAGATTTTCAACCACCCATTCGAACAACGAAGCGTTGAGCGGTACAATAACCGGCTCAGGTGGGAAAACCTTTTCAATTTTCACCTTGTTACTGACACGTCGGGACATATACTCGGCTACATTACCTAACACCTCATTCATATTCGAAGGAACCGGTTCGGGCAATGAACCAATCTTCGAGAATCGGTCGGCAATGAGTTGCAAACGCCGGACGTCTTTCTCCATTTCAGTAAGCAATTCGTCCTCGGGATAGTTCTCCTTCAGAATCTCCGTCCACGCCATAAGCGACGAGATTGGCGTTCCGAGTTGGTGTGCGGTTTCCTTCGAAAGTCCCACCCAGACCTTGTTTTGCTCTGCTCGTTTCGAAGTAAGCAATGCAAAAATGGCTACTACAACAAAGAGCAACACCACGCCAAGTTGAGCGTAGGGATAGACTGCAAGCCGTTTCAGCATAAGCGAATCATCATAGCATACATCGATATATTCCTTGGGATTTGCATCGTCATAGAGAATGCGAATGCTGCGACCTTTCGCCTTCATCTGCTTTCCACGTTGAGTAATGAGATTCAGGCTGTCAGTTGCATTTTCCGCACCATCGCCTTTCTCCCACCAATGATGGGTGAGATCAATGTTTCGTGAAATCTGAACTTCGCCTTTCTCGTCCATCACAACAACGGGAATGGTAGTATTGTCCTCTATCACCTTCAGCACCAGATTCATGCCGCCATTATCGTCGCTCACGTTCAGCGTTCGCATGGCTTCTGCCCAAATCTCCATTTTCTTGTGTTCTTCTTCGTAAAGATCACTCGTCAGGATGTTCGACACAACCAGAGAGGCAACTGCGATAATCACCGCTGCCACTACCAGAAGTATCTTTGTCTGCCTTATGCGATCAGTCCACTGCATGGATTTTTGAGATGCTAAATGGTTGAAATATTGTAACTTACCGAATATATAAACGTGAAAGCACCAAAAATATTGTAGCATTCGTTGCGATTCTAAGTTTTTTTCATTACTTTTGTACACTGAAACATTATCAACAAAAACCTAACCCAGCAATGAGAAAACTGACGAAAACGATGCTGATGGCAGCCATAGCCCTACTGCCGTTGACGAACTTTGCTCAGGGCAATATCCATGAACGCTCCAACAAATATGAGTGGCCAACCGATCCACAAGTAGTTGAGAATCTGAAGAAATGGCAGGACCTGAAATTCGGTGTGCTGTTCCACTGGGGACTCTACGCTGTTCCTGGCATTGTGGAATCGTGGTCGATATGCGATGAAGATTGGATTACCCGTGACAGTACGCAAACCTATCAGCAATATATGGACTGGTACAATGGTTTGGCCGATGAATTCAATCCCACGAAATTTGACGCTAACCAGTGGGCTACGGCTTGTGAAGAAGCAGGGATGCGCTATATGATCTTTACAACAAAGCATCACGATGGTTTCTGCATGTTCGATTCGAAAGAAACTGATTTTTCGATTGCCAAGCATGCTTTCCGCAATGATCCTCGCCGCGACGTACTTAAGTTCGTTCTTGACGCGTTCCGTGAGAAGAACTTTACGATTGGAACCTATTTCTCGAAACCCGACTGGCACTCGCAGAACTATTGGTGGGATGTCTATGGAAAGAAAGGTCGCAACGTGAACTACCCTGTCAAACAGCATCCAAACCGTTGGAATGCCTATAAACAGTTTACACACAACCAGATAGGCGAGATCCTTTCGCGCTATGGAAAGGTTGATATTCTCTGGCTGGATGGCGGATGGGTACGTGCCGAGAATCGTGGTCAGGACCTCGATATGCCTGCATTGGCCAATATGGCTCGCAGCCATCAGCCTGGTTTGATCATCGTCGACCGCACCATTCATGGTCCTTACGAGAACTACCAGACACCTGAACGCACGATTCCAGAGGAACAACTCAACTTCCCTTGGGAGAGTTGTATTCCTCTAAGCGATGACTGGGGATTCGTCAAGAGACCACGTTGGAAGAGCCCTGAGCGCGTCATCAGCACACTCGTGGAGATAGTTGCTAAGGGCGGTAATCTCGTTCTGGGTGTTGGTCCTACGCCTGATGGTCTGATTCAACCCGAAGCCGTCAGTCGTTTGCAGGAAATTGGTAAGTGGCTGAAAACCAACGGAAAAGCCATTTACAACACAACGATTACACCTCGATACCACGATGGAAATATCTGGTTCACAGCCTCAAAGGATGGTAGTAGTCTCTATGCTATCTATCTACTGGATGAGAATGCTGAAATGCCTACAGAAATTTCCTGGACGGGAAATGTTCCTCAGCGCGGTGTCCGCCTTGTATCTACTGGCAAGAAACTAAAGGCAAAAGTCAATGGTGACCATGTAACCGTAAAACTGCCAAAGAAAATGAAGAATGAGGCTTTCGCCTTGGAACTGAAAATGAAATAATCAAATACAAACAACTAAATTATTCAAATCAAATGAAAAAATTTCTGAGTGCACTGCTGCTGACGTTCGTAGCATTTTCTACTGCAAGCGCACAGGGCATGAAGGAAACCGATCCTGAGTATTTCAAGACTGCCGATGCACGTCGTGTTGGCGACCAAATGCTTATCTATCAACGTAATACGGGCGGCTGGCCGAAGAATATCGATATGGCCCGGCAGATGACGGCAGAGGAAAAAGCCCAAGTGGCATCTGAGAAAAATCGCATCAACGACTCCACAACTGACAATGGGGCCACAACAACGCAGATGCTCTTCTTGGCTCGTTTGTTTCAGGCAACTGGTGACGGACAATACGCAAAGGCGTTCCGCAAAGGCGTTGACTATCTGCTCAGTGGACAATACGACAATGGTGGATGGCCTCAGTTCTGGCCCAAGATGCGTGATTACCAGATTCACATCACCTACAACGATGATGCAATGGTAAACACAATGACTCTGCTGCGCAACATTGCCAATCGGAAAACACCTTTCGAAGGTAAACTGACAACTAAGAAACTGCGCAAACGCGCTATGGAAGCATTTAACAAAGGCGTAGAGTGCATTCTGAAAACTCAGATCCGCGATGCAAACGGAAACCTTACTGTCTGGTGCCAACAACATGACCGTGAGACTTTCCTTCCTGCAAAGGCGCGCGCTTTCGAATTACCGTCTTACTGTTCACAGGAAAGTGCTGCTATCGTAAAGTTGTTGATGGAAATTCCTAATCCAGATGACCGCATTAAGAATGCTATTCATGCTGCTATGCGCTGGCTTGACGACCACAAGATTACTGGCATGCGCAAGGAAATTGTCCTCGATGAGAATGGTAAGAAGATAGATACGAAACTTGTTCCTGACGCAAAGGCAAAGCCTATCTGGGCACGCTACTATGACCTGAAGAATGCTGAGCCTTTCGTTTGCGATCGTGATGGTATTCCCCGTCGTCACCTGGAAGAGATTGGCCTCGAACGTCGAAATGGCTATTCGTGGTATGGAGACCGTCCTCTCGACCTCTACAAGCGCTATAACAAATGGGCTGACCGCTACGATCCCGAACATAAAATCGTGTTTGACAAATAAAGAAAACTTCAAGAAAAGTCAGACTATTAAACCAGAGAAACTCGTAACCCACATCTATTCTGCAGGCTACGAGTTTCTCTTTGTTATATAGGTTTTCATTTAGAAATAAAGCATCGATTCTATGCTTAAAACACGAGTTCGTCTATTCTTGTCAAGAAAGAAAATTTTTCTGAGCCACGTGTGACAACCTATAAACTTTTTTGCTATCTTTGCATTCGTAAAGTTGGAATGCCTCAAATGAAAAAGCGAAAACACATCCATAATAGAATTTCGCGCAAGGTGCTGATTGTGCTCGGCCTCCTCGCATTGGCATTATTGGCAGTACTGCTCGTTCCACCATTGATCCCACCATCAGAAGATTGTCTTCAACGGAGTCTTGCCACGATGGAACGAGCCGACTATTATGAGGTGTACCTTGATGGAAAACCGCTATTCCGACTCGATGATTATGAAAACTGGACAACGGCAAACATTGTTGTTTGCCCGATTGACAGCAATCAAATAGATTATGCACATCGGCAACATGTATCTGCTACTTGGGCTCGACGCACTCTAAGCCCCTTCTGTCACGGAAGGCTTTTTGTGGCTGGTGCTGATACTAGCCAGTGGAATTCCCGCATGACAAGTGGGACACCACAACTGCTCAGGCAGCAACTACCAGTTCTACAGCAAAGGATTACTGCACTCGAAAAACGCATCGACGAACTCCAATATTTTCTTCGTGTTCACAACGTGACTGATGAAGGTTTCAATGTCATTGCCAATTATAAATTGCTAACTGAAGAACAACTGGAAAATATCAAACAAGTGGTCGCCCTTATCTCCAATAGTGCAAACGTGAAACGTATGCAGACTCATTTGGTTCAGGAATACACCTTATTATATAATGACTCTACAGGCACAGAACAACGTCTCCCCTGCCACATCTTAAAAACTGATACCATCAATGGCAATTATCTAGTTCAAACCAAAGATAGATGGATGCCCGACTCTGTATGTGCGGTATACAATGTTGCTGCCACACGTAACTTACGACATCAGCAAGACTCTCTCTTCTGCCTGCCCGCAGACACTATCAATGCCCGAATCCTCACCGAAAATGGTGGTTATCTGGGAGAGATCACTTACCTCAACAACAATCCCATTCCCAATGGACATGGCATCATGCACAGCGAAAACGGAAAAATCTACGATGGCATGTGGACAAATGGCCTTCGCAATGGATTCGGTGTCTCTATGGATAGTGACGGAACATTACGTGTTGGCGAATGGATAGATGATATCTATCAAGGGGAAAGACTCACTTATACCGTAGAACACATCTATGGTATCGATATCTCCCGTCATCAGCACGAAAAGAGGAAAAAGAAATACAACATTCATTGGAACCAACTTCGCATTAGCAGTCTGGGAACGAAGAGCAAGAAACGTATCAGCGGAAAAGTGGACTATCCGATTGACTTCTGCTTTGTGAAAAGTACTGAAGGTGTAACCGTTCGCAATAAATACTATGCCGCCGACTGTCGCCAGGCACGTCGATATGGAATCCACGTAGGATCTTATCATTTCTTTTCGCTAAAGACGAAACCAGAAGAGCAGGCGCATAGTTTCATTCGCCATTCATCCTTTCCGAAAGGAGATTTGCCTCCTGTGCTCGATGTTGAACCCACAGAAAGCCAGATAAGAAACTATGGTGGAACAGAGAAACTGCTCAACAGCATTCGTACATGGCTACAAATCGTTGAAAAGAAAGTTGGCGTGAAACCAATTCTGTATGTCAATCAGCATTTCGTGACAAAGCATCTTGCTGAAGCGCCCGATATTAAGCGTGACTACCAAGTTTGGATTGCTCGCTATGGTGAGTATAAACCAGACGTAAGACTTGCAATTTGGCAACTTTCTCCTGATGGTCGCGTCACAGGCATACATGGGGAAGTTGACATCAACATATTTAATGGCTATCGTGACCAGTTCGAGGAATTTCTCGAAGAAAACTGCATCAAGTAGTTTATTGTCATATTCCTATTATATTCTCCATTCACAATTGCAGCCCTACAAGGTTTCAAATCAATTTTGTCCATTACTTCCTTACATAAGGACATAAAAAAGCCTCGCGCATCCTGTATTGAGGACACGCGAGGACTCGCTTTCGAAAAAAGGCAGCTACCTACTCTCCCACATTGCATTGCAGTACCATCGGCGCAAGCGGGCTTAACTTCTCTGTTCGGAATGG
>JAILFH010000040.1 GCA_024697645.1 Prevotella sp.
TGGACGGCTGTCTGGAAATCAAGACCAAGGGATACAAGCCTCAGGTGGTGAAGAGCAAGGGCATCATCTATTTGCCTCCGCTGGGCATCGCCAACGTCGGCCAACCCTACAAGGAGAGCCGTCAGGCTGAACCCACAGCACTAGGAACATACCTCAAACTGGAAGACCAGATCTCGGCAATGGGAGTGAGGAGCAAGGGAGAGATTGTCACCATTGGAGAGTGAGTGACGGATCTTTTCTCAAAAGAAAAAAGGTGTTTTCAAAGGAACAATATAGGTGGTTGGTGCATCAAGTATCAACCACTTGTTGCCATGTGTCAGTTTTGTGTCAGTTTTTAGTTGCGGAAAGATTTGGAGTTGAAGTAGATATTTTGTAAATTTGCAGCAGAAATACATATTTGCAGATTTGGAACGATTTTCAAGGTGGAAAGTATAAATATGACTTCTATTATGGTAGTTTAGAATCAGGCGAAGTGTTCCTCCGTTGTTACGAAGTCACAAGTAACACACCTCTTTCAGAAGACAGGCTTATTGAACAAAGCCGAGTGGAAAATCCTCCCCAAAAGCAGTTTGGGAAGGTTGTGAATAAGCAGTCATTTACAATTTACGAAGGTGATTGAGATGATTATTATGCAGCCCGTATAGAAGTCTGGTTCAAAAGTTCCGAAACTAATAAAGAGAACAAACTAATGGAAAAAGTCTATCATGTAGAAGGATGGATGAGATAAGCCTGTAATTTCCAATTTATCTGTAGGAATTAGTGTCCATCAAAAGCAATTTTATCCCTATATTCCACCTTTTGCGGGAAAATGGCGGGAAAACATATCATCTGTCGCATCAGGAATGCCGTGTTTCTGCGGTTTCCTGATGCGACTGGCATAATAGGATAATATTCATCTTAGCCACCCTGCCACTGGTGGCGTAGGCGCAGGAGGTTGACGACCGCCCGTTTGTTGAAGAAGAAAAGGTATGGGATATACAGGTTGGTCTTATCAAGGAAAATAGTTATATAAGTCGTTTTGAAGGCGACACGGTTATCAACAGTGAGAAATGGAAAAAGCTCTACAACTCGATTTGGGGAACAGGAATTAATTCTTATCATGTGGCAGTCCGTGATGTAGGGAGAAGGTGTATGCCAACGCTAAGGGCAGCACCCGTCCACGCCTACTCTATAACTTTGACCTCAAAGAGGGCAATACGGTAAGATGCGGCATGGAGGGTAACGTCTTCTGCTGTCTTCTCGATAAAGACGAAAAGCCTGACACATTGCTTGGCTTCCCGCTCAACTCGTATCTGAAGGTAGAGCGCATTGATACTATCACATATCAGGAACAGTCATACCGTCGCTTCACGCTTACTTTTCTCGATGCTTACCATGAACCTCTCATAAATGACGAAGATGCCATATCTGGTAATGTGGTTTGGATAGAAGGCGTAGGCTCTGGTGCAGGTCCTTTCTCGCCTTGGGTACCTCTTCCGACAGAGGGTTGCATTTATATTGGTTGTGAGTTGAATAAAGAATATCTCTACACGGACTTTTATGGTAGCTCCGAGCCTGCAGGTATTGGGAAGATTCAGCAAAGAATAAATTCGATTAATGCCACCTACGACCTGCAGGGCAGTCGACTCCCTTCCCTTCAGGGAGTGGCCAGGCTCCCCAAAGGCGTATATATACAGAATGGAAAGAAAGTAATGATTAAAAAAGACAATATTTAAACCGAAGTAAGCGTGATGATTGAATATCAAATTTCCATAAAACAATGAATGTGGAGAAACAACTCGGGAAAAACTCGGGAATTTTGAGGATACAAAAATCGCTAAGCACTGATAATCAGTTACTTAGCGATTTCTTAAGTTGGGGTACCCGGACTCGAACCAGGAAAGGCAGGACCAGAATCTGCAGTGTTACCATTACACCATACCCCAATTTATTTGCACTCAGTTCCACCCTTGGAACTGATTTGCGGATGCAAAGGTACTGCTTTTTTTTGAATTACCAAGAATTTTCTCGACTTTTTTTATTAAAAACTGCAAAATCCTTCGGATTATACTTGTTTTTCCGTAAAAAGACTGTATCTTTGCAAAGATTTTACACATCATTAAAATAAAGAGAACGATTTTTCAGTACTGAATGGAACAAACAAAACCTATCGCAAACACCGAAATGCCCGTAGAGCAACTGGTGGACACTATCGTTAAAGGTATACAAGAGAAGAAGGGACAAGACATCACTGTCATCGACCTTCGTGGCATCGATGGCGCTATCGCACAGTATTTCGTAATCTGTCAAGGCAACACGCCGACACAGGTTGAGGCAATCACTGACTCCATCGCCGATATGGCCCGCGAACAACTCAAGGAAAAGCCTGCCCATGTGGTAGGTTTGGAATTGGCCCAGTGGGTAGCAATGGACTACACCGATGTGATGGTGCATATCTTCGTGCCCGACATGCGCTCCTACTACAATATCGAAAACCTTTGGCAGGACGCCAAACAAACGGAGATACCAAACTTAGATTAAACAGATATGGACAAGAACCAAGGCAACAATAACAATAACGACAATCAGCCGAAAATGCCGAAGTTCAATATGAACTGGCTTTACGGCCTTATCATCTTCTCGCTGCTCCTATTCTTCTTCACCGATAGCGGCAATTCTCTCGCATCGGCTGCAGGAGGCACTTCCAAGCAGGAAGCCACCTACACGAAGTTTAAGGAATATGTAGAGAAGGGATACGCACAGAAGGTGGAAGTCATCACTATGGAAAAGAAATTGAAGATGTACGTGAAGGCAAAACACATTCGCGACGTTTTCAATTTGACCGCACAGCAAACGGGTCCAGAACCTTTTGTCACCGTGGAGTATGGGTCGGCTGACGAACTCGACAAATATCTTACAGAGATTCAGAAAAAAGGCAAGATTACCGACTTCAGTTACATCAACGACAATACGAGTGCCTTCGAGCGGTTCTTCCTGAACTGGGGAGGATTGATTTTCTTCTTTGTCATCATGTACTTCATATTCAACCGATTAGGATCGAATATGGGTGGAGGTATGTTTAATGTTGGAAAGTCGAAGGCAAAACTCTACGAGAAAGCCAACGATCTCGGCATTACCTTTAAGGACGTAGCCGGACAGGCTGGCGCCAAACAGGAGGTTCAGGAAATTGTGGAGTTCCTGAAGAATCCCTCGAAATATACCGACCTCGGTGGTAAGATTCCCAAGGGTGCATTGCTCGTTGGCCCTCCGGGAACAGGTAAAACCCTGTTGGCAAAGGCTGTAGCAGGCGAGGCAGGCGTTCCGTTCTTCTCGATGTCGGGTTCCGACTTCGTAGAGATGTTCGTAGGTGTTGGTGCAAGCCGAGTACGTGACGTATTCCAGCAGGCAAAAGCCAAAGCTCCCTGTATCATCTTTATCGATGAGATTGACGCTGTTGGACGTGCCCGTTCTAAGAATCCTTCAATGGGTGGTAACGACGAGCGTGAAAACACACTGAACGCCCTGCTCACTGAAATGGACGGATTCGGCACCAATAGTGGTGTGATTGTTCTGGCAGCCACCAACCGCGTCGATATGCTCGACTCTGCCCTGCTCCGTGCTGGACGTTTCGACCGTGAAATTCACGTTGACCTGCCCGACCTCACTGAACGAAAAGAAATCTTCCTCGTTCACCTGAAGCCCATTAAGGTGGACAAGAGCCTCGACATCGACTTCCTTGCTCGTCAGACACCGGGTTTCTCGGGTGCAGATATTGCCAACGTATGTAACGAGGCCGCTCTGATTGCTGCCCGCCACAATGCAGAAACTGTCACCAAGCAAGATTTCCTAGATGCCGTCGACCGTATCATCGGAGGTCTGGAAAAGAAGACCAAGGTGATGACTGCTGCTGAAAAACGTGCTATCGCCCTTCACGAGGCTGGTCACGCTACCGTTTCATGGTTCTGCGAGCACGCAAACCCACTGGTGAAGGTGAGCATTGTTCCACGTGGACAAGCCCTTGGCGCAGCCTGGTATCTGCCCGAAGAACGTCAGATTACGACTAAGGAACAGATGCTCGACGAGATGTGCTCTCTGCTTGGTGGTCGTGCTGCAGAGGAACTTTTCACTGGCCATATCTCAACAGGAGCCATGAACGACTTGGAACGTGCTACGAAGAGTGCTTTCGGTATGGTGGCCTATGCAGGTATGAGCGAACGTCTTCCCAACATCTGCTACTACAACAATCAGGAGTATCAGTTCCAGCGTCCCTACTCTGAGACTACTGCAAAGATTATCGATGACGAGGTGCTCAATATGATCAATGAGCAATATGACCGAGCAAAGAAACTACTTACTGAGCACAAGGAAGGTCATAACGAACTGGCCGAACTGCTCATCACGCGTGAAGTTATCTTCGCTGAGGATGTAGAGCGCATCTTTGGCAAACGCCCATGGATTAGCCGTTCACAGGAGATTATCGAAGAGAATGCGGACCTCGTTGCTGAGAATCAGAAGGCTGCTGAAGAAGCCGACAAAACCGATGTACCTGCTCTGGAAGACATGCCTGAAGAGGTGAGAAAGGCGCAAGAGGACTATGAGCGTAATCAACAGGCAACAAACGAAGACAAATAATTCATTTATAGACCTAACGAAGCCAGGTGGAAGCAGTTCCTCCTGGCTTCCATAAATATTTACAATTATGAAGAATCTTATCACTCGTGCCATTACAGGCATTCTCTTCGTAGCCATCATGGTTACAGGAATATGCCTTCGTGGGGACGCTATGGTTCTATTGTTTGCGTTGATAACAGGAATGACCATCTGGGAATTCTGTGGTCTCGTTAACAATTGGGACGGAGAGAACCACCAAACGCGCGCAAAAGGGCAAGTTGCAGATGAGAATGAATCGGCAGGAAGCATTTCCGTTATCACTGTCAACCGCTTCATTACTACAGCAGCAGGCGTGTTCCTGTTCATAGCCTTTGCAGGTTTCTGCACAGGTATCGTGTCAGCGTCAATCTTCATTCCCTACCTGCTCACAATTATTTATCTTTTCATCAGCGAACTTTATCTCCAACAGAGGAATCCCATCCACGACTGGGCGTACACTATGCTTTCGCAACTCTACATCGCCCTACCCTTCTCGATGATCAACGTACTGAGTTTCCAGATTGATCCTGCATCGGGCGAAGTGGCTTATCAGTGGATTCTGCCTATGAGCGTGTTCATATTCCTATGGACCAACGATACGGGTGCCTATTGTGCAGGTTCGCTCTTCGGAAAGCACAAACTATTTCCCCGTGTCTCACCCGGAAAGACTTGGGAAGGTTCCATTGGTGGAGGTATTCTCGTATTGATTGTGGCTGCCATCATCTGGTATTTCACAACGAGTGACTCGCAACTTCCCAATAGTGCAGCAACGTTCTCTATCTGGAAGTGGTTCGGACTTGGTCTTGTAGTTGTATTCTTCGGCACTTGGGGCGACCTTGTGGAATCTCTCTTTAAGCGCACCATCGGCATCAAGGACTCCGGAAACATCCTGCCTGGTCATGGTGGAATGCTCGACCGATTCGATTCTTCACTGATGGCTATTCCTGCTGCAGTAGTCTATCTCTACACGCTGCAGTACTTCGGTTAATGGCAATTATCATTACCTATCGCCACACACGTCGTCTTTCTATGCGTATTGCACAGAATGGCGACGTGCGTGTTTCTGCACCGTTGAGAACTCCTCGCATAATTATTGAGGCATTCATAGAGAAAAACCAAGACTGGATTGTAAAGGCCCAAGCCAGAACTGCCGAAAGGTTGCAACAACGTGCTGCATTCTATGACCAACTTTCGCTCAATACTCCAGCCGAACGAAAAGAAGCGACGAATCGACTGCGAGCAATTGTCGATCCCATGTTTGAACATTATCGCCGTGAAATGAATGCCCAACCTTCACGTATTACCTTTCGTCGAAGTACTTCCCGTTGGGGTTCCTGCAACCACCGCACCCGCTCCATCTCGCTGAGCATCTATCTTTTGCTCCTTCCTGAATGGTGCATTGAACACGTAGTTGTTCACGAACTCGCCCATCTCCACCAACCCAATCATGGCCCTGCTTTCTATGCCCTTATGGACCGCCATTTTCCTCGTTGGCGTGAAGCCCGTGCCGAAACTCGTCGTCTCAGCCGCAACGAGTCTGAAGAATAATCCCTTGGAACTATTTTATGAAAGTTTCTAGAATAACAGGAAAAAGCATCTAGTAAAAAGAAAGTTGAGAAAAAATTTGGAGAAAAGGAAAAGAAGTTGTAACTTTGCACTCGCTATTTTGAAATAGGGGCGTAGCCCAGTTGGTTTAGAGCGCTGCAGTCACATTGCAGAGGTCCCCGGTTCGAGCCCGGGCGTCCCTACAGGAAGAGAAGTCGAAAAAGGCTTCTCTTATTTGATTAAAAAAGTCACAAAATTAGGATTTAATTTCAACAAGAAGGCTTTTCGAAATAGGAAGCATTACTTAATGACTAACTAACTCAAACAAAAACCTAACTATATGAAACAAACAGCAATTATTCTTGGCTTGCTACTAAATATGATGGTGGGCTATGCACAAGGAAACCAAACCGAAAGCAACTTTGCACGAAAAGATTTCGTGAAGGGTGCAGACGTGAGTATGCTTTCATCGCAAGAGGCACGTGGTCAGAAATTCTATGACACAAAAGGACGCGAACGCGACTGCCTGGAAATGATGAAGAACGACTATGGACTTTCAGCCGTGAGACTGCGTGTATGGGTGAATCCACGTGGAGGCGATTGTGGCAAGGAAGACGTACTTAAAAAGGCTTTGCGCGCAAAGGCACTGGGCATGGAAATAATGCTTTGTTTCCATTATGGCGACTGGTGGGCCGACCCTGCGAAACAACCTATTCCAGAGGCCTGGATGGGACATAGTTATCGACAGATGAAGCGTGATTTGGCACAACATACAATAGAAGTGATTAGCCTACTGAAGGAAAATGGCATCACGCCCAGATGGGTTCAGGTTGGCAATGAAACCAGCAATGGAATGCTGTGGAACGTAAAGCGAGGTGCTAACGGCTGGGAGGAGAAAGACGAGAATGGCCATACGATTGTTACCTATTCGATGGGTCATATTAAAACACATCCGAAGCACTATGCTGGATTCATACGCGCAGGCTATGATGCCGTGAAGAAAGTATCGCCTGAGAGTATCGTCATCGTACATCTGGACAACGGCTTCGACAAAGACCTCTATGACTACAACCTTGGTATTGTGCTGAAATATGGAGGAAAGTTTGATATGATAGGTATGTCGCTATATCCCTATTGGGCAATGGACAGCAAGCGAGAACCATCGGCAGAAAAAACCATCACCGACTGCATTGCAAACATCAACCACGTGGCTGAGAAATTTGGCAAAGACGTGATGATTGTCGAGACAGGATTTGAAGTTGATGAACACCATCCAGAAAAGATGGAAGCAGGTCGTGACCAACTACGTCGCCTTATCCATGAGGCAAAAACCATGACGAACGGTCACTGCCGAGGTGTATTCTATTGGGAACCACAATGTTTGCCTGGAGGCTATAGACTGGGTGCTTTCGGCAGCAAGGGCATGCCTACAGCCATTATGGACGGTTTCATTGAGCCGTAACTCCACGTAGATATCTAACCATTAGTTGGGCGGCGTTGTCAGGTGCGACATCGTCGCCTAATTGTTTGCGAACATCACGATAATCGAAAAGCATTGCCGTTCGAGCATCATGACCTGGCATTAATCGGCGCAATTCATTACGGATATTATCAACAGAGAAACGATCGGCCAACAATTCCTGTACGATTTCACGGTCAGCAATAAGATTGACAAGCGAAATGAAACGGCACTTGATGATGTGATTGAACGCAAAACGGATGAGTCGAGGAACGGGCGTTTTATAGCAAACCACTTGTGGAACCTCGAAAAGAGCGGTCTCAAGAGTAGCCGTTCCACTCGTAACAAGTGCCGCCGTGGCGTGAGAAAGCAAGGCATAGGTCTCATTCTTCACCATCGAAACAGGTTTACCCTCAATGTATTGCGCATAATAGTCATCATCAATAGAAGGTGCACCGGCCACGATAAGTTGGTATTCTTCTGCATAAGGCGTTGCGGCCTCAATCATTGCAGGCAGATTATCCTTAATCTCCTGTTTCCGACTTCCTGCCAGAAGGGCTATTACAGGACGATTGTCGAAACGGAACCGAAGTCTTGGAGCCAGCAAATCAATCTGAATCTGATTCATACGCTCGATGAATTCTGCCGCTGTCTCATTGTAGTTTTGGCGGAACTCGCGAACCTCATGTGCGGTAGGATTACCTACATAATGTATGGGATAATGATGCTTATGCTCGTAGAAGTCAACTTCAAAAGGAAGTATGGAGAACAAACGGTCAACGTCGCGTTTGATGCTCCGAATACGCCATTCCTTCCATGCCCAGATTTTCGGCGAAATATAGTAGTAAACCTGAGGATCCTTACCAGCACTATGCTCTTTCTGCCG
This sequence comes from Prevotella sp., assembly GCA_024697645.1. Lineage (GTDB taxonomy): Bacteria > Bacteroidota > Bacteroidia > Bacteroidales > Bacteroidaceae > Prevotella. The sequence goes on from JAILFH010000040.1 coordinate 8,520, forward strand.
CTTCACTCGCTGCTGATGCAGGAACTTTGCTATCTTCAGGTTGAAGCCAGGATAGTCAACGAGGATGACTGCATCGGGCTGCCACCCTGTAATATCGTGTTTGCAGAATGCAAGATTACGAAAGATAGTAGGCAGATGGAGCAAAACGGGAATGAAACCCATATAGGCCAAATCTTTATAATGACGCACTTGCGTGCCACCTTCAGCCGACATCAAATCACCACCAAAGAAGCGAAAATCTGCCTGCGGGTCTTCCTTCTTAAGCGACCGCATCAGATGAGATGCGTGGAGGTCGCCAGAGGCTTCGCCAACGATAAGATAGTATTTCAAAACGAATAGGTTTAAGTTGGTTGTTTAGATTTTCGAAACTCTAGTCTGTTGATACCGAACAGGCCGAACTTAGTTTTTACAACAGCCTTGCAATCTCCTGAGAAAATTGAGAGAAGGGATAATCAAACTATTCAGAACTGATGTTCCACTCTCTGAGATGATCCATAAAATTATAGGCCGTCACGTCCATATGAGTAGGCGTAATAGCAACGTAACCATGATTCAGAGCCCACTGATCAGTGTCTTCAGCATCAGGCTCATCATTATGATAACGTCCAACCATCCAATAGTAGTCGTAGCCACGCGGATGAGGTCGGCGCACCACTTCATTAATCCACTGACCATAGGTCATGCGGCAGACACGAACACCCTCGAATTCCTCACGGGCAGGGAAGTTCACATTCAGGCAAATTCCCTTTGGCAAACCTTCTTGCAACACTCGCTTGACAATCTGCTGCACATAAGGACGCAATGGTTCGAGATTTGCATCTGCACTGTAATAGCAACTCGAAAACGCAATCGACGGGATATATTTCAGACAACCCTCCATAGCAACACCCATTGTTCCAGAATAGTGATTGTTCACCGTGGAATTGTCTCCATGATTGATGCCGCCAAGAATCAAGTCAGGCATGCGATGGCGACGGGATTCGGGAAACGAATAGTGTTCCTCGTCCTGATCTTCCAGGCAGAACTGATCGATACCCAATTTCACGCAATCTACAGGCGTTCCGCTGCACGACCACACTTGAACATCATCACCCATATTGTCCTGACGACGTAATGTTAGAGGTTCACCTGCTGAAAAGGCACAAGAATAGCCAGAACGAGGCCCGTCGGGCGCACAGACAATGATGTCGCCAAAGGGTTTCACCATATCTACCAACGCACGAATGCCATTAGCCTCGAAGCCGTCGTCGTTGGAAATGAGTATGAGCGGTCGTCTACCTTCTGTGCTCTTCATCGTTGCATCAGAAATAGCAGAAGAGAGCGAATTGTGAGTCGTTGAATTCATATAAAAGTATAATTTTGACTGCAAAAGTACGAAAAAAGGTTTAAATTACAAGATTCTCACATAAAATTCGTAACTTTGCAGTTCAAAAAGTTGCAAAAGGCGACTTCCCTATGGCAAAAGAACCTGTTCTTCTGCCTGAGAGTTGTACCCTCTTTGCAATGATTGTTTGTAGAACAATACGTTTGTTCTTACAACTTTAACATATCGATAAGACAATTAAGTTTGTAACAAAACAGAAGATTGGAGACAAATAAATATGGCAAAAATTATTGCATTAGCAAATCAGAAAGGTGGCGTAGGTAAGACCACGACGACCATGAATCTGGCTGCATCACTGGCTACGCTTGAGAAATCGGTACTCGTCATAGATGCTGACCCGCAGGCAAATGCCTCAAGCGGCCTGGGCGTTAACATTCAGGAAGTGGACTGCTCTCTCTATGAATGCATCATTGACCATGCCGATGTTCGCGATGCTATCTACACCACTGATATTGATGGTCTTGACATCATCCCCAGCCACATTGATCTCGTAGGTGCTGAGATTGAGATGCTCAACCTTGACAACCGCGAGCGATTGCTGAAGAACCTCCTCGAGCCACTTCGCAAGGAGTACGACTACATTCTCATCGACTGTGCCCCATCTCTGGGACTCATCACTGTGAACGCACTAACAGCAGCCGACTCAGTCATCATTCCCGTACAGTGCGAATACTTTGCTCTGGAAGGCATCTCGAAGTTGCTCAACACCATCAGAATCATTAAGTCGAAACTGAATCCGAAACTCGAAATTGAAGGATTCCTACTCACTATGTACGACTCTCGCCTGCGTCTGGCCAACCAGATTTACGATGAGGTGAAGCGCCATTTCCAAGAACTGGTTTTCAAGACCGTCATCCAGCGCAATGTGAAACTGAGCGAAGCACCCTCACATGGCCTGCCCGCTATTCTCTACGATGCCGACTCAGTAGGTGCTAAGAACCATCTCGCACTTGCCAAGGAAATCATCAGCAGAGAAAACTAAGAATACTGATAGGAAATCGCAAAATCGTTAAAACCATTAATTGCAAATACAACTCATGGCTGTAAGAAAAAAATACGCAACCACGAAAAGCGCCTTGGGGCGCGGACTTGACGAAATAGAAGGAGCAGGCAAAGGCCTCGACGCCCTCATAGATACAACTGGTGTTAAGACACAGGGGTCCTCAACCATCAATGAGATTGCCCTTAGCGAGATAGACGCAAACCCCAACCAGCCGCGCCGCGAATTTGATCCCGTAGCATTGCAGGAACTGGCCGACAGCATCATTCAGATTGGCATTATCCAGCCCATCACGCTGCGTCAGATGCCGGACAACCGCTATCAGATTGTTGCAGGTGAACGTCGTTGGAGGGCTTCGCAACTGGCTGGTCTCACTACGATTCCCGCCTATATTCGCACGATTGCTGATGAGAACGTCATGGAAATGGCGCTCGTTGAAAATATTCAGCGTGAGGACCTGAACGACATAGAGATTGCCCTTGCCTATCAGCATCTTCTCGAAGGTGACGGAATGACTCAGGATAAGGTTGCCAAGCGCGTAGGCAAAAGCCGCACTGCCGTTGCTAACTACCTGCGTCTGCTGAAACTCCCAGCCCAGGTTCAGATGGCATTGCAGAACAATGAGGTGGACCAAGGTCACGCACGTGCACTACTGTCGCTCGAAAGTCCCTCGGCTCAGATTAAACTGTTCAAGGAAATCCTGAAGAACGGCTATAGCGTGCGTAAGGTAGAAGAACTGGTCAAGCAATATAAAGAAGGTGGAGAAAAGAAGGTCAGCACACCCAGAGCGCAGACTCCTCAGGAATTTAATGTCCTGAAGAAGCGGCTTTCTACATTTTTCAACACCAAGGTTCAGTTGAGTTGCTCAGCCAAAGGAAAGGGAAAGATCAGTATTCCTTTTGCCAATGAAGAAGAACTTGAGCACATCATCAATATTTTCGACAAATTAAAAGAGAAATAGAACTCGCTCATGACTAACGGCAAGAAGAGAGCACTGAAGAGACATTTCATACTGCTGGCAGTTTTGCTGTGGAGTCTTTCCACGACAGCCCAGACCGACACGACAAAGATTGCAGCCGATACTATTGCAAACTTTGCTACGGAGGAATTGGCCGCAGAAGAAGCAATGCCTTTCGACACTCTCAATGCAAAACTTCCAAAAGTCAAGCAGAAGCGCGACTGGGCAACATGGCGCCCTGATCCAAATCGCGCCCTCTGGCTGGCATTGGTATTGCCTGGAGCAGGACAAATCTACAACCACAAGTACTGGAAACTGCCTATTGTCTATGGTGGATTTGTGGGATGTGCCTACGCGATGAGGTGGAACAATCAGATGTACCACGACTACTCGCAAGCCTATATGGACCTCATGGACGACGACCCCAACACTGAGAGTTACAATCAGTTCATGCATCTGGGTGCTCAGATCAACTCCAACAACCTTAGCCGCTATCAGAACCTTTTCAAGAAGCGCAAGGACCGATTCCGCCGTTGGCGCGACATGAGTTTCTTCGTGATGGTAGGTGTATATGCCTTATCGGTGATTGACGCCTATGTTGATGCCTCGCTTTCCGAGTTTGATATCAGTGAAGACCTGAGTCTACACGTGGCTCCAGCAGTCATCAATTCCCATTCCGAGAACAATCCCCTCCGCTCTGCAGGTGTAGGCATGCAGTGCAGTCTGAATTTTTAGAGAATTAGAGATTTATGAAGAAAAAGTATTTTATATTAGGCCTGCTGCTGATGTTTCTTCCATGCAGCATAACGGCCCAGGTAGTGATTGAAGAAGAAAACGAGGACGAAACCGAAATTGTCGAGACCGACGAAGAAGGTGACGAAGAAGATGCTGACCTCATCGACGAGGAAGAAGAAGTTGATGAGGAAGGAGTCGACGAAGAAGGTGTTGATGAAGGCACTGAAGAAGGTGTTGATGACGAGACCGTTGTCGTCACTGAAGAGGAAATCATCACTGAAGACGGCAAGGAACTCGATGTGCCAGAAGCATTGAGCATTGAAGCCGACAGTTTGCTCGACCTGTTTCATGCCCAGCACTATCTGACTCCCGACAGTTCGTGCAATATGCCCGATATCAATCCTATTTATGAAGAGGATGTATTTATCGAAAGGCTAAGCAAACTGCCAACATCCATAGAAATGCCCTATAACGAGGTTGTACGAAAGTTCATCGATCGTTATAGCGGTCAGTTACGCCGTTCGGTTGGCATCATGCTCGGTATGCAGAATTTCTATATGCCCATCTTCGAACAGGCCCTTGAGACCTACGGTTTGCCCCTCGAACTGAAGTATCTTCCTGTCATCGAGTCAGCCTTGAAGCCCAATGCAGTTTCGCGCGTTGGGGCCACAGGTCTTTGGCAGTTCATGATTACTACTGGTAAGCAATATGGTCTGGAAGTCAACACTCTCGTCGATGAGCGTCGCGATCCTGTCAAAGCCTCCTATGCCGCTGCTCGCTATCTGCGTGATCTCTATAAGATCTTCCACGACTGGCATCTTGTCATCGCTGCCTACAACTGCGGTCCCGAGAACATCAATAAGGCTTTCCACCGCGCCGGAGGCACAAAGGACTATTGGGAAATCTATCCCTATCTGCCTGCTGAGACTCGTGGCTACGTGCCTGCATTCATTGCAGCCAACTACATCATGAACTATTATTGCGACCACAACATTTGCCCGCTTCTCACTGACCTGCCTGCAAAGACCGATACAGTGGTTATCAGTCGCGACGTTCATTTCGACCAGATAGCAGGTGTCATCGGCATAGACGTGAAGCAACTTGAGGAACTCAATCCACAATATCGTCGTCAGATAGTCAATGGCAACAACAAGCCATCTGCCATCCGACTCCCCATGAACTACGTTGGTCCTTTCCTCGACAACGAGGACTCCATCTACGCCTATCATGCCGACGAACTCCTTACCAAGCGACTCACCGTAGCCGTGAAAGAAGCAAGTGCTCCCACGACTGTGAAGCGCAAGACCACCACCTATCGTAAATCGAAAGGCAGGAAATCGCGCTATAAAAAATCACGTACGAGACGAACTCGTAGCCGTAGCGTAACAGTACGTAAGGGAGATACGCTCTCCTCAATCGCAAAGCGCAATGGCACTACGGTGTCGGCACTGAAGCGAAAGAATGGCCTTAAAGGCAACAATATCCGCGCGGGCAAGAAACTCAAGGTGAGGTAAATTCTCCTCACCTGCCCTATGTGGGCAACCGCACCGACAATCTATTTTATATATCAACCCGTAGACAAATACAAACAGAATATGGCCGATTCTGATAGTAGAAAGAAAGGAAAGAAACCAGAGAGCACGCCCAAAGAGGATCCTGTCCCTCAGGTTTCCAACGAGAGCACACCCGAACAGACGATTGCTCCCGAACAGGACATTACGGAACAAGAACTTGCTGGAGAAAAACTTGTCGACGAAGCCTTCGAACGTCTGCTCAATAGTTATTTGGCTTCGCGCCACCGAAAGAAAGTTGACCTGATCACAAAGGCTTTCAACTTTGCACGCCAGGCCCATAAGGGTGTGCGACGATTGTCTGGTGAGCCCTATATCATGCACCCCATTGCCGTCGCACTCATTGCTTGCGAGGAAATGGGACTCGGCTCCACAAGTATTTGCTCTGCTCTGCTTCACGATGTTGTTGAAGATACCGACTACACTGTTGAAGACATCGAGAACATGTTCGGTGCAAAGATTGCACAGATTGTCGACGGACTCACCAAGATTTCTGGTGGTATTTTCGGTGAACAAGCATCGGCACAGGCCGAGAATTTCAAGAAGTTGCTGCTCACCATGAGTGACGATATTCGCGTCATCCTCATCAAGATTTGCGACCGACTCCATAACATGCGAACACTTGAGTCGCAACCTGCCAATAAACAATACAAGATTGCAGGCGAAACTCTCTATATCTACGCACCGCTTGCCAATCGTCTTGGCCTCAACAAAATCAAGACCGAACTCGAAAACCTCAGTTTCCGATTCGAACATCCTGAGGAGTTCGAGAGCATCAATCGCAAACTTGCTATTACCCGTCAGCAACGTGACTTGCTTTTCGAAGATTTCACGTCACCCATCCGCGAGGCGCTCGATAAGATGGGAGTCAGTTACGAACTGAAGGCACGCATCAAGTCGCCCTACTCCATCTGGACGAAGATGCAGAACAAGCACGTCACATTCGACGAAATCTACGATATTCTTGCAGTTCGCATCGTGTTCACACCTGCCAAGCGAGCCGATGAGATTAACGAATGCTTCCAGATCTACGTGGCGATATCCAAAATCTATAAGTCTCACCCTGACCGCCTTCGTGATTGGCTCAACCACCCAAAGGCCAATGGCTATCAAGCGCTGCACGTCACGCTGATGTCGCATTCCGGCCGATGGATTGAGGTCCAGATTCGCTCCGACCGTATGGACGAAGTAGCCGAACAAGGCTTTGCTGCCCACTGGAAATACAAGGAAGGCGAACAGATTGACGATACGCTATCAGAAAATGACGGCGAACTGAACAACTGGCTTGGAACTATTAAGGAGATTCTCGACGATCCGCAACCTGATGCGATGGACTTCCTCGACACCATCAAGTTGAACCTCTTTGCCTCCGAAATCTTTGTCTTTACTCCGAAGGGCGAAATCAAGACGATGCCCGCTGGATGTACGGCCCTCGACTTCGCTTTCCAGATTCATACATTCCTCGGTTCACATTGTATTGGAGCAAAGGTGAACCACAAACTTGTGCCACTGAGTCATCGTCTGCAAAGTGGCGACCAAGTGGAAATCCTCACCTCGAAGTCACAGCATGTGGAACCATCTTGGATCAACTTCGTCTCTACGGCAAAGGCCAAAGGAAAGATTCAGGCAATCCTGAGACGTGCCGACCGCGAAATTCAGAAGAAGGGCGAACAGACGCTTAACGACTGGCTGAAACTCAATGGTTTGGAGTTTACTTCCTCCGCCATCAATAAACTTTGCGACCTCCACGAGATTCAGAAGCAAGACAACCTCTTCCTCGCCCTGGGTAAAAAAACTATCATTCTCGGCGAGCGCGACCTTGACTTACTTCTCGGAAAGAACAATTCGAAGAAAGGCTGGAAGAAATTCGTTCCGTTCATCAAGGGAGACAAGAAAACGGCCAAGAGCGTCAAGGCTGAACGTGGACTACTCGAGGTGGGAAAGGGATTCAACAAGAAGATTCCTTGCGTCATCACCGAAGAAACTATTCAGATGTACATCTTCCGCGACTGCTGTCACCCGATTCCCGGCGACGACATTCTCGGATATATCGACAATCAGAACCACGTTGAAATCCATAAGCGCAACTGCCCTGTAGCCTCGCGACTGAAGTCGAGTTTCGGCAACCGAATCCTCGATGCGAAGTGGGAAATGTCGCAGCAGATGCTCTTCGACGCAACTATCGAAATACGAGGTATCGACCGAAAGGGAATGATTCTCGATCTGGGAGAAATCATCTCCAACAAACTCGATATCAACATTCGCCGCCTCACCATTGGCAGCAACGAGGGAATCTTCGACGGCACCATTGAGGTACGCGTTCATCATCGTTCCGTAGTGGCTGCCATTATGGAGGAACTCAAGAAAATAAGCGGCATTCAGGAAGTTCAACAAATCATATAAAGACATGAAGCGACTAGTCTTTTTCTGTTACCTACTGACCATTTTCTGCTGCAACAGCCTATTCGCAGCAAGTCCGTACGACAATCCCGACACCATCTTCGTAGCACGAGATGGAACAGGACAGTTCAGAACCATTGGCGAAGCCATCGAGGTTTGTCGCGCCTTCATGGACTATCACAAAGTCATCTTCATCAAATGTGGAACCTACAAGGAGAAGTTGGTTGTTCCTTCCTGGGTTCAGAACATCGAACTCCTCGGTGAGGACCGCGAGAAGACCATCATCACCTACGACGATCACGCAAACATTCTCATGGAACCCTCTCCGCTTGCTACCAATGCCGCGCCTATGAAACTCGGAACCTTCCGCACTTATACGCTGAAAGTTGAAGGTTCCGACATTACACTCCGCAATCTGACCGTCGAGAATAACGCTGCACGACTCGGACAAGCCGTAGCGCTTCATACTTTAGGCGACAGAATTCGCGTTATCGGTTGCCGTCTCATTGGTCATCAGGACACAGTCTATACGGGAACAGCCCACACAAGAGTCTATTTCCAAGACTGCTACATCTGTGGCACTACCGACTTCATCTTCGGTCCTTCTACTGCTTGGTTTGAGCAATGCGAGATCCATAGTCTCGCCAATAGTTACATCACCGCAGCCTCAACTCCACAGGATGTTGCTTATGGCTACGTGTTCAACCATTGCCGACTCACAGCCGAAGAAGGAATCAACCGCGTCTATCTGGGACGACCCTGGCGTCCCTATGCCCACACCTTATTTATGAATTGCGAACTTGGCAATCATATTCTGCCTGCAGGTTGGGAGAACTGGCGTAATCCTGATAACGAGAAAACAGCCCGTTACAGCGAATATGGAAATACGGGACCTGGTGCCGACACAACCAATCGTGTCGCTTGGTCGCATCAACTCTCCAAGCGCGAAGCCCAGGCCATCACTCCCGCCGTCATTTTCCGCGACGACTCTTCCTGGCTCCCATAGCCCCAACTCTTACACCTATTTTATAATAATAAGCCATAAGGACCTTGCCCGACATTCTTCTTATGGTTGTAAACTCATGCTCTAAAGTCAGCAGGAGATTACTCTCATGCCTACAAAGCACAACTTTTTAGAAGTAATAAGTAGCATATCTAAAAGTAATAAGTAACATATTACTGAGTAATAAGTAACATATTACCGAGTAATAAGTGACATATTACTTTATAAGAAGTGACTTATTACATGATTGTGGCATGTTTTTTGCTGGATAAAAGGATAGGAAAAAGATGGCGAAATGTCATCATTCGTATAATAAAAGTAATCAAGATATCATGGCAATTAAAATTAAACTTTATCAGCAAAAGCGAGAAGACCTGCAAGGCAAATGGTACGGTCGTGCCATCAAGACAGGCGAAGTGAACACGAAGCAATTGGCCCACATCATCAGTCAGAACAATTCGGTGACAGAATCGGACGTTCAGGCTGTCATTGTGGCACTGGTGCAGGAGATGAAAATGTTCCTCAATGATGGCTATACGGTGGTTCTTGACGACTTTGGTCGTTTCCATCTCACTGTTCAGAGCGATATGGTGGACAAAAAGGAGGATTTCAACCTGAAGAAGCATATCCGACGCATTCTCTGCAAGTTTACTCCTTCGGCTCATCGCAATCCCTTCACCCGAAAACTCGAGCGTCCTTTCTGCGACGATGTAGAACTGGAACGCACGAAGCAGTAAGCCCTTTTGTAGCCGCATGACGACGAGCGAAGAGGAGGTGAGGCAGCAGGTTTGGGAATTGAAAAAAATGTTGAATACTGACGCGTTGTCTAAACTTTTTTGTATATTTGCAGTCAAATAAGTAGAAATCGGAATCAGCCAATCTGCTCACGTCGCATGCGCTCGTTAACTGCATAGCCCTTGACGAGATACTGCTTTAGGACATTGCGCGCCCAAATGCGAAATGCTGTACCTCGTTTGCTTTTGACGCGGTAGCCTACGGAAATGATGACGTCAAGGTTATAAATAGCCGTTGGTTTGTACTTTGATAGAGTATTATGCAAAATCTGCATATTACTCTCTTTATCTAGTTCTCCTTCTTTAAAAACATTTGCAATATGACGTGCTATTACTGATTGATCTTTCTGAAACAATTCAGCCATCTGGGCTTGCGTTAGCCACACGGTTTCTTTCTCCAGACGCACATCAATCTGGGTCTGTCCGTCCTCAGTCTGGTATATGACTATCTTGTTCTCGTCCATTTCTTCATGCAGTTTCATGGTGCATAGACAATAATTCTGGAAACAACAAAGAAAAAGGAAAGTTTATCAAAAAAGAGGTTCGTTGCATGCCGCTTTACATCCTGTTGCAAAACCAAGCGCTTATTGATGATAGAAAATATCAACAAAAGTGCGAGAAAAACCGACGAAACATCATGAAAAGATGGGGTAAAAATGCAGTTGATACGAACGTA
>JAILFH010000086.1 GCA_024697645.1 Prevotella sp.
TATATTTTATCGGCTGCCATCGGGAAAGTACTCTTTGAGAGGAAACCCTTAGGCAAGCTATTTGTTAAACCAAAAAGTCTTCAGAATGACTCCGATGATGGTCAGCTGACCTTATGGGAAATTTTCTTTGGACAGTAGTGACTAATGTTATATTTTTGCGTCCGCTCATAATCCGCCTGCTGAAATTAACACAAATTCACACTCAATTTCACTCTCATCCCCTCTAAGCCTATTGCATAACTTATAAATTATTAGTAACTTTGTAGGGTAAAATCAAAGGATAATTCTCGGACCACTAAAAGCCCCTGTTCCATTTGCTCACGAGGCATTGTCCTATCTCTGACGACGGCGCAACACTCTCAACCCGATAGCGCTTCGAGACGAACTACGGACGCAGCCCACCAATATATAAAGCATTGTTCTATGGCACCCAGAGCACTGCTCCCCAATTCATAGGATGCCTTAAAAAACCGAAGGAAAACGGCAAACCAAGCGATCTTTGACTTATTGATACACTATGCGTGCCAAGAAGGCTTGGCTACGCGGTGAAGAAGGGTTGAGAGAGGTTTAGAAGGGTTGAGAATTGTTGAGAGTCCCCTCCCAAGGCAACCGTTACCTTGTTACCTTGTTACTTTGTTACCTTGTTAATAAAGCATACCTTTAGACTGTACAGAGGATGTCTTTGTATGTTAGAGAGCATGTCTTTATAGGTATATGGAGGATGCCTTTGTATAGTCGAAAGGATGCCTCTCTATGGTAGAGAGTATGTCTTTATAGGGGTAAGGAAGATGTCTTTGGATGGTAGAAAGCATTGCTCTTTCATATCGAAAGACTTGCTAAAACGCAACGCTGATATGGACGTGCTATTCTACAATGCCCGTGCACTCGTCAGCGGCATCCAGGACACGAAGACGCTCGCTAGGGCTTGCCGAACTACACCGCAGTCATGTGGAAACCCATGCGCTTGAGTTGGACGGCGGCACCCATGAGGTAGAGTTGGTGGAGGCAGGCGAGGAATGCGTTGAAGGCTTCCTTGGTACCAGGTTCGAAGCGCTGTCGCATGAGGGCATTGTAGAGACGGGACGCACACTCTCCAACCAGTTTCTCTAAGTCGTCGTAGTCAGTGTCGCTCAGTTGCAGGACGTCCTCGCGAACATACTCGTCAAGATGGTCGTAACCTCTGTTGTCGCGCAGATAGAGGTAGAGGTCGTCTGTGGTGGAGAAGACATTCCATTCAGCGTCCCACAGTTTGGCGAGCGCCATACCGATGTACATCATCCAGCCCAGAGAGGCCGAGGGGAAATCGTTGAATTCACGGATGCCGTCGGGGAGATAGGAGCGAGCAATGTTTTCCCACTTCTGCTCAACGTCGGGACACTCAGGCAGTCGCTCGTCAATCTCGTTCAGGGAGAGCAGATACTGGTGAAGGTCGTGTCGGATTTGTTCTTCGAATGGTTCCATATAGGGTTCGCGTTTTTTACGTTAGAAAATGTTCGCCGCGTCAGGTGAGTGAGGGCTGATGAGATAGCGGACCGCTAAAAGAAGTCGTTTGCACGAGGCAACAGTTTGCAGATGCATGGCAAGGTGCGGCGACCGTTGTCTTCTTCATCCGTCGGCTCGGTGTTTGTGCGGGATGAGGGAAAACGTCAGGAGATGACGTGCTTGCCGAAGTTCCACATGGCGACGAACGTGTAGAACGTCATCAGCAGGCTGGCGATGAGTTTGAGGCCAGTGCCGAGGAGGAAGGAGATGAACGACATCGCTGCCACCTTCAGGGCGCGGACGAAATCGGTGTTGTGGAGGATTTCGCCGATGAAAGCGCCGATGAGCGGACCCAGAATGAGACCGATAGGCATAAAGAACAGGCCAGCGATGATGCCAATCGTGGATCCCCACATAGCATACTTCGAACCACCACCCAGTCGGGTCATCACGATGGGCGCAACATAGTCGAGCACGGTGACGAAGATGGTCAGTCCGAGCATCCAGAGCAGGAGTTCCAGCGTGATGGTGCCGGGGCAGGTGAAGTAGGCCGTGAGCATCGAGGCGAAGCACAGCGGAGGTCCGGGCATATTGGGAACGATGGCTCCGATGATGCCCAGAAGCGCCATGATGATGGCAATCAGAATCACTATGGTTATAAGAATCGTCATCTTGTCTTGCTGTGAATGTTACGTTTGGTCTTGACGGGCGAAGCCGTTTCAACCGTGCAAAGATACAAAAAACTTCCTTTCCGCAGAACGAAAAGGAAGAATTTGTTATCGGGAGGCATCAAAATTGGTTAGATGTAGATACCCACTGAGAGCGACTGGAACTTGGGAGCCTTGGAAGTTTTCAGCACGTTGCATGGGGAATATTTGACGTAGAAGTCGATGATTGGCGTGCGGACGATTCCCATCAAGTCGATGGTGAAGGGATTCGTATGGGCGTTGTTGACAGTTTCCTTGAATTTCTCCCCATTGACTTTGTAGCGTGTCTTCAGGCTGCTATGTAAGTTCAGGTTGAGCACAGGGCCAGCCCCCAGGGCGAAGTTTTCAGCGAATTTGTAACTATAGAGCAATGGCACCTGCACACTGAAGACCTTGATTCGGGAGAACTGTTTTCGGATGTCAGCAACGTCGTAGGGAACGATGTCGACTCGGTCGTCGTCAAGTTTGGTGAAGCGCCAGTCGCCACCGCTCATCCGATAGTTTCGCCAGTCGACCCCGACACCCACCGAGAAGGTGTTGCGGCCACCCTTGGGCGTGAAATTCCACTGGGCGATGGTCCAGAAGATTTCAAACGACGAGTTCATGCTGACGTCCATATTGTCGGGAGCGTTTAGCGCCATGCACCCACCTACTCCGAGGTTGGTGGTGACCACATTCTCGTAGTAATTGTCTTCGTCTTTCTTGCCGATGGGCAGCGAGAAATCCCAGCGGTCGGAGTTGAGCGAGAGCGTACTGACATAGTTGCTGTCGACAAGTTGGATCGTGTTTTCATAATGGAAATTGTAGTCGTCGTGACGTCCCTCGATGCGAACGGTCTGAAGCGAGTCGTTGGTGATGACGGTTACCTTTCTGGGGGAGTTTACGATGAGGGTGTCGTTGTCGTCGCTGGAGAGACTCTCGCCGATAGACGAGAAAGCAGGAACGCTGACGGCCAGTGCAAGAATAGTTGTAAGTAATTGTTTCATATCTTCTTTGTGATTTATAATTGTTTCTATATTGTTAGTCGTTGAAAATCTTTTTCAGTTCGTCGAGCGAGGTGATCCATCCTTCGAGATAGATGACAGTCATGGTGTCGTTGACGACTTTGAAGCAGAGGAACCGATGGGAGTTGCCTTGAGGCGCCAGTTCGTACATCTGCGTGAATGTCTTCCGCCCATGTTCGTTTTTCCTCATGGCCGAATTCTCCGGCTCGCGCTGCTTGAATTTCTCAGAGTTGGCCACGAAATCGGCTGCCGCGAGATGGTCGACGCGTTTCACCAAGTCATCGTCGGCCTTGAAGCGCACGCTGTGGAAGAACGTCAGTTTGTACTTACTGACAGCCTTGCCGCTGATTCGTGTTTCCACCATCTGTCTTTTCGGCACAATCTTCCCTTCGAAGAGCGCGCTGATGTGCATTCCCGTCTGGGCACTGACGTGGCTGCAAATCATCATGGTCAGTAGGATTAGTATTTTTCTCATATTCGTCATTCGCTAAAAAAGTCTTTCATTTGTTGCTCCATCGTTGAAGTGGCCTCGTCATCGGCTATTGAAGCCATAGCCGTCTGCATCTCCTGCATCACGAGTACCTCGTCGGTAATGCGCTCACCGTAGACGTAGGCCACACATTCGTTTTGCCTCTCGTGTCCGTACCAGAGCGACCCGAGCGTGAAGAGGAGCAGGAGCGAGGCTGCGAGCGAAACCCAGGTCCAGGAAGAGGCCCCTCGGAGGTTGCTCGAGGCAGGGTGCAGCGCGGTCTTCTCGGTTTCGTCTGACCTTTCCCTATCGTCTGTCGGACAAGGTTGCAGTTGTGCTGTGGTCTCGGAAATCTTGCTGAGAGCCGCCATATCGAGCATCATCTCCCGAAGAGATTCCAGATCGGCAGGCAACGACTCTGCGCGGCCAAACAGTTCGTAGAGCCTTTCTTCCTCGGCCAGCGTAGTGGTGCCGTCGAAGAATTTCTCAGCCAGAGTTCTTATTTCAAGTTCGTTGTTCATATATTCAGACATTATTCTTTATTCATTGTCAAGTATTTTTCTCTCAATGCCTGTCGGGCACGGCTTAGCGCCTTTCTCATGGCTACCTCCGTGGAACCGACAATTTCGGCAATGTCGCTCATCTCCATACCTTCCATGTGGCGCATGCGGAGAATGGTTTGTTGGAGCGTAGGGAGCGATTCCATAACGCTGAGCAGACGTTCCGTACGATTGTCGGGTGAGGGTTCCTCTTCAGTGGCGACGGCGTCGAGCGGTTCGGTGAATTTCCTTTTCCGCAGTCGGTCGATGGCAAGGTTCCGTACGACCACCATAGCCATTCTCGCGAGCGGTGACTGGAGTTCGGAATGCATCTGCCAGAGTCGCAGCAACGCATCTTGCACCACGTCTTCAGCCTCGTCGGTGTCGCCCAGATACCGTCGTGCCTGACTGATGAGTTGATGGCGCACGGCCTGCGCCTCTTGCTTGAACTCTTCCGATGTCATTCGTTATGGATTATTACCTATTTTCTGTATGTTTTACGCAGAAGTGTTGGATTTGTGACACAAAATTAGGAAAAAGAATTTGAACACTGAGTTAATATAGGTTAAAGTGAATAGAAACAACTCAGATGTTGCCTTTTTTAAGTAACTTTGCAACTAAATTGAATGACCACCTGATGAAAGAAAGAAAGCACTGGGAATTGCGGAAACTTCGCGAAGCCATTGAACTCGAACGCAACTGGAAACCGGCTAAGTCGGCTGCCTTGCAGAAGGTGATGGCCTACCTGCACGGACTGGAGAAACCTAAGCCCGAGACCCTCGACAAACTGTCGCTGTTCGTCGGTTTTCAGGACTGGGCGAGTTTTCAGCGAGCCTTGCATGGCGAGGCTGGAGCCAGTGAGAATTTCGACTTGGAGTCGGATGAAGAGAAGAAGACGTAAGGGACAATCAGGTTTTGTGTTGGTCTATGTCCGGAGGTGCGCTTTCGGATGTAGGGAAAAGTTCAGAAAAAATAGTGGAGACAAATCTCCGATGAAGGGTGGAACAGACTGTGACAAGTCAATAATAACCTAATAAACAGAAATAACAATAAAATTTAAGGCAACTATGAAAAAATTCTACAAAGGAATTTCGATTGCTTTCGTCGTGTCGCTGGCCCTCATGATGGGGCTTCCGGTGCATGCACAAAGCAGAGCAAACCAGCGTCTGAGCGTGACCTCGGCCCGACATCAGGACCAGTGGGCTGCCATGCAGGCAAAGAGCAAGGAGGGCTTGAAGGGAGTGCGCTCGCTCGCAACCCGCGACATCGTTCCCCTGCGCCAGACTCCGCAGACTGTGATGCAACTGGGCAAGGCCTTCGAACTGAGCAAGCGTCACGAGAAACCCATCCGCATGGTTCCTGCAGCCGACTATAAACTGCCCGCCAAGTTCTATGGCGCGCTCGTCTACAGCAGCACGTGGCCAGGTGGCAGCGGTACGGGCAAATTCGGTATCTACACCTTTACGGCCGATGCCCCGAACGACATGACGGCTGTGGTGAAGAACGACGTCTTCCAGTCGTCGTCGGGTGCCATCTATGCCAACGGCATGTTCAACATCATCAGCGCTTCGGTGTGGTATAGTCTCGTGCTCAGTTACGACTATTACCAGTACGACACCTACGACTGGAAGCAGGTGAAGCACGTGAATGGCACGGAGACCCGCCTGATGGTTGCCGATGGCGACTATGATCCCGCGACGGGCAATACCTATGCCATCATGTACTCCGACGATATGCAGTATCAGGTGTTCGGAACGCTCGACTATGAGAGCAATTCACGCCAGATTATCAAGCAATATGGCGAAAGC
This sequence comes from Prevotella sp., assembly GCA_024697645.1. Classification (GTDB taxonomy): domain Bacteria; phylum Bacteroidota; class Bacteroidia; order Bacteroidales; family Bacteroidaceae; genus Prevotella. Next base: position 6,010 of record JAILFH010000086.1, read on the forward strand.
GTACAGATTGTGGCATTGGCCATCAGTCCCGCAGGCATTGTCTATGGCATTCGCAACGACGGTAATCTCGTGCAGATTGACAAGACCACGGGAAATATGACGGTAGTGGGCCAGACAGGTATCACGCCGATGTACCAGCAGAGTGCCACCTTCGACCCCCGTACGGGTCGCATGTACTGGGCAGCCTGTACGCAGACGGGCGACAATGGTCTCTACGAACTCGACCTGACGACGGGTGAGGCAATGCTTATACAGAAGTTCAACAACAGTGAGGAGTTTGCCGGTCTCTTCATTCCCGCCCCACAGGCTGAGGAGGACGCACCCGCTGCTCCCACCAATCTCTCTGCCACATTCACATCGGGCTCGCTCACGGGCAGTGTGCGCTTCCGTATGCCTAAACTCACCTATGCCGGCGAAGAGGTCACCGACACGGAACTTGGCTTCAGAATCTATCTGAACGACTCGCTTGCCTATGAAGGAACGGGCGAGGTGAACACAAGCGTGGCTGGTGAGGTGACGGTTCCCGAACGTGGTACTTATAGAATCTCGGCCTGTGCTGTGAATGCTGTTGGCGAGGGCGCGCGCGTCAGACTCGACAAGTTCATTGGTCCCGACGAACCCACTGCTCCGCGTAACGTGAAGGTGGTGAGGGGTACCGAGGAAAATAGCATCAGCCTCAGTTGGGCTGCTCCCGCTTCGGGCGGTGTGCACGGTGGCTACGTCAATACGCAGGACCTGAACTACACCGTGATTCGCTATCCCGACGAGGTGACCGTAGCCGAGAAACTAACCGAGCGCAGATTCTCAGAGGTGCTCACGCCCACACAGATGACCAATTACTGGTATGTGGTAGTGGCTTACAACGGCGACATCGAAGGTCTGTCGGCAGAGTCGAACCACCTCGTGTTCGGCGACGTGGTGGAGATTCCCTATTATGAGGATTTCGAAGACCAGTCGGTTGTGGCCAGCATGTTCACCATCATCGATGCTAATAATGATGGCTTCACATGGCGCGCAGGCAACTGGAATAGCGGTGAGAAGGACGTCTACTATCAATACAATGAGAATGACCGGACCATCGGTGCCGACGACTGGATTATCACACCTCCCGTCCACCTGCAGAAAGGTCATTTCTACAATATCTCATTCACTGCCAACAGTAGTTTCTATGGTGATGAGCACATTGGTCTCGCCTATGGCAAGGACAAGACGCTGGAAGCAATGACCAACGAGATTCTGCCCCGTACGCTCGTGACGAACATGGATCCCGAGACGTTTGGCGGTCTGGTTAAGATTGACGAGGAGGGTAAGTACTACTTCGGATTCCACGCGATGAGCGATGCTGACAAGGGCATTCTTGACCTCGACAATATCGCCATTGTAGAAGGTGGTGTGTTTGAGGCTCCTGACACGGTGACGGACCTCACGATTACTCCAGGTGCTGAGGGAACTTCGGTGGCAGCCATCGAGTTCAACGCTCCTACGAAGGACTTCTATGGCAACGAAATCAATGAGATTGACAGTATCGTGATTTATCGCGGCTCGGTGAAGCGCCACACGTTCGTGAATCCTGCTCCAGGTGAGAACTGCTACAGAAACGATACGCAGGTGCCCACGGAGCAGAACGTCACCTACCGCATCTATACCTATAATAAATATGGTCACGGCATTCCTGCTGAGAAGACCGTCTGGGTGGGAGTCGATATTCCCGATGAGCCCACAGACCTGACGCTGACGATGGTTGGACGTTCTTCGCGCCTGAAGTGGAATGCGCCTACGACAGGACAGCACGGTGGCTACATCAAGCCTGCCGACCTGACCTACAACATCGAGGACAACAATTCCTACATCAAGGGTACGAATCGCAAGGGCACGACCTATACGGAGACCATCAACAAGACCGAGCAGGACTTCCTCTACTACCGCGTGTCGGCTCAGAGCAAGGCCGGCGGCGGCAACTACTCTTATTCGAATACAGTCATCGTGGGTAATCCCTATACGCTGCCGTTCTTCGAGTCGTTTGCCAACGCCAAGAGCGAGAAACTCTGGAGTCAGCAGGCTTCGGGTGGTGAGATAGGTCTGACCAGCGGCATTTCTGTCGATGGCGACCGCGGCTGTGCAATCTATAAGCCTACGGGTGCAGGTCAGACGGGTATGATTACCTCGGGTAAGATCAACGTGAGCAAGGCTGCTCATCCTGTGCTGGAGTTTTACTACTACGCCGTTCCGCGTCAGCAGACTACACTCACGATTGGTGTTGTGCCTGATGGCGATGCTGACAATCTGCAGACAGTGAAGACCATCAACTACGCAACCCTTACGGGGCAGCAGGGCTGGCGCAAGGTTGTGGTGAATCTCGACAACTATGTCTCGACCAACTACATCCTGATTTCGTTCATCGGACAAACTACTGGCAAGACCTATGGCGACATTGCCTTCGACGCGATTACCGTCAGGAACCAGTTCGACATCGACCTGAGTGCTTCTATCGATATGCCCACCTACGTGGTTGTCGGCGACGAGATGAGGGCTGTGGCTCAGGTAGAGAATATCGGTCGGCTGGCAACTGCCGACTACAAGGTGCAACTGTTCAAGAACGGTCTGTTCCTCGACGAGCAGCCTGGTGTGAATGTGGAGCCTGAGGCAACGGTGACGCTTCCATTCAAGGTTCCCACGCTGGTGACCGATGCTGAGAAGAATGCCTTCGAGGTGAAGATTGTCTGCACCGATGACGGCGACGACAGCAACAACAACGCTTCGGCTGAGGCAACCTACGAGATGCCGCTCTATCCGGCTCCGACGCCTGTGGGCGGAGCGAATGTCGACGATGTGCTCACGTTGACCTGGAAGGCTCCTGACCTTTCGGCACGCAATGTGACAGTGACCGACAACTTCGACCAGTACTCTCCGTTTATCGTGAAGGGTATTGGCCGCTGGACCACTGAGGACCTCGACGGACAACTCACGGGTGTGCTCTCTACGAGCGATGGAAATGTGATTCAGTACGACAACGCTGGTGAGGCATTTGCCTATCAGGTGTTCAATCCGGCAGCCATCGGACTTGCCGGTGAACAACTGGCCACTCATTCAGGTGAGCAGATGCTCATCAACATGATGGAGGTGAACGGTAAGGCCAACGACCTGCTGATCTCGCCCGAACTCTCAGGATGTGAGCAGATCATCAGTTTCTGGGTACGCAGTATTGGCAGTGGCTATATCGAAAGTTTCGAGGTGCTTGCTTCGTCGGAGAGCGCAGATGTTGCTGACTTCAAGACAGTTGAGTCGTCGGCAACAAAGGCTCCTGCATCCTGGACTGAGGTGACGGCTACGTTGCCTGCAGGCACGAAGTACTTTGCAGTGCGTGTGAACAATAGTCAGAAGTTTATGCTGATGATTGATGACTTCACCTATACGCTCTTCAATACGACCGACCTGAACTTCCTCGGCTACAACCTCTACTGGGCTGGTGTTCGCATCAACGAGGAACTCATCACAGAGCCAGGCTTCGTTGGCGACTGGTTTGGCGATGGCGACTATCAGGTGACTGCAGTCTACGAGCAGGGTGAGTCGATGCTCAGCGAACCGTTCTCGATTGGTACAGACGGCATCAGCGTAGCGACGACCGACGTGAATGCAGAAGGCAACGTCATCTACAATCTCGCTGGACAGCGCGTGGAGAAAGCCCAGAAGGGTATCTACATCGTCAATGGCCGCAAGGTGGTCGTAAAGTAAACACTGACAACTTATAATCAGAACGCCGTATTTCCTTAGGGAAGTGCGGCGTTTTTTTTGTTTGTTAGTGGAGAGTGGAGAGTGGAGAGGAGAGAGTGGAAAATTTAAAAGGGAGATATCGTTTAAGTAATTCTACTTTTTGCCAAGTGGAAAAGAGGCGAGAGGTAGTATCTTTGCAGATTATATAAAGTGCGGAAACTCGCCTAAATGTGGCCGAGTTCGTTGAGCGAATCTAATTTTGGCTGAAGATTTATGGGGGTTTGTTGAAAAAATATGTATGTTTCCCACCAAATGCCTAATTTTGCAGTAGAATTTTCCTATTTACATCTAAAAAGTTGTTATTATGAAGAAAGTGTTTATATTATTGATAGGTTTAATCGGGGCCTTGGGCCTTCACGCTGAGGATTACGAATATCCTTATTTGACCTTCGAGACAACTGACGGTGAGAAGATTTCCATCTCAGTGTCTTCGTTGACGATGACCTTCAGCAGTTCTACACTGACTGCAGGCACCCAGTATTTCAATCTTGCCAATCTGAGCAAGATGTACTTCACGACCACCGACGAGTCGACTACCACGAGCATCAAGGAGGTTTCTGCTGCCGACTTGGACGAGGCTACTGCCATCTACGATATTCAGGGTCGGAAGGTGACCAAGGACCAGATGCAACGCGGCATCTATGTGATTAAGACAAACAAAGGAACGTTTAAAGTGAGTGTAAAATGAAAAGGATTCTGACCATCATAAGTGTCTTCTTGCTGACGATAGCGGCAACGGCACAAACGCTGAATGTGACGGTGGGCAGTGTGACCTACCAGTTCCCGTCGAGCCAGACGGGCGATATGGTCTATGCTGACGGTTCTTCTGTCACCATCATGGGCAAGACCTTCACCCTGACCGACGTCACGAATATGACGGTTGACAACACAAGCGTGACCGACAATCTGGTGAGCGTGGTCTATAGCGGTTCGTCGGCTACAGTGACTGTTGCAGGAAATGTGGCTCAGTATGTGGAGCCGACCGTTAGTGGCGCTCACGTCACCATCAACCAGACCAATATTGATGCTGTGGATGATGACGAAATCACATATCAACTTTCGGGTAGCACGACCGACGGCGAGTTTGTTCTCGCAGGATCTTATAAGAGTACGATTTCTCTGGCTGGACTGGAGATGACCAATCCCGATGGTGCGGCTATCACCGTGAGCAACAGCAAGCGCATTCAACTGAGTGCAAAGAGTGGTACGGTCAATACGCTGACCGACTGCGCCGACGGTTCGCAGAAGGCTTGTGTTTACAGTAAGGGACAACTCCAGTTGCAGGGTAAAGGCACGCTGAACGTAGTGGGTAACACCAAGCACGGCATCAAGAGCGCCTCGTATATCTACATCAAAAATCTGACGCTGAACATCACATCTGCAGTCAGCGACGCAATCAACTGCGAAGAGTATTTCCAGATGGCAAGCGGAACGGTGACCCTCAGCGGAATGGGCGACGAAGGTATTCAGTGCGACCTGGGTGGCGATTCATCTACGGGTGAGACAACCGACCACGAGGATGAGGACACGGGTAACATCTATCTCGAAGGTGGAACGCTGACGATCACTGCCACTGGAACAGCCGCTAAGTGTGTGAAGGGCGATGGAAGCATCATTGTCAGCGATGGAACCTACACGATTAATGCCAATGGTGCTATTGACACCAGTGACACTAGTGATTTGTCGTACACTTCAGGCTTCAAGGCCGATGGTGACTTCACTCAGACGGGTGGCGACATTACGATTAATGTAACTGGTGCAGCAGGACGAGGCATTGGTGTTGACGGCACGTTCACATCAGGCGCAAGCAGCACGGGTACGCTGACGATTACCAACAAGGGTGCCGTAGCAAGTTCTGGTAGCACTTATTTCGCAACAGCCAAAGGCATTAAGGCTGGTGTGGTTGCCATCAATGGTGGAACCATTAAGGTTACGATGAGTGGTGCTGCTGCAAAGGGTATTCAGAGTGATTCTGACGATGGTTCGGGCAATATGACAATTGCTGGTGGCACAGTCAATGTGACTTCCACGGGAACGGGTGCCTACGACGGAACCGAGAGAGATGCTAAAGGAACCGCATGTCTGAAGAGCGATGCAAATATGGTAATCAGCGGTGGAACTCTCACCCTGAAGAATTCGGGTTCAGGTGGTAAGGCCATCAAGGCCAGCGGTACTTTGAACGTCAGTGGAGGTAGCATAACCGCAACCGCCTCGGGTAGCGAATATAAGTACAGCAATAGTTATACGGCTTCTGCGAAGGGTATCAAGAGCGAAGGCGCAATGACTATCAGTGGTGGCGAGATTATCGCTTCGTCGAGCAGTCATGAGGGCATTGAGACCAAGAGCACGTTGACCATCACTGACGGCTATGTCTATAGTTATGCAAGCGACGACGCTATTAATGCTGCAAGTCATCTCTACATTAAGGGCGGCTACGTGATGGCTAACTCGACTGGTAATGATGGTATCGACGCCAATGGCAATCTCTATATCTCCGGTGGCAATGTGTTTGCAGTTTCTACGACAACTCCAGAGGTAGCACTTGATGCGAATACTGAGGGTGGATATAACCTCTATATTACAGGTGGTAACTTGGTGGCCATCGGCGGTCTGGAGAATGGCGCTAGCGTCTCAAATGGAACTGCCTATCAGGCATCAAGTTACAGCAAGAGCACTTGGTACGCACTCTATAACGGCAGTTCAGTTGCCTTTGCGTTCAAAGTGCCGAGCAACAACAGTATGGGAACTCCGATGGTAGTCTATTCTACAAGCACACCTTCACTGAAGTCGGGTGTTACTGGTAGTGGAACTGCTTTCTGGAATGGCTATGGCTACAGCAGTTGCAGTGGTGGTAGCAGCGTCAGCCTCTCGGAATATTCCGGTGGTAATGGCGGTGGCGGAGACCCCGGTGGCGGCGGAGGCGGCCCTGGTGGTGGCGGTGGCCCTGGCGGATGGTAACCCCAAGAATGCTAATATGCACATCATCAATTGAAAATTCTTTTTTTCATAGATAGTGGACAATCCTCATGGCTTTCGGGCTGTGGGGGTTGTTGTTTTGTAAAGGGAAAAGGGTGCTGAAAATATCTCGTTTCCAAAATGCTGAAAATCTCTCGTTGCCCATATGCTGAAAATATATCATTCCCCAAACGCTAGAAATCTCTAGTTCCCCATATGATGAAAAGCAGTCATTTGTCCAATAAAAAAGCATTGCTCTCCCTAAATCAAGAAAGCAATGCTGTTGTCGTTAGCCGTACATGATGAAGCGGCTCGGGGGACTTGATGTTTTTAAACTCAAATTTACCCGACTGACGCTTATATGGTGTTTGCTATTTCTTATGCCTGTTGGCCCTTTGCTCACGATATTTAGCCTTCTGTCTGGCCGAACCAGAGCCGTGGGCACCAGTAATATATTGTTTCTTCTTGGCTTTGGTCTTCACCTTTCCTTCGCTATCGTCGTGCTTCTTGCCACCACGTCCAAAGGAAATGCCATTCTCGAGTATACTTTGAAAATCGTCCATAATAGGGTCAGGTGTTTATGATTAATGATGGAAGAGGCGAACGCCCGTGAATGCCATAGCGATGTTGTATTTGTCGCAGGTCATGATGACGTGATCGTCGCGAACGGAGCCGCCTGCCTGAGCAATGAACTGAACGCCGCTCTTATGGGCGCGCTCGATATTGTCGCCAAAGGGGAAGAATGCGTCGGAACCAAGGCTCACCTGGGTGTTCTGGGCAATCCATTCGCGCTTCTCCTCACGGGTCAGGACTTCGGGCTTTCTGGTGAAGAACTGCTCCCACTGGCCATCTGCGAGCACATCGTCGTGGTCATCAGAGATGTATATGTCGATGGTGTTGTCGCGGTCGGCGCGGCGAATGCCTTCAACAAACGGAAGAGCCATCACCTTCGGATGCTGACGAAGCCACCAGATGTCGGCTTTCTGTCCAGCCAGACGGGTGCAGTGGATTCGGCTCTGCTGTCCCGCTCCAATACCAATGGCCTGACCGTCTTTCACGTAACAGACACTGTTCGACTGGGTGTACTTCAGCGTGATGAGCGCAACCATCAGGTCGCGACGGGCTTCAGCCGTGAACGTCTTGTTCTGAGTAGGAATGTTCTCAAACAGGGTGGGATCATCGAGACGAATTTCGTTGCGGCCTTGTTCGAAGGTGATACCGAACACCTGCTTGCGCTCCAGTGGAGCAGGCTTGTAGGTCGGATCAATCTTGATGACGTTGTAGGTTCCCTTGCGTTTTGCGCGCAGAATTTCGAGCGCCTCGGGAGTAAAGTCGGGTGCGATGACGCCGTCGCTCACTTCGCGCTTGATGAGCAGAGCCGTTGTTCGGTCGCAAGTGTCGGAAAGCGCAATGAAATCGCCGTAACTCGACATACGGTCGGCTCCGCGAGCACGGGCATAGGCACAAGCCAGAGGTGAATCGTCGAGTCCTTCTACATCGTTAACGAAATAGATGCGCTTCAGTGTGTCGGAGAGAGGCAGTCCAACTGCTGCGCCGGCAGGCGAAACGTGCTTGAACGATGTGGCAGCAGGCAGCCCTGTGGCTTCTTTCAGTTCTTTCACCAGTTGCCAGCCGTTCAGGGCATCGAGGAAATTGATGTAGCCTGGGCGGCCACTAAGCACTTCGATGGGTAGTTCCTTTGCCGTTGCAGCATTGTCGGTACCCTCTTCTGCCATAAAAATGCGTGAGGGCTTCTGATTGGGATTGCACCCGTACTTCAGTTCCAGTTCTTTCATTGTTAAAACCTTGTCTTGGAATGTTTTTATTTCAGTTTGATTGTAATCTTTGCGGGGAAGATGTAACTCAGGTCGTTGCGCTCGCTAAGACTTTGGCGCATGTTCTCTTCGCTGCGTTCGAGACGCTTGCAGAACAGTTTCTTGCCTTGATAACTGACGGTTACCTTTTGGTCAAGGTCAACGAGTTCGTCATTGACCCAAAGGGTGAGTGACGAGTAGTCGCAGGCGCTAATGTCAATCGTGTTGTCTTGACAGGTGAGCCTTACAGTCTTGCCTCTCTTCAACTCATGTTGTGGGGCAGAAATCCAGTAGAAATGCTTGCGCAGAACTTCCTCCTGTTGCCAAACGATGGTGCGAGGGTAGGGATTGCGCTTGTATTTTGCCATCCAGGGAACAGCCACTGTGTCGGCCCTAAGCATCCAGTGGCCCATGCCTTCCATGATGTGCGTCTCGTGGATGTAGCCTTCGGGATCGGCATTCTGCAGCGAGTCCATCTGCAGACCACGCTCCCTGTCGAGTTTGTTTCGGTCGTAGGCAGCGTCTTCAGCACCACACCAAATCATAAACGGCGTATTACGCAAGTTCAACAGCGAGACATCACCTGGGTGTCCGGCCATCATCGATGCTGCTGCCCAAGTGTCGGCCATACGGGGGGCCATTCGCCAGACACCGTCGCCACCAGCAGAATAGCCGAGAATGTAGACTTTGTCGGGATTTACGTCGAGACGGACCACGCAGAGTTCAATGAGTTGTGAGTAGAGCGTGTCGAGTGCTTCCTTGCACCACATGTTCCAGTCGTTATATGGTGCGCGAGGTGCAACATAGACACCCTCAGCAGGCCGATAGAGTCGTTTCTGGTTGTCCCATTGCTGATCGTTAGCCAGTGGGTGGGTATTGCCACCGCCATGCAGTGAAATCCAGAGGCTGCGGCCATCTTGCGGTTTTTCCCCATAGACGGCTTTCCAAATAGGCATTTCGAGATTGTTCACTTCGATGATGTTACGGTCCCATGCTGTTTGTAACCGCTGTTCAGTGGCAGTTTTCCATTCGGCAATGAGTTGCTGGCGGAAACTTTCGACCTCAGTTTTGCTGAGCGATTTTCCGCAAATGGCAAGCGTTGGCAATAGCAATGCCAGTAGGCTAATTTTCAGACGTTTCATGTGTTGTTGGGTTTAGTGCATGCAAAGTTACAAAAAATCGTCGGAAAAGCCAAATATTTTAGGTTTTTCCGACGGAATTTAAATGGGTGTATTCATCAAGTGAATGTTGCCGATGATTGTGGCAGAAGGAATCACCCGTGCTCCAAACCCTTTTGTCTGGTGGTCTATCAAAATAGAATAGTCAGTGATTAGGGTTGGCTATGGGTGAATGTCGATACAGCGACTCGTCTCGATTACTTGTTCTTCTGATAGTATTCGAGTCCCTTCTTCACGTTCTTCACGAGGGCTTCAGAAGTGAAAGTTGCACCAGTCACAGCGTCCACTTTCTGCTTGCGTGCCTTCTGTACACTCTTGCCTTCGAACTTTGTGAGCAACTTCTTGGCCTTCGCCATATATTTCGGTCCCTCCTGATTCTTCAGGGCTTCCACCTTGACGACCTTGTCTTTCTCGATGAAAATCTTCACAGGAGTAGCACCTGCGTAGCCTTTGATGCTCTTACCGATGGATTCGGTGTTGACGATAACGGTTGCGCCCTCGCGTGTAATGGCATTGTCACCAGGCATTGCACTCATCAGGAAAGCAGCCACAAGGACGGCGCCGAGAACAGTCTTCAGATTTTTCATATTGCTTGTTTGTTTTTTTCTGATTCTTATTTATTGTTCAATTGTCCGAAAAGACGGGGCAAAGTTACAAAAAAATGAGCGATTACCGAGATAAAATCACAATTTTTGAAGAATTCTCAGTTTTTTTTTGTATTTTTGCATGATATATTAACGAAAACCTATGGACGAGATTATAAAAGACGACGAAATTCTGAACCCTGAAAACTCCGATATTCAGGAGTCTCCGGAAACGACCGAGGAGACCGAAAACCCTGAAGAACCGGAAGGCCATTCTGATTTTCGCCCTGCCAATCGCTTCGATGCTTCCGCTGTGCATCATCTGAGCGGCATGTACCAGAACTGGTTTCTGGACTATGCTTCATATGTGATTCTGGAGCGTGCCGTACCACATATCGGTGACGGTTTCAAGCCGGTGCAGCGTCGCATTCTGCACTCTATGAAGCGTATGGACGATGGTCGATATAATAAGGTGGCTAATATTGTGGGCCACACGATGCAGTTCCACCCTCACGGTGATGCGTCAATTGGTGATGCCCTTGTGCAGATGGGACAGAAAGACCTGCTTATTGACACGCAGGGAAACTGGGGAAATATTCTCACTGGCGACCGTGCGGCTGCCCCTCGATATATTGAAGCCCGACTTTCAAAATTCGCTCTCGACGTTGTTTTCAATCCGAAGACAACCGATTGGCAACTTTCCTATGACGGCCGCAACAAGGAACCAATCACGCTGCCGGCTAAGTTCCCGCTGCTTTTGGCACAAGGTGCTGAAGGTATAGCTGTGGGATTGTCGTCAAAGATTCTGCCGCACAATTTCAATGAGTTGTGTGATGCTGCTATTCATTATCTGAAAGGTGAAGAGTTCCAACTTTTCCCCGATTTCCCGACGGGAGGTTCCATCGACGTTTCGAAATACAACGATGGTCAGCGCGGTGGAGTACTGAAGGTGCGTGCGAAGATTGAGAAGTTGGATTCCAAAACGCTTGTGATTCGCGAGATTCCTTACTCAAAGACTACCGTTTCACTCATTGATTCGATTTTGAAGGCGATTGAGCGAGGCAAGATTAAGGCAAAGCGCGTTGATGACAATACTGCCGCCGACGTAGAGATTCAGGTTCATCTGGCTCCGGGCGTGTCGAGCGACAAGACCATTGATGCCCTTTATGCCTTCAGTGATTGCGAAATCAATCTTTCGCCCAACTGCTGTGTTATTGAAGACCACAAACCAAAGTTCCTCACGGTAAGCGATGTGTTGCGTCATAATGTTGACACGACGATGGGTCTGCTGCGCAAGGAACTGGAGATTCGCAAGGCCGAACTTGAGGAGCAGCTCTTCTTTGCCTCGTTGGAGCGCATCTTCATAGAGGAGCGCATGTATAAGGACAAGAAATTCGAGAATGCCGAGAATATGGACGCAGTAGTCGCTCATTTGGACCAGCGTCTCGAGCCGTTCAAGAAGGACTTCATTCGCGAGGTGACTCGTGATGACATTCTGCGTCTGATGGAAATCAAGATGCAGCGTATCCTGAAGTTCAACAAGGATAAGGCCGAAGAGCTCATTGCCCGCATCAAGAAGGAGATTGCTGAGATTGAGCACGATTTGGCTCACATGGTCGATGTGACGATTGAATGGTTCACCTATATCAAGGAGAAATACGGTAAGGAACATCCACGTCGCACTGAAATCCGCAACTTCGACAGCATCGAGGCGGCAAAGGTGATTGAGGCAACTCAGAAACTCTACATCAACCGACAGGAAGGCTTCATCGGTACGGGACTGAAAAAGGACGAGTTCGTCTGCAACTGTTCCGACATTGACGATATTATCATCTTTTATCGCGACGGCCATATGAAGGTCGTTCGCGTGGCAGAGAAACTCTTTGTTGGCAAGAATATTCAGCATCTGCAGGTGTTCAAGAAGAATGATACGCGTACGACCTATAATATGGTCTATCGCGACGGAAAGAACGGACCTTTCTACATCAAGCGTTTCAACGTGCCGGCAGTCACTCGCGACCGTGATATCGACCTGACTCCAGGCAAGCCAGGAACGAAGATTTTCTACTTCACTGCTAATCCTAATGGTGAAGCAGAGGTCATCAAGGTGACGTTCGACTCAATACTGCAGATGAAGAGCAAGAACAAGAAACTTTTCATGGAGCGCTCATTCGCAGATATTGCTATTAAAGGACGTGGTGCCAAGGGGAATATTCTGACTAAGAATCCCGTTCACCGCATCTCGCTGAAGAGCCTCGGCCATTCGACACTGGGTGGTCTGAAGGTTTGGTGGGACGCCGATGTGAATCGTTTGAATTACGACGATCACGGCGTGCTGCTCGGTGAGTTCTTCGATGAAGACCAGATTCTCGTTATCTTGAAGAATGGTGACTATTACTGCACGAATTTCGATGTGAATAATCACTACGAGGATTCCATCGAACGAATTGAGAAATACGATCCCGACAAGATTTGGTCGATGGTTCTCTATGATGCCGACAATCAGGGCTATCCCTACGTGAAGCGCTTCATGATTGAACCTACGAAGAATCCAAAGAGTCTGACGGGTGACAATAAGAATTCCGAGTTCAAGATTCTCACCGACCAACCTTATCCCCGCATTCGTGTGAACTTTGGTGGAGCCGATGCTTGGCGTGAACCGCTGGAGATTGAAGTTGAAGAGTTCATTGCCGTGAAGAGTTCGAAGGCAAAGGGCAAGCGCATCACGACTTATGCAGTTGAATCTATCGAGCAACTTGAACCCACTCGCGTGCCGGAACCAGAACCTGATGATGAGCCAGAGGGCGATGAGCAAGATGGAGAAACTTCGGTTGTGGAGACGGAAACTGCTGAAACGGAAGTAGAAGCACAGGAAGTTGCTGCTGTTGAGTCTGCAAATACTAAGGAAAATCCAGTTGAAATCGCAGATGAAGAAAAGAAGGTTCCTACAGAAGATGCATCGAAGGCTACTGCGAAATCCCCTGAAACTCCCGAGATAGAATCGGAGGAGACTCCTGTAGAGAAACCCAAGAAAGCATCTGGTGGCAAACGAAAGAAGCAGCAAGTTGCTGATGTGGAAAAGATTCCGGTTCCTGATACAGACAAGACTCCGGTTCCAAATGCAGACAAGATTTCAGTTTCTAAAACTGCTGATGTTCCTGCCACTGAAACCGCTAAGGCTCCTGCCACTAAGCCTGCTAAGTCTCCTAAGACTTCCTTCGTTGCTCCAGAAGCCCCCGATGTTGCCCCAGTTTCTGAAGTTTCTCAATCAGACGAAACTCCTGCTCCCAAGGCTTCAGTGAAGAAAAAGGCAACAAAGAAATCGGCAAAGTCAGAAGCACCGAAGGCTTCAGAGGAAGCAGTTCCTGCAGTTCCCGAGTCTACTCCTTCTGCTCCCGAGTCTTCTCCTTCTGCTCCCGAGTCTTCTCCTTCTGTTCCTGAGTCTACCCCTTCTGTCCCCGAGTCTTCTCCTGCCGCTTCCGAATCAGATCCTGCAGTCCAAGAACCAAAGCCTACGGCTCCTATGTCTAAACCTGCGTCTGCTAAATCACGAACAGCAGCCTCTAAGTCAAAGGCAACCACTTCTAAGTTGAAGGCTTCAGTTGCTCCCGAGCCCAAAGTTCCTGCATCCTCCAACCCCGAGCCTGCAGTCACTTCCGAACCTGCTGAAGAGGTGAAGAGCCCTCAGTTTAAATATAATCCTAAGACAGGAGAACTCAGTTTGTTTGACGATGACGACATGTAGGCTCTTTCTGCTTCCCACAATCTCAGCGCGCCGTTTGTTCCGTTGGGTTTTGTGTGTTGCGATGTCATCGCAACTATTCCTCCCTGCCCACGCCCAGCAAGAACCCTCTTCCACACGTTCCTACATGCTGGGAATTGGTTCTGCGAACATCCTCGACACCTACCTTTCTGCCGAGAAATATCAGGGCAGCGAAGTCCGATACATCAGCACGACTACACGTCCCACCCGTTGGAACGGCATTCGCCAAATGATGCTCCACGAAGGTCAGTTCGACATAGTCAGCAATCGTGCCGATAACAACGACGAACTAGGCGGCATGTATCGCTTCCAGTATCATCTGCGCCGTCATTGGGACATTGCCCATGGGTTCTCTGTTGAGGCTGGCGGTGGTATAGGAGCACAGATTGGATTCCTCCACAATACCCGCAATAGCAACAATCCTGCTCAGGCTTATGCGGCTTTGCAGTTGCTGCCGTCGGTTGCTGTCGCCAAATCAGTGCAAATCTTCCACCGTTCGGTGAAGTTCAGTTATGAGGCTTCTGCACCGCTTTTAGGACTTATGTTCTCACCGAACTACGGGCAGTCGTATTACGAAATATTCTCGCGCGGCAACTACGACCACAACGTCGTACCAACGACGATTGGCTCTACACCCTCTCTGCGCCACATGCTCACTGCCGACATTCCTCTCTCGAAGCGCAAACCGTCGACTAGGTTGCGTATCGGCTATTTGGGCGACTATCATCAGGCCGAAGTTAACAGCCTGAAATATCATCAGTATGCCCACATGCTGATTCTGGGACTAACCATAACAAAGTGAAAAGACAACTATGATAAATAGGAAATCAAATAAGAAGACGTATAGGCATTCGGCAATGAATATTGTCGTGATGCTACTTTGTTGTCTTGTCGCTTTGCCGTCCCTGACTTCCTGCGTCGACGAAGACGAATACGCCGACACACCTCAGGGAAACTTCGAGGCACTTTGGCGCATCATTGATGAGCATTATTGCTTCTTCGACTATAAGCAGAAGGAATATGGACTTGACTGGAACGAAGTCTATCAGCGCTACAAGCCGCAGTTTGTGAGTCAGATGAACAGCACTCAGGAGTTTGAGGTTCTGTCGAATATGCTATCGGAACTGCGCGATGGTCACGTTAATCTCTACTCATCGTTCGATATTGCGCGCAATTGGTCGTGGCAGGAGGACTACCCTTCGAATGTCAGCGACACGCTTATTCGCCGCTATCTCGGCACAGACTATCGCATTTCCTGTGGAATGCAGTATCGGATTCTTGATGATCAGATTGGCTATTTGCGCTGCTCCTCGTTCTCTACGGAGTTTGGCGAGGGCAATCTTGACGATATTCTTTACTACTTGATGCCTTGTCGCGCGCTTATTATCGATTTGCGCGGGAATGGGGGCGGTTTGCTCACTTCCGCAGAACAACTTGCAGCCCGCTTCACCAACGAGGAACTCCTTGTTGGCTACATGCAGCATAAGACGGGACGAGGCCATAACGATTTCTCAAGCCTTGAGGAACAACGGCTGAAACCCTCCAACGCCATTCGTTGGCAGAAACCAGTTATTGTCCTGACGAATCGTTCGGTCTTCTCTGCCGCCAATGAGTTTGTAAAGTACATGAAATGCTGTCCGAAAGCCATTATCGTAGGCGACCATACGGGCGGAGGCGCAGGTCTGCCTTTCTCGTCGGAGTTGCCCAGTGGATGGGGAGTCCGCTTTTCTGCCTGTCCGATGTACGATCGCGACCATCAGTCAACGGAGTTTGGCATAGATCCCGACTATAATGTGAGCCTGACCGATGAAGACTTTCTGCGTGGGGTAGACACCATCATTGAATATGCACGAAAACTAATAAAATGAAGCAAATACTGCTGACCATCAAGAACTGGCTGCAAGGACTTTCATTTCGCACAGGAGTCATCGTGTTGGCTCTTTGCGTTCCCTGCTACATACTCTCCTTTGCCCAGATGGCATTGCCGATAAGTGTTGAGGCAAAGGGCGTCCTTTGGTTTATATTGTTTGGTTTGGCAAAGACGTTTCAGTACGGAGGTCTGACGATTCTGGGCGTTGAGGGCTATAAACGCGTAAAATCATGGTTCAAACAAAAGAAAAGTGCTGAATAATTTGCATATTTCGTAAAAACATTGTACTTTTGCAGCCGCAAACGTTCTCATGCCCATAGGCGAGACGCAGCAATAGAGGCGCCTGTGGCGGAATTGGTAGACGCGTCAGACTTAGGATCTGGTGTCTCACGACGTGCAGGTTCGAGTCCTGTCAGGCGCACAGAGAGAGAAAGCATAGATGTCGGCATAGCTCAGCTGGTTAGAGTATCACCTTGACATGGTGGGGGTCCTTGGTTCGAGTCCAAGTGTCGACACTCCGAATTTCCAAACAACAGAATTTCTGTCGTTTGGATTTTTTGTATCTGCATTCTTGCAATTCATTTGAAGAACTCACAACTACTTCTTTTCTGAAAGATATTCGTTACTGCACGAAGTCGGAAACCTATAGAAGAAATAGAGCCATTTGTTAGAGTAGTGCTGTGAGCGTAAAGGGAAACTGCCAAGTCCATCTGCTTAAATGTGAGGAGCATTCCTCCTGAGTATGCAAAGTAATCCGTTAGTTTATATAGAATAATTCTTTCAACTATAGAGAGCAATCCTTTGGAATAAGTAGAGCAATCCTTTCGACTGTAGAGAGCATGTGTTTCGACCATAGAGAGCATGCCTTTAGACTATACAGAGGATGCTTTTATATAGGTATAAAGGATGCCTTTATATAGGTATAAAGACGTGCTTTGTAAGGTCGAAAGGTATGCTTTATACAGAGCTTTCGTAATGATATAAAAAAAGAAGAATGAGTTCCGTTGTGAAACCCATTCCGTTCTTTTTGTTTTTTCTGAAAAAGGAAAGCCTGAGTGATTAGGCTTTCGTAGCACCAGTGCGCTTTTCCTTAATGCGGGCCTTCTTACCCGTAAGGTTACGCAGATAGTACAACTTAGCACGGCGAACTTTACCACGCTTGTTGATTTCGATGCTTTCAATGCTCGGTGACTCGATGGGGAAGATACGCTCTACGCCTACAGTTCCGGACATTTTGCGAACGGTGAAGCGCTTCTTCTGACCAGCACCAGAGATGCGGATTACCACACCACGATACAACTGGATACGCTCCTTTGAACCTTCGACAATTTTGTAAGCGACAGTGATAGTATCACCAGGACCAAACTGGGGAAACTCCTTGCCGGTTGCAAATGCTTCTTCAGCAACTTTGATTAAATCAGTTTTCATTTTTTAATGAATTATAAGTTGTTTGTCTCGCCAACGCAACATGGCCCGAGACACATCCTCGACCAGCGGTTACGCCGAAAAGCGGGTGCAAAGTTACAAATAAACCGCCAAAAAACAAAATAAAATGTTCATTTTTTTACTTTTACCAAACTTTTTTGTATTTTTGCAGAAAATTGTATCACTCATGAAGAATATAAAATTTCTATTCGTCATCATGCTGCTTGCATCGTGTACCACCCATTATCGGATGGTGGGTATCGACAGAACGCGCATGCTTATTGACAAGAGTTACGATGCTGCGCCCAGTGCTGAGGCTCAGGCATTTCTTGCTCCTTATCAGCACGACGTTGACTCCATCATGAAGCCCATAGTCGGCCAGATTGCGAGATACATGTCGGCTTCAAAGCCTGAGAGCGAACTGTCGAATCTGTTGTGCGATATTTTGGTTTGGGGCGGTGGTCCTTTTGGTGAGAAACCCGACTTTAGTATTTACAATATGGGCGGAATTCGTGCCGCATTTGCCAAGGGTAATGTTACATTTGGCGATGTGGTCGATGTAGCCCCATTTGAAAATAAGATTTGCTTCATGACGCTCACGGGCGAAAAGGTTCTGGAACTCTTCAGCCAAGTGGCCAGTCGTGGGGGTGAAGGCGTGAGTCACGGAGTTGAGTTGCGCATTGCCAACAGAAAACTTCTTTCAGCCAAACTTCATGGAAAGGAGATTGACCCGAAGGCAAACTATCGTGTCGCAACACTCGACTATCTGGCTCAGGGCAATGACGGTCTGCTCGCTTTCAAGGACGGAACCGACGTGGTATCGCCTCAGGAAGAAAGAAACAACGTTCGCTTTATCATTATGGATTATTTCCGCGCAGAAGCCGCTGAAGGTCGAGTGGTAGATGCGAAGATGGAAGGCCGCATCATTTCAGAAGACACTACTAATTAGACTCCCAAGGGTTATTTATTTTCTTGCAACGTTTATTAATAAGAGATAAATTTGACGACTATGAATAGTTCAAATCAACATAGAATTGGCCGTAGGATTGTTTTAGTGGGCATTATGCTCGCATGTGTACTGACGGCTTCGGCAAAGAAAAAGCAACAGTTGCTCATTTTGCATTCCAACGATACTCACAGTTGCGTGATGCCCTTGAGTGAGAATCTGGCAGACACGATGCTTGCTGGTCGCGGAGGTTTCCTTCGTCGCATCGCTATGCTCAAGGAAGAGCGTCAGAAGAATCCCGACTTGATTTATTTCGATAGCGGCGACTTCAGTCAGGGCTCGCCTTACTACACGCTCTATAAGGGCGATGTGGAAGTTGGACTGATGAATCAGATGGGGATTGATGCCTCTACAATCGGCAACCACGAATTCGACTTCGGTCTTGAGAATATGGCTCGCCTGTTCCGTATGGCCAATTTCCCGATTATCTGCTCAAATTACGATTTCACGGGAACGGAACTTGAAGGGCTCGTGAAACCTTATACGATTATCAAGCGCAAAGGTGTGAAGATTGGTGTATTTGCGCTCGATCCGGAGTTGGATGGACTTGTGGCTCAGAAGAATTATGGGAAGATAAAATACCTCGACCCTGCTACTTGTGCCAACAAAATGGTCAGTCTGCTGAAGGACAAGAAGAAGTGCGACTTGGTGGTCTGCATCAGCCATCTCGGATGGGACACGACTCCGAAAGCACCGGGAGTTCCCGATTCTGACAATACTACAATTCCTAAGACTCGCGGCATTGACCTCGTGCTGGGCGGTCATTCTCATACTTATTTCAAGAAACTTCACTATCTCACCGATATGGACGGAAGACAAGTGCCTATTGACCAGAACGGAAAGCACGGAATCTTTATCGGACGAATCACCATCGATATGGAGCAGAAATAGTTGTCCGTTGGGTAATGGGAAATTGAATTTTGCCCCGACACCTTATATATAATACGCGCGCATAAGAAGTTTATGTGCGCTTATTTTTTGTTAGGAGTATATGAAAAAGTTCAGGTTCGACAAAAATCCCTTCATGAAAGAAAAGGAATTGTCAGCAGGATTTTTGCTTTTGCGAATGATTTCTCCTAAGTGCGCACCAGATTGCGGCCCGCATCGATTCTGAGGAAGATGAAGAGCAGGATGGTGAATCCCCAAAGGTTTGAACCGCCGTAGGAGAAGAAGGGTAGGGGAATGCCGATGACAGGAGTCAGTCCGAGCACCATACCCACATTGATGAACACGTGGAAGAGGAAAACACTCGCCACACAGTACCCATATACTCGTCCGAATTTATATGGTTGTCGTTCGGCTAAGAATATGAGCCGCAAAATGAGCGCAAGGAACAAGATGAGCACACCTGCCGAACCGAAGAATCCTTCCTCTTCGCCCACCGTACAGAAAATGAAGTCGGTGTCTTGTTCGGGTACGAACTTCAGTTTCGTCTGCGTTCCGTTGAGGAATCCCTTACCTTGCAATCCGCCAGAGCCAATGGCAATCTGGCTTTGGTGAACATTGTAGCCCGCGCCCGCCAAATCTTCCTCAAGTCCAAGTAGTACGTTGATGCGCACGCGCTGGTGAGGCTTCATCACGTCGTTGAGCACGTAACTTGCTGAATAGAAGAACGCGATGCTGCCCAATGCGAAGGCCGCAATGAAGAAATAATTGCGGAAACGAGTGCTGAGTCCTTGATAAATCAAGATGCCGATTATCACTGCAGCAAGGATGAGTTGCACATAGACAATGTCGAAGGGAATGACGTATTTCGAAAAGAGCAAGGCTCCTACGGTTACACCGATAATTGTGGCGAAAAGACGTAACATGCGCTCTCGGTTTTCGCAATAGATGCCGACCATTGCCGCTGAGAACAATTCTACGAGCAATAGCACGGTGAACTTTCCGACTGATGTGGGCGTATCCCAAAGTGCAACCGCATCGTACTTGATGCCCACGACGAAATAGATGACCATAGCCACAGCCGTGAAAAGGAGCGAACCAGTCATTCCCTCACGATAGAACATGAGGAAGAACGACAGATAGACCAATGCGGAACCTGTTTCCTTCTGGCCAATAATCATGAGCATGGGAAGAATCACAATGGCGCAAGCGACAGCAAAATGTTTCCACTGTCGGATGTCGATTCCGTAAGTGGACATGAATTTCGCGACAGCAAGTGCGGTTGCAAACTTCGCAAACTCGGCTGGCTGTACGCGCAAAGGACCTAATACAAGCCACGAACGGGAACCCTTAATCTCGTGTGGATTGAATATGGTCGCCAGCAAAACCAGTAGCAATAATCCATAGATGATATAGGCGGCGCCATCGTATAGTCGGTCGTCGAGAAGCATGATGACAAGACCGAGAGTAATACTTGTGCCAATCCAGACAATCTGCATACCCGAACGAGTTGACAGACTGAAGATGTCGGTGTCGCCATAGGTGTATGAAGCACCGCAGACACTAATCCACCCGAAGGTGAGAAGTGCCAGATAGATGCCAATGGTCCACCAATCGAGTGAACCAAGCACGCTAGGCTGTTTGTCTGGGTTTTGCTTCATGATTTGTCTCTTTATTGCTTTGTCTCTTTGGCCTTTGTAAGAGCCGTTTCACTGTTCTTGCTTCCTTGAGAAACTTTATTTTGTTCTCCTTGCGTCTCTTTGCTCTTGGTAGGAGTCGTTCCCGCGTTCCTGTCCTGTTGCGTCTTCTTACTCTCGGTTACGGAAGATTCCTTTCCAGTCTCTTGCTTCGTCTCCTTACTCTTGTCCTGAGTCGTTTCCGACTTCTTCTTGGAATCCTTCGACTCGTCGCGATAGACGTCGCCATAATAGATGCGCTTCTTCTGGAACGATGCAGCGCGGGCTTCAGAAGCGGGCGAGAGTTTGCCGTTGATGTATTTCTCCATGATGAGGGCTCCAAGAGGAACACCATAGTCTGCACCCCAACCACCATTCTCAACATAGACCGCAACGGCAATCTTCGGATTGTTCATCGGGGCGAATCCCATGAATGCAGAGTGGTCGTGACCTTTGTTCTGGGCCGTACCGGTCTTACCGCAGACTGCATAGTCGAAACGATTGGCCGAGCGGCAGGTTCCTCTTTCCACAGCCGAGCGCATACCTGCTACAACATATTCGTAACTCTTTCGTGACACTTTTGTATATCGGCGGCTGGTGAATGTCGTGTCGAGCGGTTCTCCCTTCACTTTTCTCACCACATGCGGTGTATAGAAATAGCCGCGATTGGCGATTGTGGCAGCAAGGTTCGCAATCTGAAGAGGTGTTGCCAAAACCTCACCCTGTCCGATGGAGATAGAGATGATGGTCAGTCCGTTCCATGAACCATGATAGTGCTTGTCGTAGAACTCAGCATTCGGGATAAGGCCTCGCTTCTCGCCGGGTAGGTCGACTCCTAACTTATAGCCGAATCCCATCGACACCATATAGTCGCGCCAGATATTCATTGCGTCTTGCACATGTGGATATTTCTTGCGATTACCCATCATGTAGTAGAGTCCCCAGCAGAAATAACCGTTGCAGGAAGTACTGATGGCGGGAATAAGGGGCAGGGGTGAAGCGTGACCATGACATCCCACACGAAGATTTCTATAGCGGAAGCCGCGTGAACAGGGGAAAGAGGTGCTTGCGGTGATAATGCCTTCAGAAAGGAAGGTGAGTGCCTGAGTGGTCTTGAAGGTAGAGCCGGGAGGATAGAGTCCTTGAATACCACGATTGATTTGCGGCTTTCTTGGATTGCGCGAGAGTTCCTTATGGGCTTTTCCTCGCTGGCGACCCGTCATCATACGTGGGTCGTAGTTAGGAGAACTCACCATGCAGAGCACTTCGCCCGTTGCAGGTTCAATTGCCACAATACTTCCGACTTTTCCCTCGAGAAGCCGTTCACCAAGTGCTTGGAGTTCAATATCGATGGAAAGCGTAAGGTCCTTACCGGCAATAGGTCTCTGGTCGAGCGCACCATTCTGATAGCGGCCTTTGATGCGGCCACGAGCGTCACGAAGCAGAATCTGTATTCCCTTCTGGCCTCGCAGTTGCTTCTCATAACTTCGCTCGATACCGAGTTTGCCGATATAGTCGCCCGGCTGATAGTAGTCGTCTTCCTCAATATCGCTGGGAGAAACCTCTCCTACATCACCCAATACGTGTGCTCCGTAGGGGAACTCATATTGGCGGATGCTGCGTTTCTGTACATAAAAGCCGGGAAAACGAAATAGTTTCTCCTGAAAAACACTGAACTCCTTATCGGAGAGTTGACTCATGAAGAGTTGCTGCGTGAATCGGGAATAGCCTGGATTCTTCGAACGGTCCTTGATGTCGGCCATTCGCTGAATGAAGAATTCCTTTGTGATGCCGAGTGCCTCGCAAAATGCCAACGTATCGAGTCGGTTGGCCTGTTCGTTCATGATGACCATAATGTCATAGGCGGGCTGGTTGTAGACCAGCAGTTTACCATTACGGTCGGAGATGATACCGCGCGATGGGTATTCAATCTTCTTTAGGAAGGCATTCGAGTCGGCGTTTTTTTTGTAGTCGTCGCTAAGGAGTTGCAAGGTAAATAGACGAATGATATAGATGACGACAATCAATGTCGCCACACCTCCTATCACGTAACGTCTATAGGCCAGATTGAAATCCTTCATATCTTGCAGCGGAAATATTCGATGACGAGGACAAGAATGCTAGTGATGACGAAACTTCCTCCCACGCATTCCAGCCAGTGGAGCCAGTCGGTGAAGGAGAAAGCCTCGAGGGCAAAGAACGACAGGCAATAGATGAGGACGATGATCAAGGCGTAGACGGAGAATTTCCCGATGCCAAGAGAGTTCATCGAGGGAGTCAGGTCTTCAGGGCTCTCACGGGGAAGGAAGAGAGTGAGCAGATAGGGTTGGAGCAAGCCGATGAAAGTCATCGCGCCAGCAGCAACGCCTGGGGTGTTGGAGAATACGTCGACACAAAGTCCCATTGTGAAGCAACTCACGAGGATTGCCCAGCGTGGGAAGTCGCGACGGAATAGCATTGCGATATAGACATATAGAAGGGGAGTAGCGCAGTTGAAGAGGTGGATGTGATTCAGCACCAATGCCTGCGCCAGCAGTAAGAGGACAAACGCCCCGATTCCTTTTAATATGTCTGTATTCATTTGCCTATAATCTTAATTCTTAAAGATTCCTATCTGACTACCTTAGTCGAATCCTGCGCCGCACGCATCAGTTGGAGCCGTTCCTTCATGGAGTCGTCGGCTATGACGCAAACATCGCGCAAACGTCCGAAGTCGGTGCTGAGTTTCACCTGCACACGGTAGGACAGACCATCGGCCGAATTGAAGACGTAGCCGACCTTACCCACCATGATTCCTTCAGGGAAGATGCTCGAATAGCCACTTGTGACCACATTGTCGCCACGACGGAAATGAGCGTGGCGGGGTACATCGTCCATATAGGCAAGGCTGCAGGGACCACCATTCCAGTGGAGATAGCCGAAGTAGCCACGTTTCTCAATGGTACAACTGATGTTCGACTGCGAACTCAGCACGGGAATGACAATTGAGTAGTGGGAGGAAGTCATATAGACAATACCCACGACACCAGTTCCTGACACCACACCCATGTCCTTATGAACGCCGTCGGTCTCACCCTTGTCAAGTGTGATGAGGTTGTCGGGCTTGGAAATCTCGTTGGTAATCACTTTCGCCGGGATGAGTTTGTACTGTGCCAGCATCTTCAGTTGAGTGCTCTGCATGAATGCTGAGTCGCCCGAGATAGAAGATAACTTTTCTGAAAGTTTGGCTACCTGATGTTCAAGATATGTATTGCGCTGGGTTAGTTCCTCGTTCACCTTTGTCAGTGAGAAGAACGATTCTACTTCCGAACTCCACTCGTAGACTTTTCCTGCTGCGACGTTGGCAGAAGAGAACCACACGCTGCCCTGATAACTGTTGTACTGAAACAGCAATATCGCACTGATTACTTCCAATATGAGGAAGACGAACCAGTGGTGATACTTCACGATGAACGCTATCAGGTTCTTCATCTATTTTACAATTTGCAGATTTCTTGGAACGACCAAGGATAAAGCAAATTCGATTTACGACCCTACAAAGCAGAAGACACAGTAAGGCCTTCGCAAATTGTAGAATCGTAAATCGAAAAATAACGGTTTATCTCATCAGGAATGAGAAACGGTCAACATTCTTCAGGGCAATACCGGCACCCTTCGCCACACAGTGGAGCGGATCCTCGGCTACGATGAAGTTGATGTTGATCTTGTCGGTCAGACGCTTGGCCAGACCACGCAGCAGAGCGCCACCACCAGTGAGGTAAATGCCGTTCTTCACAATGTCGGCATAGAGTTCGGGCGGTGTATTCTCCAACGCGTTGAGCACAGCGGTTTCGATGCGGGCTACGGTCTTGTCCAGACAATGGGCAATCTCCTGATAGCACACGGGAACCTCCATGGGGAGAGCGGTGATGCGATTAGGTCCGACAACAACGAAATCCTCAGGACCTTCATCGCCCAGATCGGTCAGGGCAGAACCCACATTAATCTTGATACGCTCAGCCATACGCTCAGAAACCTTCACGTTGTGTTGACGGAACATATATTCCTGAATGTCGGCAGTAAGGTCGTCGCCAGCCACCTTGATGGAGTTATTGGCAACGATGCCACCCAGTGAAATCACTGCGATTTCTGTGGTGCCACCACCTATATCGACAATCATATTTCCCTCGGGAGCCTCTACGTCGAGACCAATACCAATGGCAGCAGCCATAGGTTCAAAAATCAGATAGACGTCGCGACCGTCAGCATGCTCTGCTGAGTCGCGTACGGCACGCAGTTCAACCTCAGTTGAGCCGCTGGGTACGCCAATGACCATACGCAGCGAAGAGGAGAACAGGCGAGAGCCAGAATGAACCATCTTAATCAGCCCGCGCATCATTTGCTCGCAGGCGGTGAAGTCGGCAATTACACCGTCGCGCAGCGGGCGGATTGTACGGATGCCGGGGTTTTCTTTCTCATACATCATCTTGGCCTTCTCACCTACGGCAATCATCTTGTCGGTACGGCGGTCAAGGGCCACTACAGAAGGTTCGTCAACAACAATCTTGTCATCACTGATAATGATGGTGTTGGCGGTTCCCAGGTCCATTGCAATTTCCTGAATAAAACTGAAAAATCCCATAATTACTTTTTCTTTTTATAGCTATAAATATATTTTTTCTCTATTACTCGAGATTTCCGGAAGAGCAGTTTGCTTTTTATTTCCTAAATATTCCGGAGAGGGGGCAGTTCGCTAGAATTTGTAAAGTCTAGTCGTCTGGAGTTGTTATTTCTTCTTGCTGTCATTGAACCAACGGCCAATAGCAGTGTCGTAGTGACTCGAAACGCCAAAGGCACGTGCTGCCAATTCGCGGCGATCAGCCAGAGTGGTGGCTGCACCATTTTCATTCAGAATGTTCACCATCAGTCCATATTCAGCCTTGCTGGGAACAATTGCCACGTCGTTGAAGTTCTTGGCAGCGGCGCGAATGAGTGAAATACCGCCGATATCGATTTTCTCAATGATGTCCTCTGCTGAGGCACCGCTCTCGACGGTCTGCTCAAACGGATAGAGGTCGACGATGACGAGGTCAATCTCAGGAATCTCGTACTTAGCCATCTGCTCGCGGTCGCCTTCATTGTCGCGACGCCCCAGGATTCCGCCGAATACTTTCGGATGGAGCGTCTTCACACGACCACCAAGAATAGACGGATATGTTGTCAGGTCCTC
Source organism: Prevotella sp. (assembly GCA_024697645.1). Lineage (GTDB taxonomy): Bacteria > Bacteroidota > Bacteroidia > Bacteroidales > Bacteroidaceae > Prevotella. The sequence goes on from JAILFH010000086.1 coordinate 32,146, forward strand.
TACCTTCTGGCAAGGATAACCCAAACTTTCAATAAACTGTTGTGTACCTCCTGTTGACAGGAATTTAACTCCATCAGCGTGGAGTTTTTCGAGTAGTTCTTCGAGACCATCTTTGTGGTAGACCGATACCAGCGCGGTCTTGATCTTCTTTGTTTCAGCCATGTTTTCTGGTTGTTTTATTTGTTTGTGCGTACATTTTTATAAAAGGGACTGCAAAGATACAAAATCTCCTTGAACAATCCATTTTTTTTCTGAAGTTTTTTTCGCAAATAACTGAAAAATTATCCTATGTCAATTTTTACCTTCAAAAGTATCGTCTTGATTGGCCTTAAAAAGAGACTGCCAACCTTGTGGCTGGCAGAACATTACTTAAAACTTATCAAGTATTGTGAGTTAACAGTAGCGGGAGAGGGACCCGAACCCTCGACCTCCGGATTATGAATCCGACGCTCTAACCAACTGAGCTATCCCGCCATCCGTCTGCATCCTGATTGGAGCGGCTTCGCTATTAGCAACCGGCATCCTTTCCTGAAATGCGGTGCAAAGGTAATATAAAGTTTTTAATCCTCCAAAATTTTCGGCAAAATTTTTTGTAATCTCTCAAGTTTTCATTATCTTTGCAACGAGAAAAGGTAAAAATAATTCAAACTAGCACCTAAAAACCTATCGACATGAAAAAAGAAAGAGTGTATATAGAGCATCAACTTAAATCGAATTCGCCTTCAATCATATGGCGGTTTATTAGTACGGCGTCAGGTTTGGCGCGATGGATTGCCGATGAGGTGGAGATGGACGAAAACACTGTTACGCTGGCTTGGGGCAATCCGCTTATGCACTATGATTCCCGTCAACTTGAAATCTTGGAGAAAGAGAAGAACAGCCACTTGAAGATGCGCTGGGTCGATGAGGACGATGAAGAGGCTTACCTCGAAATCCGCATGGAACAAAGCGACCTCACTGGTGACTACATGCTGCTCATTACCGACTATGCGGTGCCCGAAGATCTCGACCTGCTTCGCGACATTTGGGACGACAATCTCACCAGACTCCATCATTCGGGCGGTCTCTAATGCTTCTGTCCTTCTGCAGTTTTCTTTTCGCTGGAGATGTTGCAGGAGAATCTGATGCTCAGGCGTGAGTCTCGGCCGTTGGCGACGATTTGAAAAGACATATTATTCTGATTTTCGGGTCCCACCGTTCCGAAATAAGGTTTTGGCGCTTCTGACTTGCTTTTCTCACTCTTTCTTGGTCAGTCGTTGCCTTATTATTCTAATAGGTGATTCTTTATTTATATTAAAAAAAGGAAAAAGTGGTTGATTCTAACTTTTTTATCGTACCTTTGCAGCCAAATTTGGTGGGCTCGAAAGCCTTTAGAAGATGTTTAGAATCAAAAAACTCGACATATTTATTGTAAAGCAGTTCGCCCTGCTGTTTGTCGGAACATTCCTCATCAGCCAGTTTGTGCTGATGATGCAGTTCCTTTGGCGCTATGTCGACGAATTGATTGGTAAAGGCTTGTCGATGGACGTAATGGCCCAGTTGTTCTGGTATATGGGTCTGATGCTTGTTCCGCAGGCCCTTCCGCTGGCTATTCTGCTGTCTTCGCTCATCACATTCGGAAACCTTGGTGAGAGTTCCGAACTGACGGCCATAAAATCTGCGGGCATCTCGCTCATTCAGGCGTTCCGTTCACTAATCGTAGTTTCTGTGCTGATTTGCTTGGGTTCGTTCTATTTCCAGAATTACATTGGTCCCAACGCCAATCTGAAACTCTCGCAGTTGCTGATTGCCATGAAGCAGAAAAGTCCCGAACTGGAGATTCCTGAAGGCATTTTCTATGATGGTATTCCCGGAAGCAACATCTATGTGCAGAAGAAGGACATGGAGACGGGTAAACTCTATGGTATCATGATTTACCGCATGACTGGTAGTTATGAGGACCAGCAGATTATCCTTGCCGACTCGGGAATGTTGCAGTCGACGGCCGACAAGAAGCATCTTCTGCTCTCGCTCTGGAGTGGAGAGTGGTTTGAGAATATGCAGTCGCAGCAGTTGGGCGGAGCCGCATCTGTTCCCTATCAGCGCCAGACGTTTGTCACGAAGCAACTCGTGCTCGACTACGACGGCGAACTGAACATCACCGACGCTTCTGCATTCTCGAGTGATGCGCGCGGAAAAGGTCTCACGAAGATTCTCGAGGACAAAGACTCCATTGGGAGAGTCTTTGACAGCATCGGGCGCGCCTATTATGATCAGGCTCTGCCTCGCTATTACGCTTATCGTGCCATCTCGAAGAAAGACTCAATGACGGCCGTAAAACGGGCTTCGGCAAAGGATTTGAACATTGATTCAATCTATGCTCATCTCGAGCCAGAGAAGCAGCAGCGCGTCATGTCGATTGCGTTCTCAGCCGTACAGACGCAACTTAGCGAACTCGACTTCGAAGCCATGATAACGGGCGATGGCGACCGCATTCTTCGACAACATGATATAGAGGCGGTGAAGAAATTCACGCTTGCCCTGCTCTGCGTCATCTTCTTCTTCATCGGTGCCCCACTCGGTGCTATTATTAGAAAAGGTGGACTCGGCATTCCAGTGATTGTTTCGGTAGTGTTGTTCATCATCTATTATATTCTTGACAACACAGGCTCCCGAATGGCGAAGATTGGCGAGTGGAGCGTTTGGTTTGGAACTGGACTGGCTCCTGCGGTGCTCATTCCGCTTGCCGTGTTCTTTACCTATAAGGGCAACAACGACTCCGTTGTGTTCAATATGGATGCTTATCGCAACTTCTTCATGCGACTGCTCGGCTTGCGCCAGAAACGTCATGTCTTCGGCAAGGAGGTCATCATCAACGATCCCGACTATCAGGCCGATGCTGTTGCTCTGGAGCGCATCAGCGAGGAGGTGAGCACTTACGCTCACGCTCATCGCCTCTATCGTGCCCCCAACCCCGTGAAGGTGTTCTTCCGCTACGAGCCTGATCACGAGATAGAGCGCATCAGCGAGGAAATGGAAACCGTTATCGACGACCTCTCAAATACGCGCGACAAGTTTATTCTTACCGAACTCAATCACTATCCAATAGTGTCGGAGAAGGCTCACACCCGACCTTTCGAGCATCGTTGGATGAACATCGTCGCAGCCATTCTGGTGCCCATCGGACTTTTCCTCTATTTCCGCATGTGGATGTTCCGTTTGCGCCTCTATCGTGACCTTCACGTGATTCGTGAAACCAATGGAAAGGTTGTCGGACGCATTCATGAGATGTTGTCTGCAGAAAAAACGGTTAAGCCCGAAATTGTAGATAAATCCGAAATTGTAGATAATTCTGAAAAGGTAGATAATTCTGAAAAGGTGGAAAATTCCGATCAAGCAGATAATTCCGAGATAATCGTAAATCCCGAAATGGCCGAGAAATCGGATGTTTCCGAAAAATCGGATATCTCCGATATTTCCGACAATTCCGACCAATCTGACTTGTCCGCTCAATTCGATAACTCCGAAATATTTGACCAGTCTGATAAGTCGGAAACCTCCGGCCTTTCTGACACTCCGTCAAACCAAGATAATCCATCAACCCTATGAAAGAAAACTTCGCTCAAATAGAAGCGGCTGTAGAAGACTTCCGTCAGGGAAAGTTTGTAATCGTCGTCGACGATGAAGATCGTGAAAACGAAGGCGATCTCATCTGTGCCGCTGAGAAGATAACCCCCGAGATGGTGAACTTCATGTTGAAGAATGCTCGTGGCGTGCTTTGTGCGCCCATCACCCTCTCACGTTGCCGCGAACTCGACTTGCCCCATCAGGTCGACGATAATACCTCCGTATTGGGAACACCATTCACAGTGACCGTCGACAAGTTGGAAGGCTGTTCGACGGGTGTTTCTGCCCACGACCGCGCAGCAACGATTCGTGCTCTAGCCGATCCCACTTCTACTCCCCAAACCTTTGGCCGTCCTGGTCACATCAATCCGCTCTACGCCCAGGATAACGGCGTTCTGCGTCGTTCAGGTCACACCGAAGCCGCTGTCGACCTTTGCCGTATGGCAGGACTCTATCCCGCTGGTGCGCTGATGGAGATTATGAACGAAGACGGCACGATGGCTCGTCTGTCCGAACTTCAGAAACTGGCGAAAGAATGGGACATGAAGATTATCTCCATACGCGATATGATAGCCTACCGCCTACAGCGTGAGTCGCTCATCGAGGTGGGTAATGAGGCCGAGATGCCTACTCTGTATGGCCATTTCCGACTAATTCCCTTCCGTCAGAAGAGCAATGGTCTGGAGCATTTCGCTCTCATCAAGGGAGAATGGCTTGAAGACGAACCCATCCTCGTGCGCGTACATTCTTCATGTGCTACGGGCGACATCCTCGGTTCCATGCGTTGCGACTGCGGCGAACAACTCCATCGCGCTATGCAGATGATTGAGAAGGAAGGCAAGGGCGTTCTTGTTTACATGCAGCAGGAAGGTCGCGGTATTGGACTGATGAACAAGATTGCCGCCTATAAACTGCAGGAAGAAGGTCTTGACACCGTTGAGGCGAACGTCCACCTCGGATTTAAGCCCGACGAGCGAGAGTATGGCTGCGGGGCTCAGATGCTGCGCCATCTGGGTGTCCACAAGATGCGGCTCATGACCAACAACCCCACAAAGCGCGTGGGACTCGAGGCTTACGGTCTTGAGATTGTCGAGAATGTGCCCATCGAAATCACGCCGACTCCCTACGACTATCGCTATCTGAAGACCAAGCAGGACCGAATGGGGCACGAACTCCACCTGAAGTAGTCCACACTTTGTCGCAACCCCTGCGAAAGTTTTTTCGGGGGCTTAGCAACTTTTGGGGCTGCAAACTTGTGGGCAACATTTTTTTTTCGTAATTTTGCAAACGAGAAACAAAAACGATATATGTCAAAACTCTCTGAAAGGCTAAACAGACTGGCACCGTCGGCAACGCTGGCGATGTCGCAGAAAAGTGCCGAGATGAAGGCACAGGGCATCGATGTAATCAATCTTAGTGTCGGCGAACCCGATTTCAACACTCCTGACCATATTAAGGAGGCTGCGAAATTGGCTATCGACGAAAACTGGACTCGCTACTCTCCTGTGCCCGGTTATGCTGACTTGCGCAAGGCCATTGCCTCCAAGTTGCACAACGAAAACCAACTCGATTACTCTATCGACGAAATCATGGTGTCGAATGGTGCCAAGCAGTGCGTCTGCAATGCGTTGATGGCGCTTGTCGACGACGGTGAGGAAGTCATTATTCCCACACCCTACTGGGTGAGTTATCCGCAGATGGCGTTGCTCGCAGGTGGTGTTCCCGTCCACATTCATGCGGGAATCGAGCAGAACTTCAAGATTACTCCTGAGCAACTCGAGGCGGCCATCACACCGAAGACACGCGTGCTGATTCTCTGCTCGCCCAGCAATCCTACTGGCAGCGTCTATTCCAAGGAGGAACTCCGCGCCCTCTCCGAAGTCATCCTGCGTCATGAGGACCTCTTCGTACTCGCCGACGAGATCTACGAGCACATTAATTATATAGGTCATCACGAGAGCATTGCCCAGTTCCCAGGCATGAAGGAGCGCACCGTTGTCATCAATGGCGTCAGCAAGGCTTATGCTATGACGGGTTGGCGCATTGGCTTTATGGCTGCACCCGCCTGGATTGTGAAAGGTTGCAACAAGTTGCAGGGTCAGTATTCGAGCGGTCCGAGTTCTGTCAGCCAGAAGGCAGCCGAAGCCGCTTATCTGCAGAGTCAGCAGTGTGTTGAGCAGATGCGTAAGGCATTTGAGCGCCGCCGCGACCTCATCGTCGAACTCGGCAGCAAGATTCCAGGTCTCGAGGTAAATCGTCCCGACGGAGCCTTCTACCTCTTCCCCAAGTGCTCCAGTTTCTTCGGAAAGCACTATCAGCGTGGTTGTGAGACCGTTGCCGTCAACAGCAGTTCTGACCTTGCTCTCTACCTCCTCGAAGAGGCACATGTGGCAACCGTCGGAGGCGATGCGTTTGGCGACCCCGACTGCATCCGTCTGAGTTATGCTACCAGCGATGAGAATATCCGCGAAGCACTCCGCCGCATTGCAAAAGCACTCGCAAAATTGGTATAATTCAAAAAAAATGAGAAATACATTGTTAAAACTTCTTAATCCTTAGGATTCTTTCTCATAAATTGCTATCTTTGCGTGTTCAAATTTGAAATTTTTTACAACTTAAACTCATTTAATAACCAAAAAATTAAAATTAAAACTTATGGCAACTACACAAGCTAAAGCCGCAGCCCCCAAGAAAAAGTCTGAGGGCTTCCAGGGTGTTCAAGCAGCAATCTGGATCATCGTTTTCTGTTTCATCGCAGCAGTATGTTTCTACGTGTACGTACTCGGTAATGGCGCTAACTTTAAGGAGGGCGACAATGCCAACGAGCCTGTTAACATGCTTGGTACCGTCTACAAAGGTGGTATCGTTGTGCCTGTGATTATTACTCTGCTGTTCACCGCTATCGCACTTAGCGTTGAGCGCGCACTTGCTCTCCGCACCGCTTTTGGTAAGGGCAAACTCCCCAAGTTCGTGGCTAACATCAAGCAGGCCCTCAAAGAAGGTGACTTCGCTAAGGCTCAGAAGCTTTGCGACGACCAGAAGGGTACTGTTGCTAATGTAGTAGGCGCTTCTCTGAAGGCTTACAAGGAGATGGAAGCAACTCCTGGTATGAAGAAGGCTCAGAAGGTTGCTAAGATTCAGCAGGCTCACGAGGAAGCAACTCAGCTCGAGATGCCGACTCTGCAGATGAACATGCCGATCCTTGGTACTATCGTTACTCTGGGTACTCTTACCGCTCTGTTCGGTACGGTTGTAGGTATGATTCGTTCATTCGCCGCTCTGGCCGCTACTGGTGGTGGTGACTCCGCTGCTCTGTCAGTAGGTATTTCTGAGGCTCTTGTTAATACCGCATCTGGTATCTTGACGTCTTGGGTAGCCGTTGTTGCTTACAACTACTTCACAAACAAGATCGACAAGCTGACATACGCCCTCGACGAGGTTGGTTATTCAATTGCTCAGACCTACGAAGCAAACCACACAGAAGAGGCTTAATTTTTGCTAACCCTTTAAAACATTTATCATTATGGGTAAAGTAAAAATTAAGAAAGCGGACATCTGGATCGATATGACTCCTATGTCAGACGTCATGGTGCTGCTGTTGACCTTCTTCATGATGAGCTCTACGTTCATGAAGAAAGAGCCGACAACCGTTACCACGCCAATGTCTGTCTCGGAGATCAAGGTTCCGGAGAAGGACGTGCTCAATATTCTTGTCGACTCGATCGGCAACATATATATGGGCATGGATAATGAGCACCATTCCACGGCCGCTCTGCTCAGCATGGCTGGACAATACGGAATCTCCGTAAACAACGTGCAGCAGACAGCGTTCCTTGAGGATGGTATGTGGGGCATGCCGATGGATAAGCTCGAAGCCTATCTGAACCTCGACCCCGATGCTAGAAATCTCGCCATTAAGGAGCAGGGTGGTATCCCTCTCGACAGTATTGATGGTAAGGAAAGTGAATTCCAAATGTGGGTGAGAGAGGCTCGTAATGCTAACGAGGACATCAAGGTTGCCATCAAGGCCGACCAGAACACTCCCTACAAAGTCATCAAGAAAATCATGGGCGAGTTGCGTGATATGAACGAGAACCGTTACTATCTTATAACTTCATATAAGACACAGGAGGACTAAAGAATGGCAAAACAGAAAGCAAGTAAACAAAAGAAGATGCAGACCCGAGTCGACTTTACGCCGATGGTGGATATGATGATGCTTCTTATTACCTTCTTCATGCTCTGCTCGACTTTGGCCAAACCGCAGACTATGGAGTTAACGATGCCGAGTAAGGACCAGAACATGACCGATGAGGACAAGTCTGTGACCAAGGCTTCATACACCATCACGATGTATGTCACCGCCGACAAGGACCACCTCTATTATGTTGCAGGTCTGCCTAAGTACGACGATCCCACTTGCGTGAAGAAAGTCGACTGGGGTAAGGAAGGTATCCGCAAAGTATTGATCACCCACGTTACTGAGGACAACACACAGCCTGTCCGCGACGTAATGATGGCTAAGGCAAAACTCGACGAGAAACGTCTGGCTCACCCCTCACAGTGGAACGACTCGCTCTACAATATGGAGTTGGCCAAGATTAAGGCAGGTGACATCACAGGCTCTGGTCAGAAGATTCAGACCATGACCGTCATCATTAAGCCTACCGATGAGGCAGCCTACGTCAACGTGGTGAAAGCTCTCGATGAAATGCAGATTTGCAGCATTGGTAAGTATGTGATCGACGATATTAATCCCGACGACGAGAAACTTCTCGAGAAACTCGGTATTAAGTAAGTCGCTCCAAGTTACTAACTTTTAATAGCAAAAGAAAATGGCAAAAATAGATCTAGTAAACAATGAATGGGTCGACCTCATCTTTGAAGGCAGAAACCAGGCCTATGGAGCATATAAACTCCGTAAGGGCACTTCTTCCCGCAATGTGAAGTCTATTCTCATCATGCTCGCTATGGCTGCACTTGCATTCATTGCCGTAAAGGTAAATAATGTTATCACTGAGGCAAACAGGAAAGTTGCCGTGACCACCGTTCAGGAACTTTCTGCTCTCGACCAGCCAAAGAAGAAGGCTGAGGTCAAGCAGAAGAAGATCGAGGTTCAGCAGCCCGAAAAGGTCGTTGAGCGCGTCAAGAGTTCAGTGAAGTTCACCGCCCCCGTCATCAAGAAGGACGAAGAGGTGAAGCCTGAAGACGAGTTGAAGACACAGGATGAGCTGATGAATACCAAGACCGCTATCGGTTCTCTCGACGTGAAAGGTAACGACGATGCTAATGGTGAGGTGCTGAAACTGAAAGAAGCAGTGGCACAGCCTGAGCCAAAGCCTGAGGTTGAGGAGAAAGTATTCGACGTTGTAGAACAGATGCCTTCGTTCCCCGGAGGTCCGTCAGCCCTGATGGAATATCTGAGCAGCAATGTGAAGTACCCGGTTGTCGCACAGGAGAACGGCGTTCAGGGTCGTGTAGTAGTATCGTTCGTGGTTGAGCGCGACGGTTCTATCACCGACGTTAAGGTCGTGAAGTCTGTCGACCCCTCACTCGACAAGGAAGCAGCACGCGTCGTGAAGAGCATGCCTAAATGGATCCCTGGTAAGCAGAACGGTTCAGCAGTGCGTGTGAAGTACAACGTACCTGTTTCATTCAGACTGCAGTAATAGCACATTTTACAAAAAATGAACAGAAACCTATCTTACACAATAGTAGGATTAACATTAGTCGCCGCGCTTTGGGCATCTTGCTCAGACAAGAAACCCAAAAGCGGGCGCACTGATACAGCTTCGTCAGGGGTGATTAGTTTCGCCTCTGACGAAAGTTTTAGTCCCATCATCGAAGAGGAACGTGAAATCTTCGAGAAAGTGCAATGTAAGGGCAATGCCGAACTCAAACCCATCTACACCAGTGAGTCTGAGGGCATTACCAAGTTGCTCAAAAACGAAATCTATCTGATGATCTCGGCACGTAACTACAAGGAAGATGAGCGTCAAGGACTCATCGATCGTGGTTACACTCCGCTCGCGCTCATCTTAGCCTTCGACGGACTTGCACTCATCCAGAATAAGGAGAACACCGACTCCTGCATCACTGTTGCCGACGTCAGACGCATTCTTGAAGGGTCGGTCACCAAGTGGAGCGACCTCTACCCAGGTTCCAAGAAGGGAGAGATCACCGTCGTGTTCGACAACAAGAAGTCGAGTGCTGTCCACTTTGTTGAGGACTCCATCCTCGGTGGTAAACCCATCAGCAATCCCAATGTGGCTGCTGTGAAGACCAGTGAGGAAGTTATCAACTACGTAGAGAAAACGCCTGGCGCCATTGGCATCATCGGTAGCAATTGGCTCGATGACAAGCGCGGCGACAGCAGCGTTGCCCGGAATAGAAACATCCGTACGATGTCGGTCACAAAACTTGATAAGGCTACACCTAACAACAGCCGCAAGCCCGACCAGTACTATATTTATAGCCGCGAATATCCACTCATTCGCACCATTTATGCGCTCGTCACCGATCCCCGTCGCGGTCTGCCTTGGGGATTCGCCCACTTCCTGGAGAGCCCGCGCGGACAGATGATTATCTTCCAGACGGGGTATATGCTCCCCTACAGAGGCGATATCCGACTGAAAAGCATCAATGTGAAATCAGAGTAGAATAAACCTTTCGAAATATTTTTCGTCATATAGGTGTCGAACAAGAAGTTTAACTCATTAAAATGAATATGAATATGAAAGCAATCAAATATTTCGTGATTGGAGCCTTGATGCTCAGCTTCAGCGCTCCCGTGATGGCTCAGGTAGACAAGGCCGTCCTTAACCAAGTTGCACAAATTGCCAAGTCGAAGGTTGACGTCGACAAGCAGATGAAGCCCTTCCTGAAGACTTACAAGAAGAATCCCGAGATGCTCACCGCTATCGGTCACGTCTTCCTTGCAGAGAAAGACTTCACCAACGCTACGAAGTTCGCTGAACTGGCAATGGCTAAGAAGTATGCTAAGGCTTATATCCTCCTCGGCGACATCGCTGTTGCTCAGGACGATGGTGGTAAGGCTGCTGAGTGGTATCAGCAGGCAAAGTATTTCGACCCGAAGGATCCCGAAGGCTACTTCAAGTATGCTAACATCCTGCGTGGCCGTAGCCCCGAAGAGGCAGTTGCTAATCTGAACGACCTGCGCACTCAGCGTCCCGACATTGCTGTCGACGCTCTTGCAGCTCGCATCTACTACAACTCCAACCGCCTCGACAAGGCTCTCGAGTATTATGGAAAGGTCGACAAGACCAAGCTCGAGGATGTCGATATCACCAACTACGCTATGGCATCTTGGATGCATCAGGATCGTGACAAGAGTCTTGAACTCGCTAAGTACGGTCTGACCCGCGACGCTCGCAAGGCTGCCTGGAACCGTCTGGCTTTCTACAACCTCACCGATATGTCGCGCACTGACGAGGCTCTCGAGTATGCCGACGCTCTGTTCAATCGTTCTGATAGCGCCAAGATCTCTGGTTTCGACTACACCTACTATGGCACCGCTCTGAAGGACGCCAAGAGATACAATGAGGCCATTGATATGTTCCTGAAGGCTGCTGAGGCCAACAAGGACAACAAGGAGCAACTCAATATGACCTATAAGAACCTCTCCGACGCTTACATCGCCAACGATGACTTCACGAATGGTACCATGTACTACGACCTCTATCTGAAGGATAAGGAGAAGCCATCTGCATACGATATCGCTGGTCTGGCTTCAATCTATCAGAAGATGGGTGCCGACCTCACTGGTCAGGAGCAGATTGATGCCTTCATGAAGGCTGATGCAACCTACGCTAAGTTGGGTGAGACCTATCCCGAGCAGATCGACTACGCTAACTTCATGCGCGCTCGTCTGGCTGGTGCTATGGACCCCGACTCTGAGAAAGGTCTGGCTAAGCCCTTCTATCAGGCCATCGTCGATCACCTCTCTACTGCTGCAACACGCGATGCAGGTGACAACCAGCGTCTGATTGAGGCCTATCGCTACCTCGGCTCGTACTACTATCTGAACAACGACGAGGCAACGTCTATCGCCAACTTCAAGAAGATTCTCGAAATCAATCCTGAAGACGAGGCTGCTAAGGTCGCTCTCGAGGCTCTCGGCGTAAAGTAAAATTTATAGTCTAACATTATACAAGCAGGTGGCAAATTCTCTATAGCAGATTTGTCCATCTGCTTTTTTCGTTATGAAACGCTTGTCTGTCATCAGTGTCCTCCTACTCCTGGCCCTGTGGTGCTACACGCAGGATGGACTGCCGTTCCTTCACTTGGTCAAGACCAGTAAGGGAATGGTGTCTATGGCATTCCATACGGGTTTCGACAAGGGTGGCGACGGACTTGGTGTGGCCATCGGCTATCAGGAGTACGACCGTCCGGTTGTTCCTGCCGACTTCAAAGGCGAGATCTTCCTGCCCGACAGCATCTTGGTGCCCGACGGACGTCAACTGCCTTTGCGATGGATTTCCCGAGGTTCATTCCAGAATTGTACAGGTATCACCGAGGTTCATCTTCCTCCTACGACGTATTCAATTTCCGACCTCTCGTTCCAGAACTGCAAGGCGCTGCGGCAGATTACTATTCCCGACAGTTTCCGTATCATTTATCCTCGTGCTTTCATCGGTTGTACAGGCCTGAGGCGCATCGTCCTGCTCCCTGCCAATCCTCCCGAAAGTTACAACAATGACACGTTCGATGAGGTGACCTATCAGACGGCAACCGTCGTCTTCCCCGCTCAGTCGTCCGAAGACTATATCAACAATCCTCTTTGTTATCGTTTCCGTTATCACGCCGAACTCATTCCTTCCTATCATGAACAAGGAGAATAAGCCAAACATCACGAATAGCCCGTCGGAGCAATTGCCTGACGATTCCTTTTCGGGTTTCATGAGCGAAGCCACCGAGCCTCTTCACGATGGCTTTACGGAGGTGACGCTCTATCGGCAGACGGCAACTCATTATCTCTATCGTGCGAAGCGGTTTGGCCGTTGGTATCTGCTCAAGGCGCTTCCTCCTGAATTGCGTAGCAGCACCTTCCACAGGCAGATGCTCCTCAAGGAGATGGAAGTGCTCATGCAACTCAACCATCCCAACATCATTAGTTGTCTGGGAATTGAGAATCTCAAGGACTATTCCGATAGCGAGGGGAATCTTGTTTCCGTTGGCGAATGTTTGATACTTGAGTTCATAGAGGGCGAAACCCTGTCGGAACTGATGTCTGGTAATCATGCTGCTAATGCAAATACGTGCGAGCATATCATCGACGAACTTCTCGATGCGCTCGCCTATATGCATGCTTCCTCCGTCACCCATCGTGACCTGAAGCCATCCAATATCATGATTACGCACAATGGTAGTCATGTGAAGATCATCGACTTCTCGCTTGCAGATACCGATAGTCATGCCTACCTGAAGCAGCCTTCTGGAACCCGTAAGTATATGGCTCCCGAGCAGGCCACAGGCAGTGTGCCCGACGTGCGAAACGATATCTATTCCGTAGGTATTATCATCAGCGAACTCCCCTTGGGCGGCTATTGGACTGAAGTGGCTCGCCGCTGCCAGCAGCCCATTGACCTCCGCTACACGAACATTGCAGCCTTGCAGGAAGACATTGCTGTCCGGCGTCGTCGGAAAAACCGCCGTCGAGTAGCGTCATATATCCTGCCACCTTTGCTTCTCCTTCTTCTTGCTGGAGTGCTGATGTGGCATCGGATTTCTTCCCGTCAGACGGCCCTCTACGATGAATTCAATCGCATTCCTGCCGTTACGGCCGAAGCACTCGACCAACTTGAGCAGCAAATCAATGCCACCAATCTCTCACGCCACATGGATACTGTCTCCCAATGGCGTTACCTTGATCTGCAGATCAACGAGAAAATCTTGTCGGTGAATGCCTTTGCCTACAACTATGCTGACTCGCTTCCTGACTTGAAAGACGCTGAACGCCTGAAGGTGCTGCAGTCGATGCTCGACCGCTGGCAGCGATGGCACGACAACATAGTTCATCGTGCAATGTATCTGATTAATAACGACAAGGGTAATTGAACTGTTAAGTCAGTGATTCTTCCGCCACCTAAGTCAGAGAATCTTTGTCCTTTAAGTCAACAACCTTTTTCGCCCTCTAAGTCGTGAAGTCTTCCGTCTGTGAATCTTCCGCCTCCTCTTCGCTTTCTTCGGGGACGTAGGCAAATCTGATGCCATTGACCTTTCCTGCCACATACACCATTGGTGGTCTTCCCTCATGAATCAATTGGTTCATATAGAGTGGCTCACCATCAATGAATAGTTCGCACTGGAACGTGTCGCCCACACTCAGTTTCGTGTTTTCAGCCTCTAATATGATATAAGAGCCGTCCTCCCGCAACTGCACGACGCAGCGTCGTTCAGGATACCACGTCAGCACCAGTTTCGTACCAGGTTCCAGTTCTTTCGTGCTCAGATGGCTTGCCAGCACCTGGTCACTTTGTTCCTCCTTGTTTTTGCTATACCATTGACAAAATGTAATGTAGTCAGTATAGCCCAGATAGTGTGACAATACATCTAGAGTGTATGCTCTTGTTGATACGCTTTGACGATAACCCCATAGGCGCATCAACGTAGAGCTACTGATTAATTCATGGGTTTCTGACATCAATCGTTCAGACATCCATTCAAAGTCCGAACGCTTTTCAAATGCGCGTCCAGCCTTTTTTTCTACTTCATGGCACAAAACCTGATGCCTATTCATATCTTTTCACTATGATTTATGCAAAGTTACACAATTTTGCTAAAATATAAATGCAAGAAACGCAAATGACATGTAAATGCCACATAAAATATTTGGAAAAATTGGGGCAAGAGCCTATCTTTGTGACCAACTAAAATCCCTTTTGTTTGAAATTTTAAATTTCTAGAGTATATTTTTAATCTTTATTGATAACTATAATTTAATATGTGAATCATGAAACAACTACCTAAAAAAAACATTATTGCTATCATGTTGATGGCACTTCTTCCTCTTTCCTTAAGTGCGAAGAAAAGTGAATTAAGTTTTTATGTCACCAATGTTGAGAACATTGATGGTAATAAAGCAGTGAATAACCTAGCAGAAAATCTGAAATCTGTAAGTGAGATTAAAGCAGTACAAGATGGGAATGATAATGCGTCAAAAAAACGGATTATAGCGGATTCTGTGTATTTTAAGAATGAAGGTGTAGTAAGTTGTACTGACAAGGACGATTTTATTGCCGCAGCCAAGAAACAAAGTATCGGGGTTATTGATGGAGTAAATATCGTAGGCGGGAATTACCGACTTGAAATGCCTCTTGATGTGATTGCTGTTGAAGGTTCTCCAGCTCCATTGGACCCATCGAAAAATAAAATGTCTCTTGAAATTATCAATTTTGGAGAAGAGGGCAACACTGTTCTTTTGCACCTTAATGCTCAAGAACTTAATCAAGACGCCACTCTTTCATATTCTGGAAAAAATATAATGTTAGGAGCTGGCATTGATTCTGGGAATAAAATGTTAGTATTACTACGAGGGCAAACCCCTTGTGCAGTACTAATGTTAAATGGTTCTGAAAACAAAAGAATAGGTATGCTTTTGAAAACCAAAGGAGCCGTTAGTAATTTTAGTAGAGGCATGTTACGTGCCGAAGTAGAGAAAGAATGTTCTACATTAGGTTTGAGTCAGTTCAAATTTACACGCGATAATGGCAAGTATAAGGTTTATTCACTTTACTGGCTTGACATGCAAAAACAATATGACATTTTTGGTGATTATCATTATAACATGAGAAATGACAAGAAATGGGGCGAATTCTATTTTGATTCTCAAGACAGACTGATGAAATGGATTTTGTATATGTAGATTAATAAAAATGTTTTAACTGCTGACTTTGGGCCACGGAGTACACGGATTTGTACATTTATGGGTAATTTGTGGGCGAGCTGAGAGCAGGGTAAGTATTAGCTACAGCATTTTGCTGCTGTCACATTTTTTTCAAGAACATTTGGCAGAATAAGAAAACTGATGTATATTTGCATTTTTAATAATTGTATTCAAGTATAATTTAATTAAGCAAAAAATTGTATAATGAAGAAAAGTCTATTTTTCTTGGGATTTGTAAGTCTTATTCTTAGTCTTACCGCTTGTGAGAGCAAAGAAAGTAAGGCGTTTGATGCCGCTTTGCAATCGCGTAAGATTTCTCAAATGAAAGCCTTTTTGAATAATTTCACGGAGGCCGATTCCTTGCTGATTGACAGTGCGAAGGTTGTTCTTGCCCGATGGGAACAGGATTCTACAGATTATGCGTCTCTTTGTAAAATGGACGATGTTGTCAAGCGGGCAGGGGCTGAAGTGACCTATATGGATAGTTATCCTGAAGGACTGTATCTTGATAGTGTCGTTGCACGTTACGAACACGATGGCCCTATAGCAGCCGAAATCGTTGAAAAAGAGGAAGCCATACATGCCAAGTTGGAACCTTACTATAAAATGTTTAAGGATCGGATATTCTACGCTGATCCCCAGAACTCCATTGTTTTGACTGTTCCTGACGACAAAGGGAAGGGGCAGGGTGTGATAGTAGAAATGACTTCGATCTTGCCGACCCTTTATGATTTCCATTATTCCATCAATATTGAAGATTTGGAGGATAAGGAAATTCAATGTAAAATGGACAAATATAGTGGAACTTTTACGCTTGAACTGCTGGAAAAGACGCTTTATTTGCAGGCTAAGGGCGAAACCGAAAGTTACGAAGGAGAGATAGATACGAAAGTCTACGAGGGTTTCATGGAACGTGTTGCCAACATCAACAAAGGCGTGGAAATGTATGGAAATCCTAAGTACAGAATAACCGTAGAATAATATACTTCGATGATAATGAGAGGCGGATGCATGGGGCTTTTATGAGTGCCTTTTGCATCCGCTTCTGTTTTATAAAAACGCTTGTATTTCTGAAACCAAAGGAAAGTGAGAAAATTTCGCAATCCCTCCAATTCCTACATTAAAACCGATTGCTATGGTTGAGGGAATCTATTGATTTGAACTATTAAGTCGGGAAATCTTCCGCCTCCTAAGTCGTGGAGTCTTCCGTCTGTGAATCTTCCGCCTCCGTTTCGCTTTCTTCGGGGAAGTAGGCAAATCTGATGCCGTTGATCTTTCCAGCCACATACACCATTGGTGGTCTTCCCTCATGAACCAACTGGTTCATGTAGAGCGGTTCGCCATCAATGAATAGTTCACATTGGAACGTGTCGCCCACACTCAGTTTCGTGTTTTCGGCCTCTAATATGATGTAAGAGCCGTCCTCCCGCAACTGTACGACGCAGCGTCGCTCAGGATACCATGTCAGCACCAGTTTCGTGCCAGGTTCCAGTTCTTTCGTGCTCAGATGGCTAGCCAGCACCTCGTCGCTCTGGTCCTCCTTGTTCTTGCTATACCATTGGCTGAATGTAACGTAGTCGGCATAGCCCAGAAAGCGTGAGAGAATGTCGAGCGTCGTCAGTCGTGTCGTTACGCTCGGACGATAACCCCACAAGCGCATCAGCGTCGAGTCGCTCAAGTGTTCTTTCGTACGCTTCTCCACATTCTCAGACAGCCACTCGAAGTCTCTCGGCGTCTGCATCTTATAGCCAGTTTCCTTTTCGATGGCTTTCAGTAGTTTATCGTATTCATGCTTCATGCGTACAAAAATACACATTTTTTTCTCATCAATCAAACATCTTTTCCACTTATTTTTGAAATGACATAGAAATGACATAAAGAGTTATAGGAAAATGATTTATCTTTGCACAAAATGTTGTTCAAATATGTAAACCATAAAGATATGGTACAAATGAATTTGGAACGAAAATCTTTGAGGAATGAGATAAACTGCTAATCGGAAAACTAAGAGCGATAGTGGGTACACCATCATTGGCGTACCCACTTTTATGATGATGTGAGTATCCGTTTCTGTAAGTACAGATTGAAAAAACTTGCTCATTCTTTGAATTTTTCTTCAGACTAACCTATATTATAATAAACCAGAAAACGAAGTTATGGATATAATTGGAATTATCGTACTTGCCATTATAGGACTCTTGGTTCTCAGCCTCGTGGGGTGGGGGATGAAGATTCTCGGTTGGATCATCGACTTGCTGGGTGAGGGTTGCTCCACATCCTGGGGCTGTCTCATCTGGATTATCGCTATCGTGATTGCAGTGATGGTGCTGCTGTGATTTGATTTTCTTGTCAATTCCTTACATGTTTTCGCAGATTATTTTGTAAATTTGCCGATAAATCCCAAATATCGAGCCAATGAACATACAGGAACTACTGAACGTCACCGACCGCTTTGCCGCTCAGGCAGGTTGCCAGATTATTGCCGTCGACGAGCATCACGCCGTAGCCCAGATGACAGTTACCGCCAATCACCTCAATGGGGGCAATGTTTGTCAGGGAGGAGCGCTCTTCACTCTTGCCGACCTTGCCATTGCAGCACTGATGAATTATCGCGGCCTGCTAACCTTTGGCATCAACAACAACATCATGTTTGTCTCCAGTGCCCATGAGGGCGACATCCTCACGGCCGAAGCCGTTCACGTCAGCGACCACCACAAACTCCCTACTGTCGAAGTCACGGTGACCAATCAGGACCACAAGATCATCTGTCACGTCACGGGCATTGGTTACCGCAAGAATGTCCCCCTCCCCACGGAATAGCGGGCCCTTCGGGCAGTTCAAAGTTCAATGCGCTTCGCGCTGTTATGAGTGGTTATGAACAGTTATGAGTGGTTCGAGCAGTCATGAGCAGTTTCAAGTAAATAGAGTGTTTAGAGGTTTGAGCGTTCCCATTGGGAAGCGGCGAAAGCCAAAGGGGACGTTTAGTATACGCTTCGAGTAGAAATCCTTCAAAAGTCGCTTCGCGAGAAATATTTGGCGCTCTATATCGCGCCCATCCCGCTGCAAGTCTGCCACGAATTCCTCATTACTCATTTCTAATTTCTCATTACTTTTTGCCCACAGATTGGTTGCTCCGCAAAGTTGAAAATTGAAAGTTGAAAATTGAAAGTTAAACAATTAGTATTTCTTTTCGATTTCACAGATTGGCGCTAATGCAGCCACAAATGCTATTGCTTCTCCTTCCTCCTTTCTCGTTCTTCGAAAATATGTAAAGATTATTTACTAATAGAGTACGCCTTTCTAGGTTACAGAGCATGCTTCTGTACCTATATAAAGCACGTGTTTATACCCCTATAGAGGATGCCTTTCAATAGTCGAAAGGATGTCTTTCTAAGGTAGAGAGTAATGCTCCACTAACTATGGAGCAATGCTCCCTAAAGTATAGAAGACCCTCTCCATTTCCCCTCTCTTTCAGCAGTAGGAGATTTTACTCCCCTCGCTTATAGAGAGGGGCAGGGGGGTGAGTCTCTTTCCCCCTTCCCTTTAGGTCTAGGCAAGTCGAAGATTGATAATCTTAGACGCCGCCTAAGTGGTGCTGCTCTCGGCTTGTGCAAGACCAATTATAGGTCGAAGCAGAAGTCGCTAAGAGCGAAGGTGGAAGGGGCTGGGGGTA
>JAILFH010000071.1 GCA_024697645.1 Prevotella sp.
AAGATTGCAGAGAGCAACATCGACACCTATCAGTATAATCCCGACGACGATGTGGAAGGCGACATTGACACCGAGCGCACCTACACCGAGCAGGACTTTTATTGTGGAAACATAGAAATGAGGCAAAGAGACGAGCACCGAGTGAAGGAGTTGCTCGACCAGATAGACCCCGACGAGAAGACGCTCATCTTCTGCGCTACTCAGGCTCACGCTATGAACATTCGCGATATGGTGAACCAATACAAGAAGCGTCCTGCCTCGAACTACTGCGAGCGAGTGACGAGCAATGACGGAAAAACTGGCGAGGAAACACTGAGGCAGTTCCAGAACAACGACCTGATGTTGCCGACCATTCTTACTACATCGCAGAAACTCTCTACGGGCGTAGATGCAAGAAACGTGAGAAACATCGTGCTGTTCCGACCCGTGAACAACATGGTGGAATTCAAGCAGATTCTCGGTCGTGGTACTCGCTTGTTCGATGGGAAATACTACTTCACGCTCTACGACTTTGTGGGGGCTTCGAGGAATTTCCAAGACCAGGAATGGGACGGTGACCCGTTCTGCCCCGTGTGTGGCAATTATCCTTGCTCGTGCAAGCCCTATCCTGCGGCTCCTGACGACGAAGGTAAGGTGGGCGACCCCAAAGATGTTGATTGGTTCCCAGCAGAACCTTGCCCCATTTGTGGCCATCTGCCTTGCACCTGCGACGGAGGAGGAAAGATCAGGAAAACCGCCATCAAGGTGAAGTTGTCGAAGACTCACGAACTGATGCTGCACACCGAATGGACGGAGCGCATTCAGTTTGGCGACGAACTCATCACGATAGACGAATACGTGAAGAAACTCTTCGGCATGCTGCCTTCGTTCTTCAGCGATGAGGACGATCTGCGCGAGAAATGGTCGCAGCCCGAAACCCGAGCCGCCTTGCTCGACTTGCTGGCTGAAAGTGGTTTTCAGGAGGACAAGTTGGAGAAGATGCGCCATTTCATGCAGATGGAGGACTGCGACATGCTCGACGTGCTGGAGTTTCTTGCCTATCACACGAAACCCATCGACCGAGAGAGACGTGCTGCAATTCTGAAGGAAAACCTCTTGAAGTCGCTCTCTGCCCAGCAGCAGGACTTCGTGACCTTCATGCTCGATATGTATGTGCGCAACGGCTTCAAGGAACTCGCTTCCGACAAACTCGGCACGCTCGTCGAAATGAAATACCACTCGTTCCTGGACGCAGTGAAGACGCTGAACATGAAGCCGCAGGAGGTGAAGAGCCTCTATCTGAACATGCAGCATGAACTCTACAACGGAGAGGCTGTGGCAAACTTTAAACTCAAAAATGAAATGGAATAATAAGCAAACATGAAAATCTACACAAAAGAAGAAGCGTTGGCCCGCGCTCAAGAATACGGACTCCAAGCCGAAGTGAGATACTGTATGGAGCGCATGGGCTACTCGCCCAACGAACACGAATGATAAAAGAAAACAATAAACACTTATAATAATTAGTTAATCTAATAATAACACATGAAAAGATCGGAAGTTTATAGAGAACGGAAAAGCCTTGAAGAATTTGGGGTTGACGAAAAGGGAACCCTAAACAAAGTTCTTTTTGATGCTTTATTCAAGACTGCTTATATGACAAAGCTCAAGGACGGGGAAAGCAAAATTTTAGGTATCTTCAATGATGCCTATTATATCTGCACTTTGATACTTTTAGATAAACGACCATATTTTAAGGTCGACTCTTATGTAGAAATTGCATCAAAAGGTTACCCCATTTTCCCCAATGATAGGGCAATCATTGTTTTATCTTTGGTGACCGTATATCTCAATCTTCTGGATTATATTACAGAAGATATTTGTAAAACAGTTGATTTAATAGAATCAAAGTGTTCTGGGTTTGATGATAGAACATTCGAATGTATTACTTCAGCGGGGAAATATGAAGGAAAGGTAACATGTGCTTCCATTTTTTCCCCTTGCAATTATCCAGAGGAAGAATTTAGTTCCTTTTGGGTCAACTATGATACCTTACCATCTCCATTAAATGAAATATGTAATAAGACAACAAGTAATATCGAAAAAATTTTTGATGATTACGAAAAAGAAAAGATTGCAGAAATAGCCAATTTGAAAGAGAATAATTCCGAACTTGTTAAGGAAATTGAAGAGTTGAAGAGGACGCACAAGAAAGAATTGGCGGCCAAAGATTCCCAAATGAAAGCCGAAAAGAAGAAAATGACAGATGATTATAACAGGGAATTGAGCGAGCGTTCGGCAAGGTTTGAAAAAGAAATTAGTATGATTGAGTTAAATTATCAACAAACTATAATTGAATTAAGCAAGGAGCAAGGGGCAAAAGCGCTTGAGCAAAATAAAAATGATGATGCTGAGACAAAGAAGACAATTGCTGCTCTGCAAGCAAAAATAGAAACGTTAAGAGACAAACTTGGCAAAGAAACTGTTTTCCTAAAAGACCTCGTCGAAGGGTTGAAGGAATATGCAAAAATAGCGGGGATAGACAAGGCGTTTGAATTATTTTTGAATTTGAACTATGTTTTAATGTCGGTTCCTGCGTGGGCTAAAAATGCGCCGGACTTAAAGAAATTCTTCATCGATAATAAAACTCCATCACCTACGCCAAGTGTTATAGTCTCAGGCGATTATGTGGTGGAAAAACAAGTGAGTCATGAAGTTAACGGCGTTGCCGCTGGTGGAACAGGTGTGAAAATCAATAAAAACAAATAATATGAATCAGGAAGATATTCAGAATGCTCTCGAAGCCATTAGCAAGGGAGGAATTAATGTAGCAGGCGACCTTGTGTTGAACAAGGAAGTTGAATACGAGGTGAACAATGTGGAAGCCGGTGGTATCGGTATTCAGATTGTGAACGGGCAGGAAACCTCTAAGAAAGGGGGAAATGCGAAAGTCAGTAATGAGCAGATTAGTCAGGCAATTTCTGCCATCAACGGAAGCGACAAAGTGTTGCGCCATCAGCAAGCATTTCTTGGCGTTTGCTGCTGTTTAATCTCAAAGCACAAATGGCCAAGTAAAATGGATTTAACGGTTAATCGCATAAAAGAATTACCAAACGCAAATAGTTGGGAGATTCCTTGCAAGTGGGAGAGTATCAGGAAGTTTATTCGCTACAAATTTGTTATGACCGATTATTCAGAATGGGAAGATTTTGAACCCAATGGTACTGAGCGAGATTTGTTTGTCGAATGTCGTGATGTTGCAAGAGCATTTGACGAACAATTGCAAAAAATAGCTCAAATCTAAGAGATACTTTCCCATTTCTTTCCCAAAATATTCCCTTTTCAGTCCTTGAAACTGAGAAGGGATTTTTTTTGCGACCTTTGCAATGTCAATCGACCACTAGCGGCGTTGACAATTTATTATGTTAATAAAAATATTGAAGGTAATGGCACAAGGCGAGGTAAGCTACGTGCCGAGTAAGAAACAAGAGGGCGGCCAGTTGGCTAAGTCCTACATTAGGCTGAAGGCGCTGGGCGGCGACTATGCTGACGAGTATATGTGCGTGATGTTCGGCAACTTAGCTTTGTGCAAGTTCGAGGTAGGCGAGCCGGTAGTGGCTGCGCTGAGGTTCCAGACGCACGAGAACAACGGAGCGTTCTATCAGGACATCGTGGCGAGCGAGATCATTAAGTTAAATCAAGACGAAGGTCTTTAGTAGTAACAATCTGAGTTGAAGTGTGAGAGATTCAATTGAGCATCAGCAATGATGTATGGCCATATCTCAAACCTTCTCTCGCAACTCAATAAAGATATGAAGAAAAGTAATTTTAAGACAACGACGCTGAGCGCGTTAGTAGCCGTCAGTAAGACGGAAGGTGGATTAGACTACGTTCAGGTGATGCCTGACGACCCAGTAGTAGGAATGGTGGAGCCCTTTCACGGCTCTGGATACGGACAGATGTTGAGCAACGGCACGTTCGACTTTACTCGCAGAAAGCGGCATAGGAGGAAACCCGACCTGAAACTCGCGCACGGCAGCGTGTCGTTTGGCGACGATGGGTTCGACCGAATGGTGTTCGTACTTCCGAACGGACAGCGCAAGGATTTCGCAAGGCTGCTGCTGCAAGAGGCCGCTGAAGCGGCGACGTTCGTGTACGAGAGCCTAGACCAAAAGGTCTAGAGGAGAGTGGAGAGAGGAGAGTGGAGAGAGATTACACTCGACTGCTTGAAACTCTAACCATAAGCAACAAACGGGCAACTAAGGGGAGCACTGATTTTCACTTGCCTTTGCTCCCCAAGTTAGCCCTCTTAAAAAGGAAAAATAATAACTGAGAAGGTCTGAGGACATACTCTCCTCTCTCCTCTCACAACTAATTTCTAGAAAATATGATCAATCACATTTATATAAATAGTAGTGGACACAAGGTTGTCCACATCGTTCACTCCCCAGAGGAGTATTTCAAGCTGCGCAACACGGCAACGAATAGGAGGAACGTGAGGAAGGCGCGCGAGGGCGATGACGGCTCGAAAATCGCTCAGGTTCAATTCAACTACAACGCCCGTGTGGCAGAGGGAGAACCTTTGGCTGGCTGTTGTGCTGCCGCATCGACTTGTGCAGGCGACATCGACTGCTACGACGAGGAGGAGCGCGAGGCTATTGTGGCTCGCATCCTGCCTATGGCAGAGAAGCTGCAGCTGTTGGAACTGAGCCGTTCGACAAAGGGCTTGCACTGGGTGCGTCGACGCAAGCAAGGGCAGACGATACTTGAAAATCAGGTAGAGTTTGCTATGGAGACCGAAACGGAAATGGACACGAACACTCACGACCTACAACGAGTGATGTTCACGGCTACAGCCGACCCTGAAGATCTCCTGTACTTCGATGAGGCAATCTTTGACGAGCCGATGAGTGAGGAGGAATGCCGCGAGGAATACAAGGTGATGAAGGAGCGCGAAGCACGAGGTGAGGAGAATGTGCCGCCTGAAGCCAAAAAAAGTAATAAACACTTTAGCCCTTCCCCTAACCCCTCCCCCGTAGGGAGGGGAGAGAGCCCTTCCCCCGACCCCTCCCCCATAGGGAGGGGAGCAGGAAACTCTGAAATGGGGCAACTGCCTGCTGAAGTCTCCCCTACGGGGGGAGATTTAGAGGGGGCTCCGGGGGGAGGTCAGGAGGGGGCCTCTTTCAAGGGTATTCCCTATTCCTCTATCATCGCTGAATGGTGGGAGCAAACTGGTGGCGAGCCTGAAGAGGGCGAGCGCAATGTGAAGTTGCACAAACTGGCCGTGAGCCTGCGTGCTATCTGCGACAACAAGCAAGATCTGCTGATGCAGATAATGCCGCGACTGGGTTTGTCGGAACAAGAACTCAGAAGCATTGTTGCCTCTGCTTGCAAGGAGGAGCCGAAGGGAATTTCGAAGCAGATGCAGGCCGTGCTG
>JAILFH010000099.1 GCA_024697645.1 Prevotella sp.
ACTGGAATAAGAATCCGAAGAAGAAGTAAATAACCCCATAAAAACATTTATCAACATGCAAAAGATTTTAGTGATGATGATGACCTTCGCGCTGACGATAGCAGCGCAGGCACAACAGTATGACGGCATCAACACCTACACCTACGACTACACCCTCTGCGGCCGCACTACGATGCTCCGCGCCACGTTCAAACTGTGAACATTACTTGATTTCAATAAAGCAGTAAAGTTAGTAAAGAAGATTAGTTAGTAAACAAATTAATTTTTTGTTTAAGTCCTATAGGCACCTAAGCCCCGTCGCGTCGTGATGACGAGACGGGGCTATCAGGATTTATTAAATGGTTGCTGCGCAAATATGCGGTCAGTGACCATTTTTGTTAGCTGCTCAAAAAAAAGGAATCCGATTTGTACTGATGCCAGATTGACAACGACTGGTGCAACATAAGCTTTCTGTTTTCGCTGATGAAAATTAAGGATGATGCGAAAGAGGCTGTTCATGAACTCGCTAAGCATTATGATGTGTTCATTCTGTCTACGGCACCTTGGAAGAATCCGTCGGCCTGGTTGGATGAACTGCAATGGGTAACTAAACACTTTGATGATGTTTTTCATAAGCGACTGATTCTGTCGCATAGAAAGGATCTCTGTCAGGGTGAATATTTGATTGACGACAGGGGGAAGAATGGAACGAGTGAGTTTAGCGGTGAATGGATTCATTTTGGCTCTGAGAAATTTCCGGATTGGAAGAGCGTAATCTCCTACCTGAAGGAGAAGGACGGAATAACGACAAATTACAAATAACAAATAACAGATGACAGATGACAATTCACAAATAACAAATGACAATTCACAAATAACAGGATACAACTACAAGTTACAAGTTACAAATCACAAATCACAAATCACAGGGTGCGATTTCAATTCACAAATAACAGATGACAATTCACAAATTACAGATGACAAAAGATCGATTGCGGAATTATAGGTATCACCATATC
This sequence comes from Prevotella sp., assembly GCA_024697645.1. Taxonomy (GTDB): domain Bacteria; phylum Bacteroidota; class Bacteroidia; order Bacteroidales; family Bacteroidaceae; genus Prevotella. Next base: position 999 of record JAILFH010000099.1, read on the forward strand.
CATTGAAAAATACATTCACGCCATGATTTTCGTCTAACCTTACATTATTTGTGGAGATATGATTTTTATTGAAATTTTTACTTAAAAGAAGAGTGGAATGAAAAAATTTAGTATCTTTGCACAGATATAAACTTATAATGTCTCGGAATTATGGACAAGGGAATTGTCTTAAGGCGAAATTTATATAGAACATCTAAATTAGAGAGAAATCTCTTTCGAATCAAAAAACTAAACTTAAATAATTTATGATGATGAAAAATAAGGATAAAGAATATATGCGCATGGCTATCGAACTGGCGATAGAGAATGTGGCAAATGGCGGTGGACCTTTCGGGGCTGTCATCGTGAAAGACGGGGAGGTGGTTGCGACGGGCGTGAACCGTGTGACTGCAAATCATGATCCAACGGCACATGCTGAGGTGAGCGCCATTCGAGCCGCATGCTCGAAACTGAAGACGTTCAATCTGGAGGGTGCAACCATCTATAGTTCGTGTGAACCTTGTCCGATGTGTCTCGGTGCGATCTACTGGGCAAACATCTCGCATGTGTTCTGCGGCTGTAATCAGCACGACGCGGAGAACATCAACTTCAGCGATGCTTTCATCTATCGAGAACTGGAAAAGCCGAAGGATGAGAGAAATCTGCGCATGGAGTTCATAATGCATGAAGAGGCTCTGCGCGCCTTCCAGGCTTGGACTGAAAAGGAGGACAAGATAGAATACTAAGGTAGTAATTCGGAAATTTACATCAAGAACGCATTGAATTGCGTGCCAACCGAGTTCGAAGGATGGAGCAATCCGGAGAGCCACGGTGGCGAGCGAAATGTCGCTGAAGGATGGTGAAAACACCTGACTGAGGCGACGATAGTAGCAGATGTGGGCAAACGCCAAAAACTCTATAGCTCAAAGATTGTAGATTTCCTTATGTGCTGACGAAAAAGGCATATAAGGAATTTTTATGTCCAGAAAGTTAGTGTTGTTTGTCGTTTATTGCCCATAGGGGAGCGGCTTAAGCCTCGCTCTGTTGAGAAAGGTTGAGAAGAGTTGAGAGGGGTTGAGAAGGGGATAGCCCTACGGGCTAGAAATTCTTCAAATATCGCTACGCGGAAATATTTTTAATTCCGAAAACAAGCGAAAAAAGGCGAAAAGAACGAAAATTGATTGTTATAATAGCCCTACGGGCTAGAAATCTTTCAAAAATCGCTTCGCGAGAAATATTTATCAAGAATTAGAGAATTTAAGAATTTTCTTCTGCTGTAGATGAATTAACGAGAATTTGAGAATTGAGTCCTCACGTAAAGAGGGAAAGCCCAAGGGATTTGAGAAGACAACCATAACAACAGATGACAAATTTATAGATTCCGAAAATGGACGAAAAAAGGCGAAAAGAACGAAAAATGATTGTTATAATAGCCCTATGGGCTAGAAATCTTTCAAATATCGCTTCGCGAGAAATATTTTTATTCCGAAAATGGACGAAAATAACGAAATACTCGAAAATTATTTATAACGGAAATAAACGAAAATATACGGAAAAAACGGAAATGTTTTCAATTCCGAAAAAGACGCGAAAAGGAAAGATTTGAGCGTTCCCCAAAGGGGAAGCGGCCTCGCTCTGTTGAGAAAGGTTGAGAAAGGTATAGCCCTATGGGCTAGAAATCCTTCAAATATCGCTTCGCGAGAAATATTTTAAAAAATCAAGAATTAGAGAATTTAAGAATTTATTCCCTACTCCACTCATTTTCTGAATTAATAAGAATTTGAGAATTGAGTACTCCCCATAAGGAGGGGAAGCGGCAAGGGTTTCAGAAGACAACCATAACAATAGATGACAAATTTATAGATTCCGAAAATGAACGAAAATAACGAAATGAAAGGATGCCGCATTACCATAGTAACAAGGTAACAAAGTAACAAGGTAACGGGATTAGTCTCCAGTAGTTCTGCTCCGAACGACAAACGAGTTTGCCTTCGCAGCCGACTGCCAGCCACCTGTTTCATAGAAACAGATTATCCTTTCTCATCCGAAAATCGTGGCTACGATTTACCAAAGTAACATTCGAATGGAAATTTGAAAATGGAAATTTGAAAATTCAAGGCAGCGAGCCAATCTGTGAAATCGAAAAGAAATACTAGTTGTCTAATTTTCAATTTTCAACTTTCAATTTTCAACTTTGCGAAGCAACCAATCTGTGGGCAAAGAATAATGAGTAATGAGAAATGAGCAATGAGTAATTCGTGGCAGCGCTTGAAACCTGAATTTTCGTGCAAACCGAACGCAAAGAGAACTTGTTTTCATTTGCTGAGGTGCCGCCGAAAATCACGACAGAATGTCGTAAACTTGAAATTAGGACAAAGCCCGTTGAACTGCGCGAAGGACGATCAGAGGACTAAGCATATCTCGCTCCTCGTTTCTCGTTCCTCCTTCCTCGATTAAAATAAACATAAACAACAAAACAACATGGAAAAGAAAAAAGGATTTATTTGGAGAGATGGTTTGCTCTCAGAGATTTTGAACTGTTATGACAGCGTATTGCTGCATGTACCTCATTCGTCAACAAAGTTCCCTGAAGGGTCGGGATATAGTTTCGAGGACCTGGACGAGGAGGAACGACTGTTGATTGACTACGATACGGACGTACTATTTGCACCGGAAGAGGAATCGGAACGGGTGAGAATGGTGGTGTTCCCGTATTGTAGGCTGTATTGCGACGTGGAACGACTGATTCACGATCCATTGGAAAAGGAAGGGTTAGGAATCTCTTACGGACGATGGAAGAAGCAGGAGAAAAGTCAGAATTTGATTTGGAGGTCATTTAGTAGCCTTCAGGAGGCTTTCGGGCTTTATGCGGACTTCCATGCGATGGTGGCGAAGAAAATCGTAGAGATGAAAGGAAAACGGCTTCTGATTGATTGTCATAGTTTCTCGAGCAAGCCGAATCTGCTGAATGCGAATCCACCTGATATTGATATCTGCATCGGATTCAATGACGACGAGACGTGTCCGGAGAGAAAGGTGATTGAAATGATTGCGCAACACTTCAGGAAGCGAGGGTATAAGGTGGGAATCAACACGCCGTTCTCGAACAGCAAGACGTTCGAGGTGCCAGTGGACTATCACTCGGTGATGATTGAGGTGAATAAGAGGAAATACCTATGACAAATTACATGTTACAGGTTACAATTCACAAATATGTGGCGCAGAGTTTTAGCCACGGATTACACGGATCTTCACGTATTTTTTTAATGTCACATTTGAGCGTTCCCCATATGGGAAGCGGCCTAAGCCAAAGGGGCTTCGGCCTTGCTATGTTGAGAAAGGTTGAGAAGAGTTGAGAGGGGTTAAGAAGGGTGTAGCCCTACGGGCTAGAAATCCTTGAGACACCGCTTCGCGGGAAATCTTTTTAGATTCCGAAAATGAACGAAAAAAGGCGAAAAGGAAAGATTTGAGCGTTCCCCATAGGGGAAGCGGCCTAAGCCAAAGGGGCTTCGGCCTTGCTATGTTGAGAAAGGTTGAGAAGAGTTGATAGGGGTTGAGAAAGGTATAGCCCTACGGGCTAGAAATCCTTCAAAAATCGCTACGCGAGATTTGAGCACTCCCCAATGGGGAGGCGGCCTAAGCCCAAGGGGTTTCAGAAGACAACCATAACAACAGATGACAAATTAATAGATTCCGAAAATGAACGAAAAAAGGCGAAAAGAACGAAAATTGTTTACAACGGAAATAATCGAAAATAAACGGAAGAAACGGAAATGTTTAGAACACGAATTACACGTATCTCACGAATTGAAAAACAGTGTAATTGGTTAACGAAAAGGATGCCGTAAAACGGCTTGGCGACAAATCTGCTCCGAATAACAAAACAACTTTGTTTTCGGAGCAGATCGTCAGCCAACTGTTTATAAAAACAGATTATCCTTTTCTACTGGGAAATTGTGGAAGTAACTATTCGAACTGTTCAAAAATAGTCATAACCATTCGAACCAATTATAACTACTCGAACCGTTCATAACCAATCATAACTATTCGAACCAATCATAATTGTTCGAACTAATCATAACCACTCATAACTGTTCGAACTAATCATAACTAATCATAACCACTCATAACTACTCATAACTACTCATAACTACTCATAACTATTCGAACTAATCATAACCAATCATAACTATTCGAACCAATCATAATTGTTCGAACTGTTCATAACTAGTCATAACTATTCGAACCACTCACAAACATTCGAGCAACTCATTACTCATTTCTAATTACTAATTACTAATTATTTACTCCACTCCCTTTACTTTTAGTTTGTTTTCCTGCACATACATCTTGATAACTTTGTTCTTTTGCTGTTTCATCACATTGACATCGGAATTCAACTTCTGGAAGGCAGGGAATTTATCACCGAAGATTTTCTTTGCTGTGGGCATAAATTGCGAACCATCACCCACCTGATCAAATGCGGTCACGACGTATTCCTCGCCGTTCTTGCTCAGATGAATCAGTCCTGGATGATCACCACCCGAAACAAACTTCAGAGAATCGTTTACGAGTTGATAGTTATATACCCAGAAATCACCCCACATCTTGATATCCGAAGAATCAGTCTCGTCGACACCCACTTCCGTAATAGCAGGTAGGCAAATCGTCGACAGACCCTCTTCACCTTGTCCATAATGAATGCCGATGCTGTCAGCCAAATACTGATAGATAGCCACCTCCCAAGGATGCTCACTCAGTTTAGAGAAGTCTGCCTTTGGCAAAACCTCCTCAACAATCTCAGTCTTCTTGTTTTCTGTGCAACTTGTCATTGCACCGCCTACAACCAGAATCGCTGCAAGCATCAATAATAGTTTTTTCATCATCTAATTATTTTTTTATGTTGATTTAATTTTAAAAATTTTGGAGTTCAGGAGTTACAGAAGTGCTGGAGTTCAGAAGTTCAAAGCCATTTGGGATAGAAGTCCTTCAAATAATCGCTATGTCAGAAAATAAATTATAAATCGCTACCACCCCTCGTTTCGCTTTGCTTCACTACACCCCTCCTCCCCGGAGGAGGGGAATACGTGGCAGCCACAAATTACTCATTTCTCATTACTAATTACTCATTATTTTTATTTGTCATGAGCGAAGATGAGCATCAGTCCGTCTTCGTTGTTCATTTTCACCGAGCGTAACTGCGCATGACATTCACCATTCCATTCGCAATGGCCAGAGAAGAGATCTTTTTCGTCTTTGATCTCGTCAATCTCAGGTGTTCCGTAACTTTCTGAAATCCGACTTTTAATCTTATTGAATGCTTCTTTGTTTTGCTTCAAGGCTATCATCACCAGATTATCGATTGCCTGCTTATTCTGAATATGGTTCCAACTGATGTTTAAGTTGAACGGTACACCACAGAATTTCACCTTCGACATATCATTGCCGAGACGTTCCATTCCCTTGACACCATCGAGGAGGGAGAATACTTTTTTCTGACTGTCACCAATCAGGGAAACACCAAATAGCGTCAGATGGTTAGATGCTTTAGCCGCATGAACTTTCTCCTGCATCTCCTTCTTTGCCTGCACGCTATCTTCCTGTGCTTGCTCCACTTGTTCTGCTTCCTGGATCTGCTTCGCTTCGTTGGTTGGCTTGTCCTTACAGCCTACTAGCACCAGTGCAGCCACAAAAAAGAATAACCATTTCCTCATTTCTTCGTGATATCGTTTAAGTTTGAATCGTAATTACTTTGCAAAGTTAATACTAATTTTTCTTCCTTCCAAATTTATTTTGGTATACGATTTAAGTAAAATCTTCTTTATTCCGAAAATAAACATTTGAGCGTTCCCCGTTAATCGGGGAAGCGGCGTAAGCCAAAGGGGCTTAAGCCTCGCTCTGTTGAGAAAGGTTGAGAAGAGTTGAGAGGGGTTGAGAAGGGGATAGCCCTCGGGCTAGAAATCTTTTAAAAATCGCTACGCGAGATTTGAGCACTCCCCAATGGGGAGGCGGCCTAAGCCCTAGGGGTTTCAGAAGACAACCATAACAACAGATGACAAATTAATAGATTCCGAAAAAGAACGAAAAAAGACGAAATACTCGAAAATTATATATAACTGAAATATACAGAAAACACGAAAATTTATATTCCGAAAACAAGCGAAAAAAGACGAAAAGAACGAAAATTATTTACAACGGAAATAAACGAAAATGAACGGAAAAAACGGAAATGTTATTCTTTATCAAGAATTTGAGAATTAGATAATTTGTTTCCTACTCCACTCATCTTCTGAATTAATAAGAATTTAAAAATTGAGTGCTCCCCATAAGGAGGCGAAGTCCAAGGGGATTCTGAAGACAACCATAACAACAGATGACAAATTTATATTCCGAAAAGAACACGAAAAAGTGGTAGCGACTTGAAACCTGAAACTTTGTATCAGTAAATAATCTGTGTCATTACTTTAAATTTTTGAACCTTCATTCAAAGTTTTCCACAACAATATTATTTTTATTTGTTTTAATTTTTAAAAATGAAAAAATAAGAGGATGATGATATAACGTGGAAAAGTTGATAAGTTGTTCAGGAAAAATTTGGAGATTTGGTTATGAACCCGTGAGTGAGGATTATGAACAATGGGTGTGGATTTCTTTTTGTTGATAGTCAGAGAGTTATGGAGTTATCCACAGTTTTAGAAAATGATGGTGTTTTCATAAGTTGATAAAAATTGTTGGGGAGAAAGTGTGGAAAAGTGAGGGAAACTGATGGGAATTTCGGTGGAGATTTCCACAATTGAAGGGGTGCGAGAGGAGGCCGGTGGAAATTAACAAAGTTATCCACAGAGTTATCAACAGAGTTATGAACAGGTTAAAAAAGAGAGCCTACCCCCATCCCCTCCCTCAAGGGAAGGGAGATAGTAAGCCTAAGAGAATTCTGAAGACAACCATAACAACAGATGACAAATTAATAGATTCCGAAAACGAGCGAAAAGAATCGAAATACTCGAAAATTATTTATAACATTTGAGCGTTCCCCATTAATCGGGGCCAAGACAAGGTGACGATTGAATATCGTCGGTGAAGACTTGGGGTGCAGCCTTCGGATTTTGCAAGACTGGCGAAGCTTAAGTCGACGCAAGAACCGCTAAAGGCAAAGGGCCTAAGCCCAAGGAGCTTCAGCCTCGCTCTGTTGAGAAAGATTGAGAAGAGTTGAGATAGGTTGAGAATGGATCTTATTATCGATGATATAGGATGGGCTTCGCCCAGAAATCCATCAAAAATCGCTTCGCGAGAAATATTTAAAAAAATCAAGAATTAGAAATTTGAGCACTCCCCAATGGGGAAGCGGCCTAAGCCCAAGGGGATTCAGTCTCGCTCTTTTGAGAAGAGTTGAGATAGGTTGAGAATGGATCTTATTATCGATGATATAGGATGGGCTTCGCCCAGAAATCTATTAAAAATCGCTATGCGAGAAATATTTATAAAGAATTAGAGATTTGAGCACTCCCCAATAGGGAAGCGGCCTAAGCCCAAGGGGTTTCAGCCTCGCTCTGTTGAGAAAGGTTGAGAAGAGTTGAGATAGGTTGAGAATGGATCTTATTAGCGATGATATAGGATGGGCTTCGCCCAGAAATCCATCAAAAATCGCTTCGCGAGAAATATTTTAAAAAATCAAGAATTAGAGATTTGAGGACTCCCCAATGGGGAGGCGGCCTAAGCCAAAGGGGCTTCAGCCTCGCTTTGTTGAGAAAGGTTGAGAAGAGTTGAGAAAGGTTGAGAAGAGTTGAGAAAGGTTGAGAAGAGTTGAGAAGAGTTGAGAAAGGTTGAGAATTAGAGAATTTTTTTCCCTACCCTACTCTTCTTCTTAATTAGTAAGAATTTGAAAATTGATTTGGGGGAATATTGAAATCTTCTGGGAAGGGTAATCATAACTATCAATTATCAACTCTGAACTCTCAACTATAAATCATCCTATGCGGCGGACGCGGCGGGATTTCTTCTTACGGGTGAAGAAACGGAAGATATGGAAGTAGAGTTGGGCGTAACCGGCAAGCATGAAGATGAAAGGCATGTAAGGTTGCTTGAAACGGGTTTCACCATGAACGGCGAGGACAGTGGCGATGGAGCCTGCGATGATGATGAAAAGAGTGAGGAATGCTTGTTTTCGCTGACCACGAACGAGGGTGATGATGCCACCAACGAGTGCCAATATCAACAGGATGATATAGAATAAGGTGGTGAAGAGTGCGAAATACTGCACTGGGCTGAGATGGAGAAATTCCGTTCGGAGCGAGGAGAGAGGCAACGTGATATAGTTGTTATCAGCCTTCGACTTTGCAGGCACGAAAGCAGCGAGATTGTCGATGTCGTTCTTATACATGTAGAACAACCGACTTGGAATCTTCGACAGATATTCGCCTGGATGATCGGCCAGCCATTCGAGACTTCGCTCCCGCCAAATATTACTGCATTCCACCGCCGATTTCTCTTCCATATTCTCAATGTAGCGCGCCGTTCCCTTCGGAAACATTTCCGATTTGTAATGAGGTTCGGTGGAAGTCTCGTAAGTGCTTGCCACCATATTGAACCAAAGCGTGTCGGACTGATAGAGGAAATAGCCCGTGCGCAGATAACAAGATGTTCCGATGGCAGTCGTCATGAGGAAATAGCCGAGAAGCATCGTGAAAATCTGACGCAATGCACGACGATAATTGAAGAACACATAATAGAGAATCAGCGTTGCGACAAAGACCACTGCGACAGGACGGAACCAATTGGCAAGGGCAAACAGCATACCGCCAAAGAACACCGAAAGACTGAAGTTTCGGATGAGTGGGAAATACTTATGATCTTCCGTGTGAAGGACGAGATAGAACGCAAGAATAGCGAGGAAAATCATCGGAATCTCTGACATGAGCATCGTGCTCTGACCCCAGTTGTTGGGATAGGCAACATAGAGAATCAGCGTCCAGAGCGCAGCCTTTTCGTTGAAGATGAGTTCGGTGGTCTTCGCAATGAAAAACGCCGTTAGTGCCTTCAGCAAACAGAAGAGCACAAGCAACGGAATGATGGAACCGAAGACAGAAAGCGAGAGTGCAATGAGATTGATGATGCCATTGTTCCAGACGAATGGCTGACCTTCAATGAGTCGCAGACAAGGATAGGGTTCGTGTTCAGAAAGACAGATGCGAGCATATTCCAAATAACCTTCCCCATCGTTTGTTGGTGTGTAACCAAAAACGATGAGCACTGCCACGAGTAGCAGAAAATAGAGAGCGGTTATCTGATAATAGCGATTTTGCATACAGTTCCTTTTTTACCTTCTTCAGTAGCGGTTTGCACCATATATACACCCGAAGCGACGCGTTTTCCGTTGTTCTGGTCGCAGCCGTCCCAAGTGAATGTTCCACCATTCGAACGACCTTCAGCCACGAGTGTGCCATTAGATGTTACAATCTTCACATCAGCATTGTAGGAAAGGCCAACAATCGTGATGAGTCCCGTGTAGTCAGGACGTACGGGATTAGGATAAGCCCAGACGTTGTCCTTTGTCATCTCCTCCGACACAGACGTTGCGTCGCTGATGTAAGAACAGAGACCCTTATCGGTGCCGAAGAATACTTCACCAGTGGATTCGTTCAGTGCAATTGACTCGATATTGTTCGAGAGCAGCATACTGTTTTCAGCCGTGAAATGCTGCAACTGAGTGAGATTATCGGCACTGATGAGATAGACTCCATTGCCCTTGGTTGCAAACCACTTTCGGTTGCCGCCATCAATGGCAACGGCCGAAATATTGACACCCGTGAGCAGATAATCCGCATAGGTTGTTCCATCATTACGCGGTACTTTCACCTGAATGAACTCAGGGTCAGTTTCAGCGAAATGTTCCTGTTCGAGCAGAAGCGGTCCAACATTCGTACCAAGCCAGATGTCGCCATTCTTGTCTTCAGCCACACACTGTACTGCATTCACATCGACACGCGTTCCGTCTTCGTTGATGAAATTGAAGTACGAATAGAACTCTTCCGTCTGGGGATTGAAAGCATGAAGCGAAGGCTTGGTCCAGTGGCTATTGGCAAACCAAAGCAGACCCCGACTGTCGAATGTGAGAGCCTGAAGAGCACCAAGGGTTCTGTCGCCACTCATGAGATTCTCATTCTCGAACGATTCCCACGTGCCGTCGGATTTATAGACGTGAAGAGGGGCGGTGGCCGACTGACTATTCAGCAACCATAGATTGCCTTCGGAGTCGAATTTCAGACTTTCGACCAGCGTGTAAGACTCCTGATTCGACTGTGTAGACGAAAGCGCTGTTCCCAGCGGAGAGTTGTTGCTGCTGAAGGCCTGTACGAACTTCCCGTCGCGAAACTCATAACTTCCCGTTCGGCCGCTTGCGAATACATGAGTGGCATTTCGTGGGTCTACATCAATGCTCATCAGGTCCTTGTATTCGTAGTTGGTGACGTTTTCGAGATGGTCTTCATAGATGGTCCAATTGCCATCGGAAAGCACCTGAACCGCACCTGCACGATATTCTTCGATTCCAGCGCCGTAGCCGCCAACAACAGTAAAGAGTTGATTGTTGACGAAGCGCATGAAACCGAAATAGTTGTATTGTGGGCCATCGGTAGAAACGGCCTGAAGCGTGCTGATGTATTCATCCCAGACAGACGTATCCTTGTCGAAGATGGTCTGCGGATAGGAAGTCGTGAGCGCCCAACTATTCGGGTCGATGAGATTATTGGTGATCAGTGCCGTATAGACACCCTTTTCGGTCTTTGCGTAGATGGAGTTTCCGCTGATGCCTACGGCAGTAGTATTGCAAGCCAGAGAATAAGTGTCGCTGAACTCTGCCTTCGACATATCGAGTTTCAGAATACCGAAACCAGTGGCGAGATAAGCATACTGATTATAGATGTAGATGCTGTTGACAACCTTGTCGCCGATGACCGACTTGTTGTAGTATTCCGACATATTCACCGAATTACTACTCAGGTCGAGCAGGTCGATGTTGTAGTTTTCATAGATGATAATCAGGCGTTTGGCTGTTGGATTCCAGGCGATGTGAGCAATACCGCAATCACTCAGTGCGTCCATCTTGCTGAAGGTCTGAACGCTCTGATCAGCGGTGTTGTAGGCATAGAGATTCTTGCTTGCCAGCACGAACAGCACGTCGCCAGCACGCTCAATCTCGGTGATATCGTGATAACTCAGATAAGATTTCCACGTACCGATACTTGCAGCCTGAACCACTCCTGTGAGCAGAGTCAATGCCCATATCATCATCCATTTTTTCATAATCCCAATTTCGAAAATTAATTCAGGAGACGGAGAGAATTTTCGCTAAGTCAGCAGTATTGAATTTTACACAGAAAGCGGAGTAAATTCCGTTGTTTCAGCAGTTCTTCAGGAAGTCGGCAAGTTTCTGCACCGCACGGGCGCGATGTGAAATATGGTTCTTGATGTCCATTCCGAGTTGTGCGAACGATTCGTCGTAGCCATCAGGCACGAAAATAGGGTCATAGCCGAAGCCTTCAGTACCCTTTTTCTCATAGGCGATGTGGCCTTCGACAATACCTTCGAAGAGATGCAACTGAGCGGGGTTTTCACTCTCCGCATTCTTCTCTCCCTTCTCCTCTTTATTTTCTATCAATAACGCAATTACGGTACGAAATCGTGCCTTGCGATTGTTATTATTTCCTAATTTGCGCAATAATTTCTGCATATTCGCCTCGCTGTCGTGGTCGGTTTCCTCCGCATAACGGGCGCTATGAACGCCTGGTTCGCCCCCTAATGCGTCCACTTCGAGACCCGTGTCGTCAGCAAAGCAACTCACGTGATAATGGTCGAAAATGTACTGTGCCTTCTGCAATGCATTCTCCTGAAGGGTGTCATGATCTTCAGGAATTTCCTCATGACAATTGATGTCATTGAGCGACAGAATCTCGAACTTCTCGCCCAGAATCTGCCGAATCTCGTCGAGTTTATGCTGATTGTTTGTGGCAAAAACGATTTTTCTCATAATCAGTTATTCTTTAGTCTTCACTTTGATGGTGTCAAAGCCCTCGCCATAGACACCAATGACTGAACTCTGCGAAACAAACGCGTTCGGGTCGATGGTCTTGATGATGCGGAAAATAGTGCTGCTCTCGTTCTTTCGTGCAAGGATGCAAAGCACCTTTCGCTCCTGACCCGTGTACCAGCCATGACCGTCGAGAATGGTTACACCGTGTTCCATCTTCGTGCCAATCTCGTAGGCAATCTCCTGATATTTTTCTGAGAAAATGAGGAACTGAACCGATGAGCGACGATTGTTGTAGAGATAGTCGAGCATGAAATTCTCGATGACCATTGTGCAGAAACCAAACACCACCATATTGCCCCTTTCGAGAAGAGTTCCGAACTGCGGGATGAACATACAAGAACCGATGATGACGAAGTCGAGCAACAGAAGCACCATGCCGAGCGACATGTTATAGTATTTGTTCACCGAAGCTGCCACGATATCGCTTCCGCCCGTGGAGCCATTGTTGACAAACACGATGCCCAGTGCCGAACCTGTCATCATACAGCCGATGACGAGCGACATGAAGTCCTGACCTTCGCCCAGAATCTTCACCATGTTTCCTGCTTCGTCGCGCGGCACCAATTCCTTCATCAGCCAAAGAAGGAAGGTGAGCATGAAGATGGCGTAGATGGTCTTGAGAAGGAATTTTACGCCTAAGATTCGCAGTGCGACAATCAGCAGTGCCGCATTCACGAGGAAGTAAGTGTATTGGTTAGGAATTTGTGTAGCATACTGAACGATTGCAGCCACACCAGCCACGCCTCCTGTTACGATTTCGTAAGGCATCAGGAAGAACGTAAAACCGAAAGAATAGAGGATGAGACCAAATGTGATTCCAGCGAAATCGCGCGCCTCAGTCCACATCATTTTTTTATCCAGTGTCATGGTATAGTGATAGTTGAGAGTTTTTTATGTTTTAGTAGGGGCAAGGAGCAAGGGGCAAGGGACAAGAGATATGTCCCGTTCCCCTCAAGCCTTATTGATGTTAAACCCTTAGGTTTTTCCCTTCATCGAATTTTCCAAATTTTATTTGGAAGACTCTAATCTATGAGAAATGTCCACTTTTGCATTTCTATTCCCCTCTTCCGGGGAGGAGGGGTGGAGCCGAAGGCGAGGGGTGGTAGCGGTGTAACTATAGGAAGTTCAAGAGGTTAGATTAGAATTTTTCTCTACCACCCCCCGCTTCGCTTCACCCCTCCTTCCAGAAGGAGGGGACCACGTGGGAACTTCTTCTTCTGAAAGTTGGGTAAGAATCATTCAGTATTATTTTATGACGAGGTTCACCATACGCTTTGGTACGATGATAACCTTCATCACTTGCTTACCGTCGATGTATTTCTGGGCGCGCTCATCTGCGAGAACTGCGTCCTGAATGGTCTGATTGTCGGCATCAGCGGCAAACTCCATATCGAAACGGGTCTTACCATTGAAGGCAACGCCGAGACGAACGGTATTCTCAACGAGATACTCTTCGTTCCACTTCGGCCACTGAGCATCGCAGATGGAACCCTTGCCACCCAGCATCTGCCAGAGTTCCTCAGCAATGTGAGGAGCAAACGGCGAGATGAGAATCGTGAGGGTACGCATAATCTCAGGATTCTTGCACTTCAACTGCGACAGTTGGTTCACGCAAATCATGAATGCAGAGATGCTGGTGTTGTAGGAGAATGTCTCAATATCGGTGGTCACCTTCTTGATGAGTTTGTGGAGCGCCTTCAGTTCTTCGGCAGTGGGAGCGCAAGTACCTTCCTGAGCACCCTGAGCAAGATTCCAGAACTTCTTCAGGCAACGGTGACAACCATCGATTCCGTTGGTGTCCCAAGGTTTAGCCTGCTCAACAGGACCGAGGAACATCTCGTAGAGGCGAAGTGTGTCAGCACCATATTTCTCGACAATCATATCGGGATTCACCACATTGAACATCGACTTCGACATCTTCTCGATAGCCCATCCGCAAATGTACTTTCCGTTTTCGAGTACGAACTCAGCATCGTTGTATTCAGGACGCCAAGCCTTGAAAGCCTCAAGGTCGAGCACGTCGGCCGATACGATGTTCACGTCAACATGAATAGGCGTAAACTCATCTTCTGCCCCACCTCGCTCTTTCATGATGTTCAGACTGACGAAAACGGGATGACCTGCTTCGTGGCTTGCTTTGTTATCGCGATAGACGAAATTCGAACGGCCCTGAATCATACCCTGATTGACGAGTTTCTTGAACGGCTCTTCCACATGACTTACGCCCAGGTCGAAGAGGAATTTGTTCCAGAAGCGTGAGTAGATGAGGTGACCCGTTGCGTGCTCCGAACCTCCGACGTAGAGATCAACATTCTGCCAATATTCGGCTGCGTCTTCTGAGAGCAGTGCTTCTGTGTTGTGCGGATCCATATAGCGGAGATAGTAGGCGCTCGATCCAGCGAATCCAGGCATCGTGCAGAGTTCCAGCGGGAAGATTTTCTCATTGTCGATGAGGGCCTTGTCGACCACTTCACAAGTCTCCACGTTCCAAGCCCACTTCTGTGCATTGCCGAGAGGAGGTTCGCCAGTAGATGTAGGCTGATAGGTCTCCACTTCAGGAAGTTCCAGCGGCAGGCATTCTTCGGGGAGCATGTAGGGCATTCCGTCCTTGTAGTAAACGGGGAACGGCTCGCCCCAATAGCGTTGACGAGAGAAAATAGCGTCGCGCAGACGATAATTGATTTTCACGCGTCCAAGTTTCTTCTCAGTGACATATTTCTTCGTGGCTGCAATGGCTTCCTTGACGGTCAGCCCATTCAGCGAGAATTCACCATTCGATGAGTTCATCACGATACCTTCCTTCGCGTCGAAACTCTCTTCGGAAATGTCTGCACCTTCGATAAGTGGAATAATCGGCAGGTCGAAGTGCTTGGCAAAAGCATAGTCGCGAGAGTCGTGAGCAGGTACGGCCATAATGGCACCAGTTCCGTAGCCAGCAAGCACGTATTCAGCAATCCAGATAGGAATCTCTTTGCCTGTAAGAGGATTGATGGCGTAAGAACCAGAGAATACACCCGTAACGCGATGATCCATCTGACGTTCACGTTCGGTGCGTTTCTTCACATAGGCGAGATATTCGTCGACGGCCTGCTTCTGCTCGGGAGTTGTGAGTTGCTGAACGAGTTCACACTCAGGAGCAAGTACCATGAACGTTACACCGAAAATAGTGTCGGCACGTGTGGTGAAGATGGTGAACTCTGTGTCCTGACCAGCAACCTTGAACTGCATCTCAGTACCTTCAGAACGTCCAATCCAGTTGCGCTGTGTTTCCTTCAGTGAGTCAGTCCAGTCGATGGTCTCAAGTCCGTCGAGAAGGCGCTGAGCGTAAGCACTGACGCGCAAGCACCACTGGCGCATCTTCTTCTGTTCAACGGGATATCCACCGCGCTCAGAAACGCCATTCACTACTTCGTCGTTGGCAAGAACGGTTCCCAGTTCGGGGCACCAGTTCACCATCGTTTCGCCCAGATAGGCAATACGATAGTTCATCAGCACTTCCTGCTTGCGCTTCTCTGAGAAGGCGTTCCACTCGTCAGCAGTGAACGAAAGTTCTTCCGACTGAGCAACATCGAGACCTTCTGTACCCTTTTCGGCAAAGCGCTCAATGAGTTTCTCGATGGGCTGTGCGTGTTGGCAGCGATTGCAATAGAACGAGTTGAACATCTTCTGGAAAGCCCACTGCGTCCACTTATAATAGATTGGCTCGCAAGTACGTACTTCGCGACTCCAGTCGAATGAGAATCCAATCTTGTCCAACTGTTCACGATAGCGATTGATGTTCTGCTCGGTGGTGATAGCGGGATGTTGACCCGTCTGAATTGCATATTGCTCAGCGGGAAGTCCGTAAGCGTCGTAACCCATGGGGTTCAGCACGTTGAAGCCTTGCTGGCGCTTGTAACGAGCATAGATGTCTGAAGCGATATATCCTAATGGGTGACCAACATGCAAACCTGCTCCTGAAGGATAAGGAAACATGTTGAGCACATAAAATTTCTGCTTGTTTTTGTCTTCTACTACGCGGTAGGTTTCATTCTCTACCCACCACTGTTGCCATTTCTTCTCAATGTCTCTGAAATTGTAATCCATAAAATGAAAATAGTTGTTTTTTACAAATTTGGTGCAAAATTAATAGAAAAATGCGAAACTACAAAATTTACTTTGTAAATTCCTATTTTATTGAAGCAAATATAGGGGCAAGGAATAGAGATTAGGGGCAAGGAGTAGAGATTAGGGGCAAGGGACAAGGAGCAAGGGGCAAGAGATATGTCTTGTGGAAATTATTTCGTTCTAAGTTTTGTTGGAGCAATTCTTTCGATGGTACAGAGCAATCATTTTGATGATACAGAGTTATCCTTTCTATGATACAGAGACATCCTTTCTACAATACAAAGGCATCCTTTATAGGGTACAAAGGTTATCTCTGTATCGTTTAATCGCATAAGACCTACCGTCCTACCATAACCCATTGCAAACGCCGATGAATAAAGGGCTGAAGGAATGGTAGGTCTTTGTTCAACACCTACCATAGACCTACCATAGACCTACCATAAAATTTACTATAAGGCCTACAGTCAATTTTTCCTTGTTGATAGCCTTGTAAAACATCGTCCAAACATCTATGAATGTAGGGGAAAATTAATTTTTTCGGAGGAAAGGTGGCAAAATGAAAAAAAAGTTGTAATTTTGCACCGAATATGCGCGTATGCGAACAGGCATTACTGGCGTACATTTCAAAACAAAGAAATCAACGTATTCAAAACGTAGAAAATAACGTGAAATCGTGAACTATTAAATAGAATAACTGACTTAAATACAAATAACAAAGCGCTATGAAGAAATTATTGTTTCTCGCAGTTATGATACTGCTGGGTTCTCTCACTGAGTTGAAGGCTCAACTGCCTTCTGTCACCCTGAAGGATATCAACGGAAAAACCGTTCGTACTGACACTCTTTCAAATGATGGAAAACCCATCATCATCTCGTTCTTTGCTACGTGGTGCAAGCCCTGCAATCGAGAGTTGACCGCCATTAGCGAAGTCTATGAAGAATGGCAGGAAGAAACGGGTGTGAAGGTTGTTGCTATCTCCATTGACCAAGCCCAGAACATCAACAAGGTGAAGCCGCTCGTTGACCAGCACGAATGGCCCTACGAGACAGTTCTTCTCGATCCGAACAGCGAACTGAAGCGCCAGTTGGGAATTCAGATGATTCCCTATGTGCTCATCGTTGATGGCGAAGGAAAGATTGTCTATAAGCACAACGGCTATACTGAGGGAGCAGAAGAGGAACTGATAGAGAAAGTTCGCGAACTCGTTGCAGAATAACACAGGAATTGAACATCAATGAATCGAAGACAGATGAAGAAAATACTATCTCTGTTGCTTTGTCTTGCTGCGATTACTCCTGGAATGGCTCAGGACGACAATAAGGAAAAGTTTGTCGTCTCGGGTAGCATTCAGAGTGATATTCTGATTCCGCAGGACGATGAGGCAATTGGCACACAACACACTGATGACTGGGCTTTGACGAATACCTATGCTGACGTGAAAGTGATGAGTCAGCATCTGGAAGCTGGAGCACGCTTCGAGTTTCTGGAGCATCCCCTGCCCGGATTCGAGAACGACTTCAAGGGATGGGGCGTTCCCCATTTCTATGTGAAGGGACAGACCGAAAAGGCTGATCTGACACTGGGTACGTTTTACGAGCAGTTTGGCTCGGGATTCATTCTTCGCACCTATGAGGAGCGTTCACTTGGTATCGATAATTCATTGCTTGGTGCTCGCATTGGACTTCGTCCGGTGAAGGGCGTGAGCATGAAAGTGCTGAGTGGACTTCAGCGCCGCTACTGGAGTTTCAGCAAGAAGTCGCTGGTTTCGGGTGGTGATGTGGAACTGAGCGTTGACCAATGGGTTCCCTCGATGCAGGAACACGGAACTTATCTGACACTTGGCGCTTCGTTCGTGAATAAGCACGAGAAAGCCGACGAGGATATTTTCGCAACGCCGGTCTATAAACTGAACCTTCCCGAAAACGTGAATGCGTGGGACGTGAGAGCCAATCTCTCGTCTGGTGGATTCAACGTGCTGGCTGAATATGCTCAGAAGACTCAGGATCCATCTTACGACAACGGATATATCTATCGAAAGGGTTATGTCGCAATGCTTTCTACGTCTTATTCGCAGCGTGGACTGAGCGTATTGCTACAGGCAAAGCGTTCCGACAATATGTCGTTCCGTTCGCGTCGTTCGATGAATGGAACATCGACGTTCATCAATCATCTGCCCGCATTCACGATGGATCATACCTATGCACTTGCTGCACTCTATCCTTATGCAACCCATCCCGAAGGTGAGTGGGCCTATCAGGCAGAACTCGGTTATAACTTCAAGAAGAATACGTTGCTGGGCGGTAAGTATGGAACGGGTGTGAAGGTTAATTTCTCACATGTGCACGCAATTCAGCAGACCCCCCACCCCATCGAGATTCAGCCCAATGAATACTTCCTGGGAGCAGGTTCGAAGGGCTATGGTTCGAGTTTCTGGAAGTGGGGCGACCAGACCTATTATCAGGACTTGAACATTCAGATTGACAAGCGCGTGACAAAGGATTTCAAGTTGAATCTGATGTATATGAATCAGCGCTATAACAAGACAATCGTCGAAGGTGAAGGCGGAATGATTCATAGCGACATCTTCGTGGCTGAGGGAAAATACAAGATTAACCGAAAGTTGACGCTGCGCGGTGAGTTGCAATATCTCACGACGAAACAAGACGAGGGCGATTGGGCATTTGCCTTACTTGAACTCTCGATGTTGCCCCACTGGATGTTCACCATCAGTGATGAGTGGAATTGTGGCGAGACCGACTTGCATTACTATCAGGGACTCGTGACCTACAATCTGGGTTCACACCGCATTCAGGCAGGATATGGCCGCACACGTGCGGGATATAACTGCTCAGGTGGTGTTTGCCGCTATGTGCCTGCCCAGAAGGGTTTCACCATTTCGTATAACTATAATTTCTGATTAATAAAAAACAAACGAAGGTAGTCTTGAAAGGTTTCATAAAGAGCACCCGCAGAGACGACCTTCTGAAAGATATAGATAATGAAGAAAATTTGTCTTTTAGGAATCATAGCAATGGTTGCGGCGGCTTGCAGCAATATTGAAGAGGATGAGCGCTACATCTACGTTCAGCCTGCTGAGGTGCAGCGCGCTGTGCTCATCGAGGATTTCACGGGTCAGCGCTGCGTGAATTGTCCGAATGCAACCAATGCGATACACGAACTGCAGCAGCAGTATGGCGAGGAAAACATCATTGCCGTTGCCATTCATAGTGGTCCCTTTGCTCATCGCAACACGCTGACGAGCCCATTCCTCAGTGATTTGGGTACGACTGATGGCGACAACTACTATACTCACTGGGGCATTGAGGCTCAGCCGGGCGTGAAAATCAATCGTCAGAGTCCTATATACGATACTTCGCAGTATGCTGCAGCAGTGACGAGCGAACTGAAGAAGACGTCGCCGATTGATTTCGATACGATTCAGGCAGTTGTCGTTGACGGAAACCTGAAGGTGTTGATACGGCCTTCGCTTCCTTCAGAGAATATCGATGCGAAATTGCAGGTATGGGTTGTTGAAGATTCCATCAATAGCGGAACTCCCGAAAGAAAGTATGCGCAATATATGCCCGACGGTACGACAAATACCGAATATGTACATAATCACGTCTATCGCGCTTCACTCACGCAAGACCTTTATGGTGACGCCGTCAAGTTTAGCGCAAAGGAAGGATTTGTCGTTGACGCAATCAACTATAGTCTAGATGTCAGTAGCACCTGGAATCTCGACAATCTGTCGGTCGTCGTATTCTTCTGGAACGAGACCGATGGCGTTTTACAGGCAAAGCGCGTGAAGGTTGTGCAGTAGAATTCGGAGGATTTCTGCAATGGAATCTGACATTTGAAATAGATAAAGGACTTGTAAAAGTATAAGAAAAGTAAATGGCAGTAAAAGATAAGGGCTTGACGCCAATGATGAAACAGTTCTTCACGTTCAAGGAGAAATATCCTGATGCGGTGTTGCTGTTTCGTTGTGGCGACTTCTATGAAACATATAGCGAGGATGCGGTGATTGCTTCACGCATTCTGGGCATCACGCTCACCCGACGCAATAATGGCGGAAACACGGGTGATACAGAGATGGCTGGATTTCCGCATCATGCCCTTGACACGTATCTCCCGAAACTCATTCGGGCAGGACGTCGTGTAGCCATTTGCGACCAACTCGAAGACCCGAAACTCACAAAGACGCTCGTCAAGCGTGGTGTAACTGAACTGGTGACGCCAGGTGTTGCGATGGGCGACAATGTGCTGAACTATAAGGAGAATAACTTCCTCGCCGCCGTTCATTTCGGAAAGGCTGCCTGTGGTGTTGCTTTCCTCGATATCTCTACGGGTGAATTCCTTACGGGCGAGGGAACCTACGACTATGTTGACAAACTCCTTGGCAATTTCCAGCCGAAGGAGGTTCTTTATTGTCGCGAGCGCAAGCAGGACTTTGAGCGTTTCTTCGGAGCCCATCGTACAGGTCAGTATTCAGTTTTCGAACTCGACGACTGGGTATTTACGGAGCAGACCGCGCGCCAGAAACTACTGAAGCATTTCGGTACGAAGTCGCTGAAGGGATTTGGCGTTGACCATTTACACAGTGGTGTTGTGGCTTCTGGAGCCATTATGCAGTATCTGGAGTTGACGCAACACACGATGGTGGCCCACATCACGCATCTGCAGCGCATCGAGGAGGATAAATACGTCAGACTGGATAAGTTCACGATTCGCTCGCTGGAATTGGTGCAGCCGATGCAGGAAGACGGTTTGTCACTGCTTTCGGTGATTGACCGCACTACAACGCCCATGGGAGGCAGAATGCTTCATCGCTGGCTCATCTTCCCGTTGAAGGACGTTCAGCCCATCAATCAGCGCCTGGAGGTAGTAGAATATTTCTTCCGTGAGCCTTCGTTCCGATATCTTATAGACGAACAGTTACAGCGTATTGGCGACCTCGAACGTATTATTTCAAAAGTGGCCGTGGGTAGAGTTTCACCGCGAGAAGTGGTGCAACTGAAGATAGCGCTGACGGCCATTGAACCAATCAAGAAGGCTTGTCTTGCGGCAGAGAATGAAAGTCTGCGCCGCGTGGGTGAAAGACTGAATGTCTGTGAAACTCTTCGTGAGCGCATTGCCCGTGAGATACAGCCAGACCCGCCTCAGTTGGTGTCGAAGGGAAACGTCATTGCTGCTGGATATAATCAGGAACTCGATGACCTTCGCAATATTTCGCAGAATGGTCGCAGTTACTTGCTGCAGATTCAGGAGCGCGAAAGTCAGCAGACGGGTATTTCGTCGTTGAAGGTGGGCTATAACAACGTGTTTGGCTATTATCTGGAAGTTCGAAACACTTATAAGGACCATGTGCCGCAGGACTGGATTCGCAAGCAGACGCTTGCGCAAGCCGAGCGATACATCACGCAGGAACTGAAGGAATACGAGGAGAAGATTCTCGGTGCTGACGAAAAGATTCTTTCACTTGAGGAACGCCTTTTCAACGAACTGATTACAGAGATGAAGGAATTCATTTCTGATATTCAGACGAATGCGACTGTCATTGCCCAATTGGATTGCCTGTTGTCGTTTGCCAAGACGGCTGAGGAGAATCGCTACGTAAGGCCAGTGGTGAGCGACGATGACGTGCTGGATATTCATCAGGGTCGTCATCCCGTGATTGAACAGCAAATGCCTGTAGGCGAACGCTATGTGCCAAACGACGTGATGCTCGATACGGAAAAGCAGCAAATCATCATCATTACGGGTCCGAATATGGCGGGTAAATCTGCGTTGTTGCGTCAGACGGCTTTGATTACGCTATTGGCCCAAATCGGTTCTTTCGTTCCCGCAGAGAGTGCGAGAATCGGTCTGGTCGATAAAATCTTCACCCGCGTTGGTGCCAGCGATAATATTTCGTTGGGCGAATCGACGTTTATGGTGGAGATGACGGAGGCAGCCGATATATTAAATAATGTCACGCCGCGCTCACTCGTGCTTTTCGATGAGTTGGGACGAGGTACAAGTACCTACGACGGTATTTCCATCGCGTGGGCAATTGTAGAGCATCTACATGAACACCCGAAGGCTCGTGCCCGAACGCTTTTCGCCACACACTATCACGAATTGAACGAAATGGAAAAGACGTTCAAGCGCATTAAGAATTATAATGTGTCAGTAAAAGAGGTTGACGGAAAGGTGATTTTCCTGCGCAAGTTGGAACGTGGCGGTTCCGAGCACTCGTTTGGTATTCACGTGGCTGATATTGCTGGAATGCCGAAGAGTATCGTGAAGCGCGCTAACGTGATTCTGAAGCAATTGGAAGAAAATAATAGTGGTGGCTCAGCAGTGACTAAGCCTTCGGTGGAAACCATCAACCAGAGCCGCGAAGGCATGCAACTTTCTTTCTTCCAGTTGGATGATCCCGTACTGACGCAGATTCGCGATGAGATACTCAACCTCGACATTAATAATCTGACACCAGTTGAGGCTCTGAACAAGTTGAATGAAATCAAAAAAATAGTGGGAGGAAAATAAATCCTCCCACAACTTTTTATAGTGACTTTTGTTATTGTCTTAATTGATAGAAGCCGTTGCTTTTATTGATAGAAGTTGAACCTTATTTGGCCCCCAGTCGCTTCATCCATTTGCCGCCAAGCATACAGGCAACACCAACGACGATGAACGGAACCGAGAGCAACTGTCCCATGTTGAAGAGCATTCCTGCTTCAAAGTCCACTTGGTCAGCCTTCGTATATTCAATGAAGAAGCGGAAGGTGAAGATAAGTGTCAGGACAAGTCCGAAGAAGAAACCACTACCCACGGGTTTCGGATAGCGCAAGGGAGCAACTTCATTGGCCCAACGTGTTTCCTTTACCGTTTTGCTGACAGGAGGATTTACCTTCTTGCTGCGCTGATAGCACCAGAACATCACGAAGATGAAGCAGAAATAGGCCAAGGCTTCGTAGAGTTGTCCAGGATGGCGCGGAACATTATCGACTTGCTCGAAGATGAAGGCCCAGGGCAGATCTGTCGGCTTACCGATAATCTCTGAATTCATCAGGTTGCCCAAGCGGATGAAGCAGGCGGCAATAGGTGTGGCGATTGCGATATCGTCGAGTACATGCCAGATGTTCATCTTCGTATTGCGGCAATAGAGCCAGAGGGCAAGCATCAGTCCAAGTGTTCCACCATGAGAGGCGAGGCCTGCATAACCTGTATATTTCCAACTTCCGTCAGCCATTTGGTGCATGGGCACGAACATCTCGATGATGTGGGTTCCCGACGACAGGAAATAGTCGGGTTCATAGAACAGACAATGTCCCAGACGTGCGCCCACAAGAATGCCGATGAAGCAATAGATGAACAACGGGTCGAACAGTTCGTCCTTAATCTTCTGGTCTTTATAGAGCCATTTCACCATGAAGTATGATCCGACAAGACCCACCAACCAGCACATTCCATACCAGCGAAGCGTAATAGGTCCGATATGTCCCATCACATCGCTTGGGTTCCAGTTGATATAATTCAAAAGTTCTATCATAGTTTGATGCTTTATGCTGGATTTTTCCAGATTTTATAGATTATCTAAACAATCTGGATATTCCTAAAGATTTGTATGCTTTTATTGTTTATACGTTGAAGCGGAAGTGCATAATGTCGCCATCCTGTACGACATATTCCTTACCTTCGATGCCCATTTTACCTGCATCGCGTACGGCTGCCTCAGAACCATATTTGATATAGTCGTCGTACTTGATGACCTCGGCGCGAATGAAGCCCTTCTCGAAGTCGGTATGGATGACACCTGCGCATTGAGGAGCCTTCCAGCCGCGCTTGTAGGTCCAAGCCTTCACTTCCATTTCGCCAGCGGTGATAAATGTTTCGAGGTTCAGCAGCGAGTAGGCCTTCTTGATGAGGCGGTTCACGCCACTTTCCTCCAGCCCGAGTTCCTCCAGGAAGAGTTGCTTGTCCTCATAGGTCTCGAGTTCGGCAATGTCTTCTTCGGTCTTGGCAGCGATAATCATCACTTCTGCACCTTCTTCCTCAGCGACTTTCTCCACACGGGCGCTGTATTCATTACCCGATTTGGCAGAGGCTTCATCTACATTGCAAACATAGAGTACGGGCTTTGTCGTGAGCAGGAAAAGATTGCGGGCCGCATCCTGTTCATCCTTCGTGTCAAACTCCACCACGCGTGCATTCTTGCCTTGTTCGAGCACTTCCTTATAAGCCTTCAGCACGGTGAATTCCACCTTTGCATCCTTGTTGCCTGCAGCAGCGGCCTTCTCGGTCTTGGCTATACGGGCATCAACGGTTTCGAGGTCTTTCAACTGAAGTTCGGTGTCGATGATTTCCTTGTCGCGAATTGGGTCAATGGTGCCGTCAACATGGGTAATATTGTCATCGTCGAAACAACGCAATACATGAATGATCGCATCGGTTTCGCGAATATTTCCGAGGAACTTGTTGCCCAGACCTTCACCCTTCGAGGCACCCTTCACCAGTCCTGCAATATCAACGATTTCGCAGGTGGCAGGAACGATGCGTCCCGGATGAACCAGTTCGGCAAGTTTCGTCAGGCGCTCGTCAGGAACAGTGATAACGCCAACGTTTGGTTCTATCGTGCAAAACGGAAAGTTTGCTGCCTGTGCCTTTGCACTCGACAGACAGTTGAAAAGGGTGGACTTACCCACGTTTGGCAGTCCTACAATACCACATTTTAGTGCCATATTTTCTTCTTTGTTGTTTTATTTCGTGCAAAAGTACTACAAAAAAGTGAGAAACGCAAATTGCAAGCCCGTTTTTCTGTTTTGAAGGAAAAAAGGCTGTGTCAGCAGGTTTCTTTCGTTAGGCTATTTTTTGGAGGATTTCAGCAGTGGCATCCTGCGTCCGTAGGTGAGCATTCGCCAAATCCATTCGAGTGGACCGAACTGGAAGAAATGAAGCCAGAGGGCACTGACGAGGACCTGTGAGAGGAAGACGCAGAGGGCAAGCATTTCGGTGGTGAGCAGACTGATATTGGCGCCGAGACCGAAGCCTATGCCGTAGCAAAGTAGAATGCCGCAAATGGATTGCGAGAGATAATTGGTAAGGGCCATTCTGCCTGGATAGGCGAGCATTTGCCAAATGGGAGCCTGAGCGTTTCTGCGGAAGAGCAGGGTGAGACCAGCAATATAGGCAAGGCCGAGTGGATAGACGCTAAGTGTATAGAGGAGGCTATGGACAATATTTCCGAAGGGATGGCCCTGTGTCGCACTCCAAGCATAGACAAACGAGAGTGGCAATCCGAGACAAATCCCCCACCCTACTAATCGCTGCAGAAATTTCTGAATGTCTAAAGGTTGGTCGTCAGTCAGGGTTGTTCCTGGTGTGACAGCAGCATAGAGTCGACGTTTACCGATATAAAGTCCTATAAGGAAGAGGCCGAGAACCTTGAAATAGCGGTTGCCTTCCACAAATTCCCAGAGTCGTTCCCATGCGCCCTGCATGAGGAATTGGCTTACGCCCCGATAACTGTCAGCGTCGCGAAGCCAAGTGCCGAAATTCTCTTCGTTGATGCCATATTCAGCGCAGGTGTCCCACCAAAGCCGATAGGGCACTTCAGCCAATGAAAATCCTAATGCCGCACGCAGGATTTCAATGCCAATTGGCAAGAGTAGGAAGAAGGCAGCCCATCGTAGAATATTACGATTGCTGCAACCCCAGAAGAGTGGAAGGAGCATTCCCATGAGTGCATAGAGCAACAGAATGTCGCCACTCCAGATGAGAAGTAGATGGCAAAGGCCAATGATGGCGAGAATCGTCATGCGACGATAGAAGATGAGAAAGCCTCGGCGCGTCTGTGGTTTGCCGTCAGGACCAAGCGGACTTCGCTGCATGATATTGCCGATGATGATGGAAAAACCAATGCCAAACAGAATGGAGAAAATCGTGTAGAACTTGCCGTCGACGAAGACATAGAGAAGGAACTGAATCACTCGGTCAATGCCTGGTGCAGGGAGTTGTTCCAGGGCTTCAGGCGTTTGGAATGTCCATAGCGAGAACTCGGGGAAATTGGCAAGGATGATGCCCAGCAATGCGAATCCACGCAGTGCATCGAGCACTACGAAACGCTTCTTGACAGGGCCTACTGCCTGATTCTTATCTGTGGTCTGATGGTTTTCTGTTGTCATGTTTATGTGAGATAAATTGTTGACTTAAATCAATCTAAATGCAAGAAATTGCATCGTGAAAACGTATTTTCAGTGAATATGAATGCAGAATTTTGTTAAGTGGGAGCGCGCTTTAATCAGTCAGGGAGTGTCACGGGAAAGAGTTCGTTTGGCGTGTGGTCGCGATGGATGAATGCTTTCATCTGGCGGACTATATCTGGGTATTCTGTTGCAACGTTGTGGTCTTCATGCAGGTCATTACTGAGGTCGTAGAGCCTGCATTTACCGCGTTCCACAACGAGTTTCCACTGTCCCATGCGTACACCAATCATGTCGGTTTCGTGGAATTCCCAATAGAGATGGTCATGCTGCTGTTGCTGTCCTTTGCCTGTGAGCGTGGGCAGAATGGAAATGCCATCGAACCAATCATTCTTTAGCCGTTTGTTGCGATAGGCTTCAGGAAAGTCGCTGATGCCGGCAATGTCGCAGAAGGTCGGCATGAGGTCGTAAAAGGCAAAGGGCTGATGGCTAACGGAACCCGCTTCCACATGTCCAGGCCAACGCACGATGAACGGAATACGGATTCCACCTTCGTGGGTGCTTCGCTTCAGACCTCTCAACAACCCGTCGCGGTTGAAGAATCCAGGATCTCCCCCACCCTCTTCGTGAGGTCCGTTGTCGGATGTGAATATGAGGATAGTGTTGTCAGCCAAGCCTTTTTCTTCGAGTTTCTCCATAATTTCGCCGACTTGTTGATCCAGTCGGGCAATCATGGCAGCAAACTCAGCATGGGCATAGTTGGTGGGATTATATCGAGATGGTTCCTGACCGCTGAATGTCTTCTCCCCTGCCCCACCCTGCTTTGGGTCGAACTGCTGCTTGTATGCCATCAAAAGTGAATCTTCTGGTTGGCGCAGTTCAGCATGTGGGAGTGTGTAGGTTAGGAACCCAATAAAGGGTTGGTCTGCATGTTGATGATCGAGCCAGCGCAAGGCTTCCTGATGGATGATTTCTGCAGAATATTGTTCGCGGTTGTTGTAGTCTTCGCCATACATTTTATGTTCAATATTCTGCCCTAATACGACACGAACAACGGCTGTATCACCTCGTTCAGGGCTGTATCGATTGAGGAAATTCGGGAAGTAGAGATGCGCCTGGAACTGGCAGATATACCCAAAGAATTCGTCGATTCCTCGCTTGTCGGGTGTAGAAATCGAACCCTCATAGCCACCAGCCCATTTGCCGAAGAGTCCCGTTCGGTAACCATTTCGTTTGAAAATCTCGGGAAGGATGATGTGGGCGGTGTCGTAAGGTTCCTGCCCTGCTGTGCCGAAATCGGTGTTCTGTCCGTACAGAACGGTGTGATTCTTGTTCCAGTATTCACGGTTTCCACGCACGTGAGTGTGTCCGGTATGCTGGCCTGTCATCAGTGTAGCACGCGAAGGAGCCGATACGGGACTGCCACAATAGGCGTCTGTGAAACGCATTCCCTCGGCAGCAAGTCGGTCGATATTGGGAGTCCGAATGTACTTTTGCCCATAACACGCCAAGTCGCCATAGCCCATGTCGTCGCACATTATATATAATATGTTCGGACGTTGCTGGGCCAGGACTGACGGCAGACTCAATGCCGTAGCACCAAGTGTGAGCAATAGTCGCGGTTTTCTTCTCGTTTCTTTCATCGGTCCTCCTTTTCACTTGAGAATGATTAGTGGGCTTCGAGCCAGTTTTCGCCCCAGCCACTATCAGCAACGAGGGGAACGGAAAGCGGATAGGCTTTCTGCATCTCTTCAAGCACAATCTCCTCTACCCTACTCCGCTCTTCGGGATAGACGGAGAAGTTGAGTTCGTCGTGTACTTGCAGAATCATCTTCGAAAGGATTCCTTCACGCAGAAAACGTTCATGGATGCGTATCATTGCTACTTTGATGATATCTGCCGCAGAGCCTTGTATTGGAGCATTGATGGCGTTTCGCTCTGCAAAATTCCTGACGGTTGCATTTCTCGAATTGATGTCTGGCAGATAGCGGCGACGATGGAACACGGTCTCAGCATATCCTCTCTCGCGGGCGAGTTGCTTCGACTCTTCCATGTAGTCGTGAACGCGTGGGAAGGTCTGGAAGAAACCGTCGATAAGGAGTTTTGCTTCGTCGCGGGTGATGTCCAGACGCTCTGCAAGTCCAAACACGGTGATACCATAGATGATGCCGAAATTGGCGCGCTTCGACTTTGTTCTCTCGTCTCGGCTGACGTCTTCAATACCTTTCTTATAGATAGTGGCAGCAGTTGCGGCGTGAAGGTCTTTGCCTTCGCGGAACACTTCCATCATATTTTCATCACCTGAAAGATGGGCCATTACGCGCAGTTCAATCTGACTGTAGTCTGCTGAAAAGAATTGACAACCTGGCTCGGGAACAAAACACTTTCTGATTTCCTTTCCGTCTTCTCCTCTTACGGGAATATTCTGCAGATTCGGGTCACTGCTTGAGAGGCGACCTGTGGCTGTGACGGCCTGATTGAATGAGGTGTGTATATGTCCTGTTCGTGGGTTAATTAGTTTCGGAAGTGCGTCGACGTAGGTGCCGAGGAGTTTCTTTAATCCTCTGTAGTCCAGTATCTTAGCAATCATAGGACTTTTCGAGCGCAACTGCATCAGCACTTCCTCTGACGTGACGAATTGTCCTGTCTTGGTCTTTTTGGGCTTTTCTACAATTTTCATCTTGCCAAACAGAATATCACCAACTTGCTTCGGACTGGATATATTGAATTCCTCGCCTGCCATCTCGTAAATCTCACGCTCTAACTGGAGCATTCTTTCCGTGAAAAGTTTTGACGTTTCGGCAAGTGCTTCTGTGTCCAGGCAGACTCCATTCATCTCCATTTCTGCAAGCACAGGCATCAGTGGCATTTCAATATCGTAGAACAGTGATTCGACTCCTGCTTCCTTCATCTTTGGTTCCAGCACGTTCTTCAGTCGGAGCGTGATATCGGCATCTTCGCAAGCGTATTCATAGACTTCAGCAGGAGAGAGGTCTCTCATTGATCGCTGATTCTTGCCTTTGGGTCCAATGAGTTCGTCGATGTGAATGGTCTTGTAGCCAAGAAGGGTCTCAGCCATATAGTCCATGTTGTGTCGCAGTTCGGGTTGGAGGAGATAGTGGGCGAGCATCGTGTCCCACATCGGACCTGCAAGTCGGACTCCATAGTTTCGCAACACTTCAAGGTCGTACTTCAGGTTCTGACCAACTTTCAAAATTTCAGTCGACTCATATACCTTTTTAAATATATCGACAATTTTTTGTGCTTCGACGCGGTCGGCAGGAACGGGAACATAGAATCCCTTGGTTTCTTCAACAGAGAAACTCAAACCTACCAATTCGGCGTCAATTGGGTTCGTTGAAGTGGTTTCTGTGTCTAGACTGAGAATTTTATTTGTCAAGAAAAAATCACAAATTTTCGTCATTTCTTCTTGATTATCAATGAGTTGGTAATCGTGAGGAGCCGAAATTGTGGCCAAATTTTGGGCAGTTTTTGAATTTTCTTGGCTCTCGGTCGCAAATTCTGCAAATAAATCGAGTTGTCCGTTAACGGGTTTTAACACGGGTTCAGGTTTTTTCAGAATTTTGTCTGCTAAAGTTCTGAACTCCAGTTCGTCGAACAGTGCTCTTAATTTTTTCTCATCAGGCTCCTGAAGGAGTAGGGAGTCCTTGTCGAATTCCACAGGAACATCTGTTCGGATGGTTGCAAGGAATTGAGACATTCGAATATCGTCGACATGGGTTTCAACTTTCTCGCGCAATTTTCCCTTAATCTGATCAGAGTGGAGTAGAAGGTTGTCGATAGACCCAAACTCGTTGATGAGTTTCGCTGCAGTTTTCTCTCCGACACCAGGACAGCCGGGGAAGTTGTCGGCGGAGTCACCCATCAGTGCGAGGAGGTCAATGACTTGGTCGGTGTTTGAAATTCCATACTTCTCACAGACTTCAGCCGGACCCATTTTCTCGTAACCGCCCCCATGACGAGGACGGAACTGATAGACGTTTTCACGCACCAGTTGACCATAGTCCTTATCGGGGGTGAGCATATAGGTTTCGATACCCATTTTCCCCGATTTCATCGCAAGTGTACCGATTACATCATCTGCTTCGAACCCATCAACTTGCAGGCAGGGAATATGCCACGCTTCGAGCAGTTGCTTGATGATAGGAACGGAACGCTTGATGTCCTCAGGCGTCTCTTCACGTTGGGCTTTATATTCAGGGAAGGCTTCGTTGCGGAAGGTTTTTCCGTGATCGAAGGCCACTCCCAGATGGGTGGGCTTTTCCTTCGCAATGATTTCCTGAAGGGTGTTTACAAACCCCATTATAGCCGATGTATTCAGACCTTTCGAGTTGATACGAGGGTTCTTGATGAATGCGTAATACGAACGATAAATGAGCGCGTAGGCATCAAAGAGAAATAGTTTGTCCATAGATTTTTTCATTTTGCCGTGTAAAATTACAAAATTTTTGGCACAATTACCGATATTTTCTGTAATTTTGTATCAAAATTAGCAAATCTATGGATTATCTTTCGCTTATCAAACAACCAATTTCGGCAGAAATTGCCGATTTCATCGAACTTTTCAACCAATCTTTGACCCATGAAGACGGTATGCTTGGTCAGGCTCTTGAGCATATTAGGAAGCGTGCGGGCAAGCGTATGCGTCCGATGCTTATTTTACTTATCGCGAAAAACTTCGGCAAAATCAATAGTGCTACTCAACATGCTGCTGTAGGACTCGAATTGCTGCATACGGCTTCGTTAGTGCACGATGATGTTGTAGACGAGAGCGAGGAGCGTCGCGGACAGGCATCGGTGAATGCTACCTATGATAATAAAGTGGCTGTTTTGGTGGGTGATTTCATCCTTTCAACTGCTTTGTTGAATGTGGCAAAGACAGGTAATCAGCGCATTGTGGAGTATCTGGCTGAACTTGGTAGAACCCTTTCCAATGGCGAGATTCTGCAACTTACAAACATTCAGAATCAGGACTTCTCTGAAGAGGTTTACTATCAGGTAATTAAGCAGAAAACAGCCGCTTTGTTTGAGGCTTGTGCAGGTATTGGTGCTTTATCTTCAGGTGCGGACGAACAGTTGGTGAAGGAGGCGATGCGTTTTGGTCAAAACCTGGGTATTATTTTCCAGATTCGTGATGATATTTTCGACTATTACGATTCACCTGAAATCGGAAAACCTACAGGCAACGATATGGCTGAAGGAAAACTTACGCTTCCCGTGCTTTATGCCTTGAATAACAGTTCGTTTGAGTCAATGATAAATTTGGCACGAAAGGTGAAATCTGGCGATGTTAATCCCGATGAAATCGCCGTTTTGGTTGAATTTGCAAAGCAACAAGGTGGTATTGAATATGCCGAGAAATGTATGTGGGAATTCCACCGCGAAGCAGAAGAATTTATTGAAAAGAGGGTAGGGGATCCTGAAATTCAAACGGCGCTCAACGCCTATCTCGATTATGTAATTAAACGTACCATTTAAGAAAATCAAAGTAGTTTTGTGCTCAATAAAGAATTTAGATATAAGGTGAGTAATGGTCTTCGTTACCCACCTTTCATTTATATAATAGGGTCGATTTTAAGGAATAATGCATTTGATTTTGTAAAGCATTGCTTTCAACTATGTAAAGCAATGCTCTCTACCTTAGAGAGTTATCCTTTCGACTATCTAAAGGTGTCCTTTTGACCATAGAAAGGATACCTTTATAGGGGTATAAAGATGGTCTTTATATAGGTATAAACATATGCTCTGTAAGGTCAAAAGGATACCTTTATATAAAACGCAGTTTTTCTTTATTAATAAAGCCATTTTCCAGCGGTTTTATGAAAGAAATATCCCCTACTTCCATCCGCTAATTTGGGATAGAGTAGGGGATACTGATTATTTTTATAAACCTCTGATTTAGAAGAACTTAACCTCTTCGCCTTCAATCTCGGAAAGGAGCAAGTTTGCCAGACGAGATGTTCCAAGACGAAGCCATTTGTTGGTAAGCCACTTTTCACCCAAAACTTCCTTCACGATGGTGTAATAAGTGAGGGCATCAGTAACGGTGTTGATTCCGCCAGCGGGCTTGAAGCCAATCTGAATACCAGTTTCGTCGTAGTATTCCTTGATTGCCTGACACATAATGTATGCGGCTTCGGGAGTGGCCGAAATCTTCTCTTTTCCAGTTGAAGTCTTGATGTAATCAGCACCTGCGTACATCGATAAAATCGAGGCTTTTTTGATGTTTGAGCCTGTAACGAGGTCACCTGTTTCGAGGATAACTTTCATCGCGACATCCTCACCGCAGGTTTGCTTCAGTTCACTAATATCGTCAGCAACGCCTTCGTAGTCGCCACTCAGGAATTTACCTACTGGCATCACGATATCAATTTCGGTTGCACCGTCACGAACTGCTAATGCTGTTTCAGCAATCTTCACTTCAATCAGCGCCTGAGAAGAGGGGAAACTGCCTGATACACAGGCGATTTCAACGCCATCAACCTCCAAAGTCTCGCTCACGGTTTTAGCAAAACAAGGATATACGCAGATGGTTGCTACATGTGGAAGGTCTACGTATTGAGCATCAAATTGATTGACGCGCTCGGTGAAAGCCAATACGCTTTCGTCAGAATCCGTTGTTTTCAGCGTTGTCAATTCTATGCTTCCAAACAGGAATTTCTTCACGTCGAGCGTGTCGTTTTGTGGCACTTTCTCGGCAATCAGTTTCATCACTGCAGCCTTTACGGCAGCATCGTCAACTTCGAGGTTGTACTTTTTCAGTGCCTCCTCAATCTTACTTGTGTACTGAATAGATTCGTTTGCCATAATCTTCGTATTTTAGTTGTTGTTTCTATTTGTTTATTGTTTGCAAGTTTTTTTTTCTCTTTGGTTTTAAATGATGGCTTTCTCTAAATCCTTTCTAATAGGGGAAGGGGGAGTTTGTTTCCTATTCCTTTTCACTTTTTCTTATGCCTTCAACTTCGGGTTTCCGATGTGGCGAAGAGCATCTCGTTTTGTCTTTTTCTCGATGGAACGGCGAAGTTCTTCGGTCAGATCGACTCCGGTTTGATTGGCGAGGCAGAGAAGGACCCAGAGAATATCTGCCATTTCCTCACCAAGATCAGCCTTTTCGCCTTCTTTGAAACTCTGGTCACCATATTTGCGGGCGATGATACGTGCCAGTTCACCTACTTCTTCAGTGAGGCAAGCCATATTTGTCAGTTCTGAGAAGTAGCGAACACCATATTCTTTAATCCACTGGTCAATAGCCTCTTGTGCTTCTTTGATGGTCATAGTCTTTAATGCTATATTTGAGGTTTTACCCCCCGTTTTTCTTTAAATTATGCCGATGAAATCGGAATTTTTTGTTCTTTTCTGATGGTCACAAAGTGCTTATTCCTTGTTTTTCGTATCCATACAGATAGTTACAGGGCCATCATTTGTAAGTTTTACTTTCATCATAGCGCCGAATTCCCCTGTTCCTACGGGTTGACCCATCAACTCGCTTAAAGCCGTACAGAACGAATTATAGAGCGGAATCGAGACTTCGTGTGAAGCAGCGCGGAACCAAGCAGGTCGGTTTCCTTTCTTATAGGAGGCGAATAGGGTGAACTGACTAACTACGAGCGCTTCTCCCTGAATATCCAATACAGAGCGGTTCATTACGCCTTCTTCGTCGTCGAAAATGCGGAGATTAGCAATCTTTTTAGCAAGCCAGTTTACATCCTCCTCTGAATCGCGTTCCTCAACGCCTAAAAGGATAAGTAACCCTTCTCCAATGGCTGATTTCACCTGTTGATCAATGGTTACGCTCGCGCTGCTAACACGCTGAATAACTGCTCTCATTCTACTTTTCTTTAGATTGTTTGTTGCAAAGATAAAAGAAAAAACTGGAATGACAAAATATCTATAGTTATTTCTTCTAATTTCGCTAAGTCGTTACTCCTGATGGAAGTGCTTGTAGATTATCTCGCCTTTCTTTTGGCCTAAAACATTTATAAGTTCCTGATTATCAGCGAGTTTAATTCGTTTGACGGTCTTAAAATGCTGAAGGAGCAAGTCACGGGTCTTTGGTCCAATTCCAGGGATATCGTCCAGTTCACTATGGAGAGCATGCTTGGAACGTTTATCACGATGGAACGTAATTGCGAAACGATGCACTTCATCCTGGAGACGAGTGAGTACATTAAACAACTCGCTTTTTGTGTCGATTCCAATGGTTACAGGAGGATTACCATAGAGTAGTTCATTGGTACGGTGCCTATCGTTTTTGGCAAGACCGGCGATAGGAATCTGCAGACCAAGTTCACCTTCGACAACTTCACGAACTACGGACATCTGCCCCAAACCACCATCAGTAATAATCAAATCGGGTAGGGGAGTATTCTCTTCAATCATTCGGGTATAGCGGCGTCTTACAACTTCTTGCATCGAAGCATAGTCGTCGGGTCCTGTAACAGTCTTAATTATGTACTTTCGATAGTCCTTTTTCGACGGTTTCATCGCCTTGAAAACTACACAACCGGCTACAGCATCGGTACCGCTGATGTTTGAGTTGTCAAAACATTCAATTTGGTAGGGCATCTTTGGAAGTTTCAGTTTGTCCTGCAATTCTTTCATCAAGCGGGTCTGTTTCTGTTCCGGATTCAGTTTTTCTGCTTGTTTCAGGCGGTCAACTTTATATTGTTTTCCGTTCATTTCGGACAAATCCAGCAAATGCTTCTTGTCGCCTCGCTGGGGTATAAACCATTCTGCATCGGGTAGTTTCCACGACATCTCGAAGGGCACAATGACTTCCTTGGCATTGGAATGGAACCGTTCGCGAATTTCAGGAATAGCCGTTAACAGCAATTCTTCATCGGTTTCATCGAGTTTTCGCTTGTATTCGTAGGTGAAAGATTGGTTAATCGTACCATTCTTCACATGGATATAGTTGATGAAAGCGTTCTTATTTGCATCATCATCTATAATCGTGAACACATCAACGTCCTGAATAGTATGACTAACAACCTCACTTTTCGAGCAGAAATTTTCGAGTAAAATGTTTTTTTGTTTGATTTCTTCGGCTTCTTCGAAACGAAGTTCTTCTGCAAGTTTCAGCATTTCTGCGTAAAGCAAACGTTGAACTTCGCGCGTATTACCTTTCAGAATCTCGCGAGCCTGAGCAATGTTTCTTTGATAGTCTTCGTAGGATTGTTTGCTAATGCAAGGTGCGTTGCAGTTGTGGATGTGGTATTCAAGACACGCCTTATACTTACCTTGTTCAATACCTTCCTTCGTCATTGGAGTGCGGCACGTTCGAGGTTTGTAGATCTTATGAATGATATCCAGAATACCATACATCGTTGAAATCTGCGAATATGGACCGAAGTAAGTACCGTATTTTTTGTTGATGGTACGAGTTTTGAAGATTCTGGGAAGAAATTCTTTCGTAACACAAATACTTGGATAAGTCTTTCCGTCTTTCAATAGGACGTTGTACCGAGGATTATATTTCTTGATGAGACTATTCTCAAGAAGTAATGCGTCTTCCTCTGTGTTGACAACGGTGTAACTGATATCCCAGACTTTACTTACAAGGACTTTTGTCTTGAAGCGGTCGACTTCTTTATGGAAGTAGGACGAGACGCGGTTCTTCAGATTCTTGGCTTTGCCCACATAGATAATTGTGTGGTCTTGGTCATAGAACTGATAACTACCAGGTTTCCCCGGTAGACGTTGCACGATGGTTTTAAGATGTGCTAACCGCTTCTCGTTCTCTTCCTTTGTCATTTTGTAACTCCTTTGTTTATAGACCTTTTCACGCTCTTTGTTTCACGTGAAACATTTTTCGTTATACACCCTTGTTCTTCTCTTGTCGGATAGAGTAATGGGCTCAGATTTAAATCTTCAGCAATGAGGTTATTTCAATGTCTTTGTCGAATGCGTCACGACCATTCAGTCCTTCGTTGACTAGTTCAATCAGGAAGTTGACGTAGATTTTTTTTGGGTTGAATTTGCGAACGAGATCGCAAGCGGCCTTCATGGTTCCACCAGTGGCGAGCAAGTCGTCGTGAAGCAGAACGATATCGTTTTCATTGATGGCGTCTTTGTGAATCTCAATGGTGTCGATACCATATTCCTTCGCGTAACTCTGCTGAACGGTTTCGCAAGGTAGTTTACCGGGCTTGCGGCAAAGCACAATACCTGCACCCATTTCAATAGCAAGTGCGGAAGACATCACGAATCCACGCGACTCAATGCCCACAATCTTTGTGATACCCTTGTCTTTGTATAAGTCGAGGATTTCCTTTTCCATTTCCTTCACACATTCAGGACTTTTGAAGAGTGTAGTTACGTCGCGAAAGTTTACGCCTTTGATAGGCCAATCGGGAATACAGCGGAGATTCTCCAGAAGAAGTTTGTTGTTCATTTTGTTTGAATTTTTATGGTTTTATCGTAATAATTATCTATGAATTTAGGTGGTTTGTTTCACGTGAAACATTTGTTTGCTCATCATGGCTTACCCCATCAATTCTTAGCGTCCAAGTAGGACGAGCAGGACATTGATGTCGGAGGGAGAAACTCCAGGTATGCGACTTGCTTGTGCAAGAGTTTCAGGGTCGATTCGCTGAAGTTTCTGACGGGCTTCGGTTGAGATTTCATGCAGCGAATTATAATCGAAACGGCCACGAATGCGGATGTTTTCCAAACGGTGCATCTTGTCGGCTACAAGTTTCTCACGCTCAATATAACCACGATATTTGATGTTGATTTCAGTTGCTTCTTCAATTTCCTCCTTGCGATTGGGAGAGGCTTCGATAGTTGCCTTCAGATCGGGGATGATTTCAGCCAGTTTGGCAATAGAAAGTTGTGGACGTGCAATGAGGTCGGAGACCTTACATCCGAACTGGAGTGGGGTAGTGCCTAGGGATTCCAAAGCACCATTGATAACGCGAGGTTTCACGGGTGTGTTCTCGCAGAAAGCAGTAATGCGCTCTATGTTTTCTTTCTTCTGCAACCACCAGTCGTAGCGTTCCCGAGAGGCTAAACCAAGTGCATAACTGCGCTCCGTAAGTCGTGCGTCAGCATCATCCTGACGAAGCAAGATTCGGTATTCGGCACGAGAAGTAAACATGCGATAAGGCTCGTCGACCCCCTTGGTGACAAGGTCGTCAATTAGCACGCCGATATAGGCCTCGTCACGTCCGAGATAGAAGTATTTATCAGCCGAATTTTCTTCAGTGTTTTGGGTTTCTGAAGCGTCATTAACAACGGAATTCGACGAGAGCGACTGACTATAAATGGCTGCGTTTACACCTGCAACCAAACCCTGTCCTGCTGCTTCCTCATAGCCTGTGGTTCCATTCACCTGACCGGCAAAGAACAAACCGCGAATGAGTTTGGATTCGAGTGAGTGATTCAGTTGGGTCGGGTCAAAGAAATCGTATTCAATTGCGTAGCCTGGACGATAGACTTTCACGTCGCGAAGAGCAGGAATCTGCTTGAGGGCTTCAATCTGAATATCAATCGGCATGCTCGACGAGAAACCATTGAGATACATTTCGTTGGTATCTGTTCCTTCGGGTTCGAGGAACAAGGGGTGTTGGTCTCGGTCGGGGAAAGTCACGAGTTTGGTCTCAATCGACGGACAATAACGGGGACCGATAGACTGAATCTGTCCGTTGTAGAGAGGAGAATCTTCCAGTCCAGAACGGAGTATCTCGTGAACGCGGGCATTGGTGTTCAGCAACCAGCAAGGCAACTGGGGTAGGGGACGCGCTTCACCCATGTAGGAAAACTTGTGGAAATCCTGTTCGCCGGGCTGTTCTTCAAGGTCTTCGAAGTGAACGCTGCGCTTGTCGATGCGGACGGGTGTTCCCGTCTTCATTCGGTCAGTACGAATACCCCATCGCGTAATGCTTTCCGTGAAATGGGGAACGGCAGGTTCGGCAATACGTCCACCCGGAACCATTCGCTTCCCTACGTGCATCAATCCATTGAGGAAAGTTCCAGCAGTGACGATAATACTCTTTGCTCGAATTTCCACCCCCCAAATGGTCTTGACGCCTATGGCCATACCGTTTTCTACAATCAGTTCGTCGGCTTGGTCTTGCCATATATCGAGATTAGGAGTATGGTCGAGTGTTTCACGCCATTTCCAGATGAATTTCCCACGGTCGCATTGGGCCCTCGGGCTCCAAACCGCAGGACCTTTACCGCGATTGAGCATTCTGAATTGGATAGCAGTAGCGTCGGTAACGCGTCCCATTTCGCCGCCAAGTGCATCTAACTCCCTGACTATCTGACCTTTAGCAATACCACCAACGGCAGGATTACACGACATTTGTGCAATCTTGTTCATGTCCATTGTGACAAGGCATGTTTTGGCGCCCATACGAGCAGAGGCAACAGCAGCCTCACATCCTGCATGGCCACCGCCGATGATAATTACATCGTATTTCAATACAGTCATTTCTAACAAGGAGTTATTTCCTGCAAAAGTACAAAAAACTTTGGGAAAAACGTGAGTAGAATGTTAAAAACACGCTAAAAATGGCATTTTGAAGGGAAATAATCATTTTGTTTGCGCAAATTTGAGTAATTTTGCAGGCTGAATCATTTTATAAGGTGTACTAACCCTAGTGAAAATAATAAAGAATTTAGATAATGAGTAGACGTATATTCTCCATCACCCTCCTTTTGGTAGTGGTTCTAATGAGTGCATGGGCACAGGGTCCGAATAGTTCGGGAACGTATTATTCTGCTGCAGACGGAAAATGCGGCGAAGCATTAAAAACGGCGCTTTATGGGATTATTAAATCGCATACAAGTATTGGTTATGATAATCTTTACGAAAGCTATAGGGAAACAGATACAAGGAGTGATGGTTATGTGCGTGACTGGTATTCAAATACGACTAATTATACTCATGTAACGGATAAGGCAGGTTCCTATTCTGCTGAAGGCGACTGTTATAATCGTGAACATAGCGTGCCCCAAAGTTGGTATGAAGATTATGGTAATGTCAGTACTATTAAATGTGATATTGTTCATGTAATTCCCACTGATGGTTATGTAAATAATCGTCGAGGAAATTACCCTTTGGCAGAGGTAGGTACCGCGTCTTATACATCAAACAATAGTTATTGTAAATTGGGATCATGTTCTGTAAGTGGATATAGTGGAACGGTCTTTGAACCGAATGATGAAATAAAGGGCGATATGGCGCGCATCTATTTTTATATGGCCACGTGTTATGAGGATTATGTTGCCAAATGGGCCGGAAATGCCACAGCAAGTGCTGTTTTTGACGGAACTACTTATCCTGCATTCAAAACCTGGTATTTGGATATGCTTATGCGTTGGTCGAAGGAAGACCCAGTCGATGCTGTAGAAATTGCTCGAAACAATGCAGTTTATGGAGAACAGGAAAATCGTAATCCATTCGTAGATTATCCAGGATTGGAGGATTATGTTTGGGGAGACAAAACGTCAACGGCTTTCTCTTATGATAACTATGATGGTACAGGAACTTCGACAACTGTTGCAACTCCGACATTCTCGCCTGCAGGAGGAACTTATACGACAGCCCAGACGGTTACGATTAGTTGTTCGACATCAGGTGCAACCATCTATTATACATTAGATGGCTCGACACCAACTTCATCAAGTTCGGAATATTCTTCTCCAATTACCATCAGCGAAACCACAACCCTCATGGCTATCGCTATTGCTAATGGAGAAAGTAGTAGTGTGAAAACAGCCACATATACCATCAATGAATCCGGTGGTGAAACGACTGGGGATGGAACGTTTATTTTCAATACAGATGAAGGTTTGGCAGCACTTGGATTGACAAAACCGCAGTCTGGTAACGGAACAAATATTACAACGTCTCTTGTCAGTGGTGGAGTTACTTTGTCCACCACAGATGGTTCTACTGAGACACGAGTTTGGAATAGCAATGGAACAACAGACTTGCGTGTATATAAAAATGGTGGATCTGTGACGCTGTCATCTGATGCGGCTATTGTAAAAATAGAGTTCACAACACCAGATCTTTCTCTTGGGAACATTGGAGTAGACAATGGCGTATGGACAGGTGAGAGCAAAAGTGTTACCTTTACTGCAACAGCCACTACACGTATTAGCACCATTACGGTTACGCTTCAAACAGAGAGTACAAAGGAAGAGGTTTCAATGTCATTCTCACCAGAAATTGCTACAGCAACGATAGGAGAAGACTTTACAGAACCCACGCTAACCACCAATCCTTCTGGTCTTACTGTAACTTATACCAGTAGTAATGAATCAGTAGCAACTGTTAATTCCTCATCAGGTGAAGTGACCCTTATTGCTGCCGGTGAAACGACGATTACGGCTACATTTGCTGGTGATGATGCCTACAATTCTGGCTCTGCTTCCTATTTGCTGACAGTAGAAGACGCTGTTATCGAGAAGGAAGATGTTACAATGTCGTTCTCTCTGACTACAGCAACGGCAACGATAGGTGAAGACTTTACAGAACCCACATTAACGACAGATCCAACAGGCCTTACGGTAATTTATTCTAGCAGTAATGAGCAAGTGGCAACTGTAGATTCTTCTACAGGTGACGTGACCCTTGTTGCATCTGGTGAAACGACTATTACAGCGACATTTGCTGGTAATGACAGTTATAATTCTGGCTCTGCTTCTTATGTGTTGACAGTGAACAACGCTACTACAAGTGGTGAGACTCTGCTCTGGGAAAGTTTTAGTGGATATACTTTAGAAAATGACGGATCTACGGATATAACCCCATCAGATACAAACCTTGATTAC
This sequence comes from Prevotella sp., assembly GCA_024697645.1. Classification (GTDB taxonomy): domain Bacteria; phylum Bacteroidota; class Bacteroidia; order Bacteroidales; family Bacteroidaceae; genus Prevotella. The sequence continues at coordinate 42,172 of JAILFH010000099.1, forward strand.
GACAATTGGAACACCTTCACAAAAGTATATTATGGAGGAAATGCCTGTGGTAAGATGAGTTCAGGTTCTGCTAATGGTACTATGTCAACAAATAGTATTGAATTGGCAGGAAAAGGAACTTTGACTTTCAGTCTAAAGAAGTTTAAATCAGATAATGGTTCATTGGCGCTAACTGTTGATGGTGCAACATTAGATGCAAGTACATTTACGCCAACATCAAGCACAGACTGGATGGAATGCACGGTTAATTTAACCAATGCCAGTGGTAGTATTACACTGACATTTGCAGCAACTAAACGCCTTTATATCGACGACATCAAACTTGTTTCAGCTAATGAGGAACAAACTTTGGTTGGCGACGTAAATAAGGATGGTGACGTTACAATTGCAGATGTCACTGCTTTGGTGAATATTATCCTGGGCAAGGCTACAGAGGGAGATAGCAATAACTATGATTTCACTGCGGCAGATGTGAACACCGACGATGAAATTACGATTGCTGATGTAACTGCACTCGTTAACATCATCCTGAATGATGAATAATAACAACACATAATAATTAAACTAAAACTAACTATGAAAAGAATTTGGTTGATCAGCATGGCACTTATGCTGATAACAGTTGTCGCTGAAGCCGTTCCAGCAAAACCCGGATTGAAGAAACTTCTAACTTTGGGTGATGGAACTAAGGTAGAAGCGACCCTCGTCGGCGACGAGCACGGGCATTATTGGCAGTCAATGGATGGACGAACTTTTGTTCGCCGTGTGTCTGCAAACATCTATGATGAAACCAATGTGGAACCTTTGAAGGCGATTGCTTCCGAGCGTCGAAAAGAGGTAAATGAACAACGTGCTGCCCGTATGCAAAAACGTAAGAAGGTCGGCGATTTCGGGGATTATTTTGGTGTGAAGCGCGGGCTGATTATCTTGGTCAATTTCTCGGACGTACAGTTTGGAAGGTCGCATGACAAGCATCTTTATGAGCGTATCGCCAATGAGAAGAATTTCCACGAGGGTGAATTCGTCGGTTCCATGTATGACTATTTCTATGCACAGAGTGAAGGGCAGTTTGAACTGCTTTTCGACGTAGTGGGACCTGTCACTGTTTCAAGAGGTCAGGCATACTATGGCGGTAACGATTATCGGGGAAACGATCGCCATCCAGGTGAGATGGCCCGCGAGGCATGTATCTTGGCCGATCAGTATGTTAATTATGCCGATTACGACTGGGATGGAGATGGAGAAGTAGACCAGGTCTATTTGGTCTATGCTGGAAAAGGCGAAGCCGATGGTGGATCTGACGATACCATTTGGCCCCATGCTTGGGATTTAAGATCGGCTACGGGCAGTTCGCTCCAACTCGATGGTATGCGCGTGAGCACTTACGCCTGCGGTGGAGAACTCGATGGTCAGACCGGTCGTGTTGGTGGAATTGGTACCATGTGCCATGAGTTCAGTCACTGTTTGGGTTATCCCGACTTCTATGACACCGACTACTCTGGTGGACAGGGTATGTCGTATTGGGATTTGATGGATTCCGGTTCCTATAATGGCGGTGGTTATCGACCAGCAGGATATACCAGTTATGAACGCTGGGTAGTTGGATGGAAAGAGCCTATAGAACTTGTTGACAGCATTTCTGTCGATAGTGTTCAAGCATTGCAAGATGGTGGTGACACCTACGTTATCTATAACGATGGTAATCGAAACGAATATTTCCTGCTGGAGAATCGCCAGCATGTGGGATGGGACAAAGATGTTCCTGGTGAAGGACTGCTTATATTGCATGTTGACTATAGCCGTTCATCGTGGAACAGAAATTCCCCCAATAATTCACCAAGTCATCAGCGCATGACGTGGATTCCTGCCGATGGAAGTTACCAATCCGCATATAGCGGAAATTCAAAATATTATACTTACTCGGGTATGGTTCATGACACTTATCCCTCGGGTAGCAATAATAGTTTCGGTAATGATACACGTCCAGCAGCAAAACTCTACAATGAGAATGTTGATGGCACCAAATTGCTCAATAAACTGGTCTACGACATCAAGCAGAACAAGGACGGATCGGTTTCGTTCTCTTTCCTGAACAACAACGGCTATTGGGGTCCGATTCAGCCAACAGGCGATGGTGAGTTTGTCCGCATCACAGAGAGCCGTCAGATTTCAGAAGCCAATACCTATCTGCTCGTTTATGAAAAGTCGGAGGAAGAAGCACGTGTCTATAGTGGTGTAAACAATAACTTTGGACAGGCAGTAACACTTCCACTTGATGGTTATACTATCAATAATACAGGCGGGAAAGCCCATGAACTTAGATTCAAAAAAGCAGGCGAAAAGACTTGGTATATCCTTGATGGCGACTCCTATCTGTGCTTTAATGGGCGCACCAACACGTTGTTGTTGGCCAGTGATTCTGATGAGGCAGGTGTAAAATGGAAGATTACTCAGGAATCAATCATCAATACTGACTATTCATTCATCGGCATACGCATACAATATAACGACAATTCAGGAAAGCGTCATTTTGCTTGCTGTACGGGTAAGGAAAAAGATGTCGTCCTTTATGTGAAAGCCGCCTCAGCACAGGAACCACAAGATGCAGAATTGGCATTTGAGCCAACGATTGTTGACGTGGAGCAGGGAACTTCTTCTTTTGAACAGCCCGTGCTGCAGAATCCACACAATCTTCCCGTTGTCTATGCATCAAGCAATGAGCAGTTGGCAACGGTTGATCAAAACACGGGAGAAGTAACCCTTGGAACCGAAACGGGCACTGTCGTCATCAGTGCAACCTTCGATGGTAACGACGAATATCTGGAGCAATCCGTGAGTTACGTTATCAATATCATCGAAAAGCAGGATGTAGGTATTGGCGAACTTAAGACATCGAAACGTTCTTTGCAGCCAACGGTTATCTACGACTTGCAAGGCAGAAAGATGAGTGACTATGCCCATTTGAAGCCAGGTATCTATATTATTGGTCGACAGAAAATAGTGGTCAGATAGAAATCCTCACGGTCTTTTGGGTCGAAAGAAATATAGAAGGTGCGGTGTCACTGGAAAGGTTCAAACGAATAATAAACGAAACGAAAAAGAAAGATGAAGAAAGCAATATTGAGCATCATTATGATATTGGCTGCGGTTAGCGTAAGTGCTGTTCCTGCTAAGCGAGGTGTCATCCGCACACTGACACTTAGTGACGGAACAACTGTCTCTGCTCGCCTCGTTGGTGATGAACACGGCCACTACTGGCTGTCGCAGGATGGGCGTGCGTTTATCTCAACAGGCAATCAGGCAGTAGACAGTCAGGACATCTTCCAGCAAGTCAGTTTGGAGGCCATCTCCCAGCGTGCAGATATACGTCGTACTCAGTCGAATGCCCGTCGTGCCAAACGACTGAGTTCACCCAAGCGCGTGGGTGAGTATGGTGACTATACTGGTTCAAAGAAAGGGCTTATCATCTTGGTCAATTTCACGAACGTAACCTTTCAGGACAGAAACAATAAAAGTCTTTTTGAGCGCATTGCCAACAACGAGAATTTTTCTTATGGCAACTTCGTAGGTTCTATCCACGACTATTTCTATGACCAAAGCGAAGGTCAGTTCGACTTGACTTTTGATGTAGCAGGTCCATATAATGTTTCTCACACTCAGTCATATTATGGTGGCAACGATAGTGATGGCAACGACAAACATCCTGCAGAGATGGTCATTGAGGCTTGTCAGTTGGCAGATGCCGACGTAAACTTTGCCGATTATGACTGGAATGGCGACGGCTATGTTGATCAAGTCTACGTTATCTATGCAGGAAAAGGTGAAGCCGATGGGGGCGGTTCGAATACCATCTGGCCCCATGAGTGGGATTTGGAATCGGCGGCCTATTATGGTGATGGACTTGGAGCGCAGAAGTTCGACGATATGTGGGTCAATACCTATGCCTGTGGAAGTGAACTCAATGGTTCTTCACAGATTTGCGGCATTGGCACGATGTGTCATGAGTTCAGCCATTGTCTTGGTTTCCCCGATTTCTATGATACAGGAGATGAGGGCAGTCGTGGAATGGACGTATGGGACCTGATGGATGTAGGTTCCTACAATGGCAATGGTTATCGTCCAGCAGGCTACACTAGTTATGAGCGCTGGATGGCAGGATGGAAGACACCTATCGAGTTGAATGAGGATACATTGGAGGTTACGGGTATGAAGTCTTTGCAGGAAGGTGGTGAGAGTTACATCATCTATAATGATGGAAACAAAGACGAATACTATTTGCTCGAAAACCGTCAGAAGGTTGAGTGGGATAAAGGACTTCCTGGTGAGGGACTCCTTATCTTGCATGTCGACTATGATCAGGAAGCGTGGTACTATAATACTGTCAATAATACTTATAATCATCAGCGTATGACGTGGGTGGCAGCAGACAATAAATATCAGACCAGTTATGGTTATATCTCGGAGTCTGGTATGGCGAACGACCCATTCCCCTATGGCGAAGTGAATAGTTTTGGCAACAATACTACCCCTGCTGCGACACTTTTCAATAATAATACCGATGGGACTAAATTTCTCAACAAACTCGTCTATGATATTACGAAGAATGACGATGGAACCATCGATTTTAAATATCTGAAGGGTGCTGAGCCTCCTGCTATCGTAACTGGTGACGGTGAATATCGTCGCGTAGTTTCTACTGACGAACTCACGGAAGACGCCAGTTATCTCATTGTCTATGAGGCATCGTCATCAGAAGGAACTGCCTATGCGGGAGTTACTACTGGAAGCACAAGTTATGGACAGAAGGTGGATGTGGAAATCAACGGTTATACCATTGATATTGATAGCATATCTGCCCAGCCAGTAAAGTTGAAGAAGGCTGGCGATGATACTTGGTATATCCTTGATGATACCTACTATCTCTGTTACGAGAGTGGTAATTCGCTCGACAAGAATCCTATCTGCGATGGAAAAGGATTCACGTGGACCATTGAACCAACTTCCATTACGAACACGGACTATGCTTCCTATAACCGTCGCTTGCAATACAACAAGTCGAGCAATGCGCAGCGATTTGCCTGCTACAGAGGAACTCAGCAGGATGTAGTTCTCTATATGAAGGCAGAAGACCCTGACGCTCGTAAGGATCCCGAATTGGCTTTCGACAAATTGAATGTTACGGCTTTTGCAGAGACAGTTGATTTTGAGGAACCCACTTTGCAGAATCCCAATAATTTGGAAGTTGTCTATACTTCCGACAATGAGTCTTTGGCTACTGTTGATGCAAATACTGGTGAGGTGATGATTGGCTCTGACGCTGGCGAAGTGATTATCACTGCTTCTTTCGGTGGTGATGAAACTTACAAACCAGGTTGGGCACGCTATCGTATCACGGTTACAAAAAAGGAAGAAGCCGACCTTTCTTTCCCCGTTAATGAAGTAACGGTTGAGGCTGAAACGGCAGACTTTGAGGAACCCGTATTACAGAATCCTCATGATTTGGAAGTTTCCTATTCTTCGAGTAACGAACTGCTGGCTACCGTTGATGCAAAGACGGGTGAGGTAACGATTGGTTCAGAGGCAGGCACGCTTATTATTACTGCTTATTTTGAAGGAAATGAAGCCTTTAAAGCGGGTTCTGCAAGTTATCAACTTATCATTACCGAAAAGACGATTGTGAAGGAAGACGCCGACCTCTCTTTCCTTGTTAATGAAGTAACGGTTGAGGCTGAGACTGCCGATTTTGAGGAGCCTGTTCTGCAGAATCCTCATGAACTTGAGGTTTCTTATTCTTCAAGTAATGAACTGTTGGCTACTGTTGATGCTCAGACTGGTGAGGTGACGATTGGCTCAGAGCCAGGCACGCTTATTATTACGGCTTTGTTCCATGGTAATGACTATTTCAATGAAGGTTCTGCCTCTTACACGATTAATATCGCCGAGAAGCAGGATGTTGGTATAGAGTCTATCATATCAAAGATTCCTACTGAGGTCGTAATCTACGACTTGCAAGGCCGACGTCTGACCGAGAAGGTTCAGTTAAAGCCTGGACTTTACATCATCGGTGGCAAGAAGGTAGTTGTCAAATGATGCTATTCCGCTCGTATATTCAATTTAAAGACTATAAAATGAAAAGATTTCTAACAATCTTTGTATTGGCAGTATTGGCTCTTTCTGCCAGTGCAGTTCCCGCTAAGCGTGGACTCGTGCGTACGTTAACTTTAAGTGATGGCACAACAGTAACAGCAAAATTAGTAGGCGACGAGCATGGTCATTATTGGCTTGCAGAAGACGGTAAGGCTTACCTGCAAGAAGAAGGTACGGCCTATTTCGCTCAAGTAAATCTTGAGACTGTAAAGACAAAGGCTCAGACTCGTCGCAATCAATCAAACGCTCGTCGTTCCAAGCGCCTTGCTCCCAACAAGGTTGGCGAGGTCGGAAACTATACGGGCAAGAAGAAAGGTATCATCATCTTGGTCAACTTCAGTGATGTATCTTTCCAAAGTAGCAACAACAATGCACTCTATCAGCGTGTTGCCAACGAGGAGAATTTTTCGTATGGTAATTTCAAGGGCTCTATGTACGACTTTTTCTATGCACAGAGTGAAGGTCAGTTTGAACTTACCTTTGATGTTGTAGGACCTGTCACCGTGTCTAACAAGCAGTCTTACTATGGCTCAAATGATAGTAGTGGTAATGATAAGTATCCAGCAACTATGGTCATTGAGGCTTTGAAACTTGCTGACAGTCAGGTAAACTATGCCGATTACGACTGGGATGGAGATGGTGAAGTTGATCAAGTCTATGTGGTCTATGCTGGTAAGGGCGAGGCTGATGGAGGTGCTTCTTCTACTATTTGGCCGCACGAGTGGAATCTGTCTGCAGCCAATTATTATGGTGATGGTGCTGGCGCTCAGACCCTTGATGGTGTGAAGATTGATACTTACGCTTGTGGCGGTGAACTCAATGGACAGACTGGTAGCATTGCTGGTATCGGCACGATGTGTCACGAGTTCAGTCACTGTCTGGGTTATCCCGACTTCTACGACACCGACTATTCTGGTGGACAGGGTATGGGATATTGGGATCTGATGGACTCAGGTTCTTATAATGATGACGGTTATCAGCCAGCAGGCTACACCAGTTACGAGCGCTGGGTAGCAGGATGGAAAACTCCCATTGAATTAACAACAACGAAAGCAGTCTCAAACATGAAGGCGTTGCAGGATGGTGGTGAAAGTTACATTATTTATAATCAAGGTAATACCAATGAGTACTTCTTGCTCGAGAATCGTCAACTGACTGGTTGGGATGAGTCTGTGCCTGGTGCTGGTTTGCTAATTCTTCATGTTGACTACAGTTCTTCTGCTTGGTCGAGTAATACTCCTAACGATACTCCCAGCCATCAGCGTATGACTTGGATTGCAGCAGATAATAAATATGAATATACTACCTATAGTGGAACAAAATATTACGATTTTGACGGAATGGCTACCGACCCATTCCCTTATGGTACAGCGAATGCATTTGGAAAGTCTACGACGCCTGCTGCTAAACTCTTCAACCAAAACACTGATGGCACTTACTATCTTGATTCTTCCGTTGAGAATATCACGCAGAATAGCGATGGAACCGTCTCTTTTAACTTTGTTGGCTTAAGTTCTGTTGCTACGCCCACATTCTCGCCCGCTGCTGGTCGTTATACGGAAGCACAGACGGTTACTATCAGTTGCGAGACCGAAGGTGCCACTATTTATTATACAACAGATGGGACTACACCAACGTCTGGAAGCACTAAGTATACAGGAGCAATAACGATTTCTGAAACGACAACACTGAAAGCCATCGCTATTGCTGATGGAGAAGAGAGCGCCGTTGCTACAGCAAAATATTATTTTGGTTCTTCATCTGCTGATGTAAAGACCTTCAAGCGAGTTACTTCGTTGGACGAAATGGTCAGCGGCATGCGTTATATCATTGCTTGTGGAAGTAAAGCAAAGGCTGCAGGATCATTGTCAAGTTCTTATTTTTCACCAGTATCTGTAACTCTAGAAGATGATATCATCACTATTACCGATGATGTTACAGTATTCTTGGTAGAGGGTAGTGGCAATTCTTTCTCATTCTTAAAAGAAGATACAGAGAGCAGTACAGTTGAATATCTCTGTGCTACAACAACCAAAAAATTAGCCTATGATTCTGACGAAAAGACTTGGACGTTGGCCGATGATAAAAGTGGTGTAATTATGACTTACGGCAGTTATGGTACAATGCTGTATAATGCCCGAGATCCACGTTTTACAACTTATACGAGTGGAACACAATCGAATATGATTTATGCCAATCTTTATATGGAGTATGAGACCGAAACTCCTACAGAGAAGCAGGATGTCACAATGGCATTCAGTGAATCGGAAGTAACCGCAACGGTTGGTGAAGATTTCACAGAACCAACGCTGACTACAGATCCTGAAGGTCTTACTGTCACATATTCAAGCAGTGAAACTTCTGTGGCAACGGTTAATGAATCTACAGGCGCAGTTACACTCGTTGGCGAAGGTACTGCAGTTATTACTGCTACGTTTGCAGGAAACGATAGTTATAATTCTGGCACAGCATCATACACGTTGACCGTAAATGCGGCAACACCAGTCGAGAAGCAAGACGTTACAATGACGTTCTCATCTGAGAGTGCAACCGCAACAATGGGCGATGAATTCACGGCGCCTACATTGACAATAGAACCAGAAGGTCTTACTGTTACATATTCAAGCAGTAATACTTCTGTGGCAACAGTTGATAAGACTACAGGCACAGTAACACTCGTAGGTGAAGGTACAACAACTATTACTGCTACGTTTGCAGGCAATGATAATTATAACTCTGGCTCTGCTTCTTACACGCTGACAGTAAGCAGTTCTTCTACTTCTTATATTGAAACCGACAACTACGAACTCGTAACAGATGCTTCTACACTTGCTGCTGGTGACAAGATTGTCATTACGAACACAACAACTGCTGCTGATACACAGAAGGCACTTGGTACAACTCAGAATAAGAACAACCGAAGCGCGACGAATGATTTCACGTTTAATGACGACGCAACAATTACCCCAGGTGATGGAGTTGCCATTATACAATTAGGTGGTCAATCTGGGGCTTGGACATTCTACGTGACCAATGGAGATTCACAGGGTTATTTGTATGCCGCAAGTAGTTATAGCAATTATTTGAGGACAGAATCAGAGGTTGATTCTAATAATAATGCAGAGGCTGCTATTTCTATTGTTTCTGATACAGGTGCTGCAACGATTGAATTCCAGGGTACTAATTCTCGTAATCTCTTAAAGTACAACAGTCAGAATTATATCTTTAGTTGTTATGCTTCTGGGCAAAATCCTGTTTACATCTATCGTCAGATTAAGATTATTCCTGTTGCATACGACATCAACAAAGACGGTCAAATTTCGATTGCTGATGTGACCGCTCTCGTGAACATCATTCTGGGTAAGGACTCCACCGAGCCGTATGTTTACGATCATGACGCTGCAGATGTGAATAGTGATGGAGAAATAGAAATTGCTGACGTTACAGCATTGGTGAATATATTGTTAGGAAAGGAATGAAGTTGAACGAGGCAACACGGCAGTTTATCCACAAGCACGCTGATGAAGACGTGCGACAGTTGGCGCTGCGCTTTTCACAAGCCAGTAGCAGAGGCGAAATAGACTTGCCGTTTGCACTCGATCAGATATACGGCCGACAGACGGCTCGTCGCAAGTTGCCTTCGTGGGCAAAGGTCGACAACCTCGTTTATCCGCCACATCTCTCAATGGAACAGTGTTCGAGTGAGCATACTGCCCTTTATAAGGCGCAGTTGCTCACTCGTCTGCTTCATGGTGAAGCCAATGCCTCACTTGTTGATTTGACAGGAGGATTTGGTGTCGATTTCTCCTTTATGGCGAAGGCAGCCAATGTCGTTAGCGCTACCTATGTAGAACGCAATCCGCAACTATGCGAGTTGGTAAGTCACAATTTGCCTCTACTCGGTCTTCCCGAAGTGAAGGTCGTCTGCGCATCTGCTGAAGATTATCTTCCCCAGTTCGCGCACAAGCAGGGCAAACGAGTTGTTTTTCTCGACCCAGCCCGTCGGGACCTTCATGGTGCTCGCACCTATGCATTAACCGATTGCACGCCAAACGTGCTCGACATGAGCGATACACTATTGAATGCCGCTGATTTTGTCATACTGAAACTCTCCCCGATGCTCGATTGGCGAAAGGCAGTTGCCGATCTTGGTGCAAATCGGGTAGGGGAAGTGCATATTGTTTCTGTGGCCAATGAGTGCAAGGAACTGCTTCTTGTTCTGCGGCACAATCCCGATGAAACCGCACTTTTTTGCGTGAATCTGCAAACAGAAGAGCCGCAGTTCGTGCTTCCTTCTGTTTCTGAGCCAAATCTCTCTAATGGTAAAGTCGAAGCAAAGGCTTCTTCAGAATTATCGGTCTCGCAGCCCTATGCTTCCCCTATGGCGGGCGATTATCTCTATGAGCCAAATGCGTCGCTGATGAAGGCGGGATTCTTCACAGTGCTTAGTCAGCAATATCAGGTGAAACCACTTGCCCACGATAGTCATCTCTTTTGTTCATCTCTTCTTGTGTCTGATTTCCCCGGTCGGAAGTTCAGAATTGCTGCGGTTTCATCGATGAACAAACGAGAATGGTCAAACCATCTGAAAGACATTACTCGTGCAAACATTGCAACGCGAAACTTCCCGATGAAACCGGAAGAATTGCGCCGGAAGCTGAAACTGAAGGAAGGTGGCGATTGCTACATTTTTGGCACAACGCTTGCTTCTCCCGACTCTGCTTCCAATCTTCATGTTCTCCTCATCTGCTACAAAGCCTAACTCTTAGGCAGAAACCCCGTATTATTGTTTTTATCGATTCAGACGTTTGGCATACACCGTAGGCTGCCAATCGCAATATGCTGCTGATGAGACAAATTCATCGGCAAAACTTGTCATTTGTCAGAAAAAATTGTATCTTTGCAATCTAAAGAGAATTTACCAAGGAATTTTTTAATAACAAAGACACAACCAACGATGATGAAAAGACTAAAACTGACCCTGCTACTTGTAGGGATGGGGCTGACCCTATTTGCCCAGTCTCCACGTGAACAGTTCAAGGAGAACATCTACAAGTCGGGAAGCAACTATTATGCTTATCCTGGCCCCAGCCAAAAGCGGCTGACCCCTGCCCCAAAAGGCTATGAGCCTTATTACATTTCTCATTATGGCCGTCACGGTTCTCGCTATCTGATTAATAAGAACGACTACAATCGCGCTTACAGGACGCTGATGAGAGCCGATTCGCTTGACAAACTGACTCCATTTGGAAAAGATGTGTTGCGCCGTGTGACATTGTTGCGCGCTGAGGCTGATAAGCGACTGGGCGAACTCACGTTGCTGGGTGCTCAACAGCACAGGGAAATTGCTCATCGCATGTATGAGCGGTTCCCGAAGGTATTCAAGGGCGAGACCAATATCGACGCAAAGAGCACGGTGGTGATTCGCTGCATCTTGTCGATGGAGAACGCGCTTCAGGAATTGAGGAGTCTCAATCCGAAACTGAAGATTCGCCACGATGCCTCGGAGCACGATATGTGGTACATGAACAGTTGGGAGAAACCGCTGAAGAACAAGCAGTGGAATCCTGAGACACGTGCTGCCTACGATGCTTTCAAGAAGAATCATCGCAATTATGACCGCGTGATGCAATCACTCTTCAACGACACCGCTTACATCAATCACCAAGTGGGTGCAGAACGACTGAATGGCGATCTGTTCAAACTTGCCTCTAACATTCAGAGCACAGAACTTCGTCATTCTATCACACTCTACGACCTGTTTACTCCCGATGAAATCTACGATAATTGGATGATTGAGAATGCAGGCTGGTATATTAGTTATGGTCACTGCCCGATGAACGGAGCCCTTCAGCCCTTCACACAGCGCCATCTGCTTCGTAAGATGATTGAGGAGGCCGATTCCTGTCTGCCCATGAAGCATCCAGGTGCTTCGCTACGCTTTGGTCATGAGGTTTGCGTGATGCCGCTGGCTTGTCTGCTCGAACTGAATAATTGTGGCAAGCAGGTGAGTGATTTGGAAAAGTTGCCCGAGGAAGGTTGGATTAACTACGAAATCTACCCCATGGGTTGCAATGTGCAACTTGTGTTCTACAAGCCGAAGAAGGGTAAGGGCGATATCCTCGTGAAGGCTCTGCTCAACGAGAATGAGGCAACGCTGCCGCTGAAGGCCGTGAGTGGTCCTTACTATAAGTGGAGCGACTTCCGCGCGTACTTTATGAAGAAACTCGATAGTTTCAAGCCGATACCTGCCGACGAAGAGGAGGAGGAAGAAGAGGATTAAGCCAAAGACGTTAGTCTGCTCCATTCACCACATTTCTTGCAAAAAAATGCATAGAAATATTGTGGGAATGAAAAAATATTCGTAAATTTGCAGCCGAATTTGAATTTATATGCAAATTTGGCTGCTTTTTTATGATGTTTTGTTCATCGTTGAAGATGGCAGCGAGAGAAATGATTGATAAATATTGATAGAGAAAAAACCAAACAGATGGCTTACAAAAGGATAACAGTAGAAGAGGCTGCAAGTCTGATTAATGATGGTGACATGCTGGGCGTTTCCGGCTTCACGCCGAGTGGCAACCCTAAGGGATTCTTCAGGGCTTTGTCGCGACGTGCCGTCCAGTTGCACGAGGGCAGTCAGCCGTTTCAGGTTGGACTGATCACAGGTGCTTCGACGTGTCAGAGCGTCGAGGGCGATCTGGCTAAGGCACAAGCCATCAAGTTTCGTGCGCCTTTTGCTACAAATAAAGACTTCCGCATCCATACGAACCTTGGTGAGATTGACTACGAGGATATGCACCTCGGCCATATGGCTGAGCGCCTCCGTCATGGGTTCTATGGTGAACTCGACTGGGCAATCGTTGAGGTGAGCGATATGGTGGAAGGTCAGGACATCTGTAAGGCCTATCTCACTTCTGCTGGTGGAATTACGGCAACAGTGGTGCGCCTTGCTAAGCGCGTCATCATTGAGCACAACACGTTCCATAGCCCTGATTCGCGATTGCTGCACGATACGTTTGAACCAACCGACTGCGGTTATGGTCGTATGCCGATTCCCATTCTGACACCGAAAGATCGTGTGGGTGATAATTTCATTGCCATTGAGGCGTGGAAGATTGCAGGCGTGATTGAGACAAACATTCCCGAGGAAGCACGCTCATTCAATGAACCCGATGAGGCTACGACGCAAATTGGTCAGAATGTCGCTGAACTTCTGGCAAACGACATTCTTCTTGGACGCATCCCAAAGACCTTCCTGCCTGTACAGAGTGGCGTTGGGGCAACGGGAAATGCAGTGTTCAAGTCGCTGGCTGCCAGTAAACTCATTCCCCGTTTCCATGTTTATAGCGAGGTGGTACAGGATGCTGCTATTCACTACATGCTCGAGGGGAAAATCATTGATGCTTCGGCAACGGCAATGACCGTGAGTAACGATCATCTGAAGATGGTCTATGACAATATCGACTATTTCGCCAAGCATTTGACGTTGCGCCAGAGCGAGATAGCCAACTCACCTGAGATTATCCGCCGACTGGGTGTGATTGCGCTGAATACGGCGCTCGAATGCGATATCTACGGCAATGAGAATTCGAGTCATGTGTGTGGTTCTACGTTGATGAATGGTATTGGCGGCTCTTGCGACTACGAGCGCAATGGCTTTATATCTATCTTCACGACGCCTTCAACGGCCAAGGGTGGAGCCATCTCTGCTATCGTTCCGATGTGCTGTCACGTTGACTCAACGGAGCACGATGTCGACGTCATCGTCACCGAGCAAGGTATTGCCGACCTGCGTGGAAAAGGTCCGTTGCGTCGTGCAGAGGAAATCATCGAACACTGCGCCCATCCCGAATATCGTCCGTTGCTTCGCGACTATCTGAAGCACATTGCTCCACGCGGCCACGAGCCGCAGTCAATGCGTGCAGCACTCGCTTTCCACGACACCTTCCTCCGCAAGGGCGATATGCGACTCACCGACTTTTCGGAATACACGGTTTAAAAGTAAAAAAGTAAAAAGGTAAAAAAGTAAAATTATTCCAGTTTCGGATGTTTCACATTCTCTCTTTGAAGAGACAAGGGTGAGGGGCAAGAGAAATCTTGGAGGCATCATTTGGTAAAGGTAAAAAAGTAAAAAGATAAAAAGGTAGCAGGTAAAAAGATAACGGAAAGGGATAAAACAGAGAGAGTAACAAGGTGCTTCACGCATTTGTTACTCTCTTATTATATATATAAAGGTGCGCTTAAGCGCTTTGTTTTCTTTTGTTTTCTTATCTTTTTTAATTGTTTTTGTAACCGCCTTGGCGGAACTCAAAACTTAAATTTAAAATTTGAAACTTGAAACTTGAAACTCGAAACTTGAAACTTGAAACTTGGAACTCGAAACTCGAAACTTGAAACTTATTACTCTGTTACTTTGGAAAGCAGTAGTTGTCGGGCAAACTCCCAGATGACAATTCCTGCCGTAACCGCTACATTCATCGAATGTTTTGTGCCAAACTGCGGAATTTCCAGACAGTTGTCGCAAAGGTCGACAACAGATTGATGAACTCCCTTCACCTCATTACCCAAGACAACGGCGAAAGGCTTTTGTTCTTCTTCCGATGAAAGGAATGAAACTGGCGCTTTCGTACTTCCTTCAGCCTGTTCGATGGCAAGCGTGAAGTATCCCTGCTGCTTCAGTTCTCTGACGGCTTCGTCGGCAGTCTTGAAATAGCGCCAACTGACAGAATCCTCTGCACCAAGTGCCGTTTTATGGATTTCCACATGAGGAGGGGTCGCGGTGATTCCACAGAGATAGACCGCTTCCACACGAAATGCGTCGCAGGTGCGAAACACTGACCCTACGTTGTAGAGCGAGCGCACGTCGTCGAGAACCACCACAAGTGGCAGTTTCTTTGCCTCGTGGAACTGATCCACCGTGAGGCGATTCATTTCTATGGTGCGGAGTTTGCGCATCTTCTTTTCTTTGCGTTGAGGCTTTGTTTTTCTGACTTTTGTCTTTCACTCTTGAGTAGAGAATGCTACGGCATAGGCATGAATCTGTCTGACCATTGCCACAAGGCCATTCGAGCGGGTAGGGGAGAGATGCTCGCGAAGGCCGATGCGGTCGATGAAATAGAGGTCGGCGGCAAGCACGTCCTCTGGTTTCTGATCGCTGAGCACGCGCAGCAGCAGCGCCACAATGCCTTTCACGATAAGTGCGTCGCTGTCGGCTTGCAGATGCATCAGTCCCTCGTCAGTCAGGTCGCATTGTACCCAAACACGGCTCTGACAGCCGTCGATGAGGTTCTGTTCGGTCTTATATCGGTCGTCGAGCGGCTCCAGGTCATTGCCTAAGTCAATGAGCATTTGGTACTTGTCCATCCAGTCGTCAAAGCCCTCAAACTCCTCAATGATTTCGTCTTGTAGTTCGTTGATTGTCATAATGATTTTCTTTTTTGTGGCTGCAAAGTTACAACATTTTTCAAAAAAGTTTGCACAGTGGTGTAGTTTTTTCGTATCTTTGTGCGTCTAACGGGTAAAAACTTTGATTCAAGAAAGGACAACAATGACACAATTAGAACAACAATTCTCAAAAACCATCAAGGAACACAGGAGCACCATCTACACCGTGTGCTACATGTTCTCGAAGGATGCCGACGAAGTGAACGACCTGTTCCAGGAAGTACTAGTCAATCTCTGGAAAGGTTTCGAAGGCTTCGAACATCGCAGCGACATCCGCACTTGGATTTATCGTGTCAGCCTGAACACATGCATCTCGCTCGATCGTAAGAAGCGGAAGCAGGCTACATCTCGGCTGACAATGGACATCAATCTCTTTGAAGACCGCGACGAAGACACTCGTCAGGTGGATATGCTTCACAAGCGAATCTCTCGCCTCCAGCCCTTCGACCGCGCTATCGTATTGCTCTGGCTCGAGAACCTCTCCTACGAGGAAATCGGACAGGTGGTAGGTATCTCGCCCAAGAATGTCAGTGTGCGCCTCTATCGAATCAAAGAGCAACTTAAAAACATGTCGAACGATTAAAAATTTTTACCCATGATGAATGATTTTGAACTGAATGAGATGCGAAAGCAAATGGATATTCTGAAAGATAAACTCGAGAAACAGGAAATTGTAAATGACCGACTCCTCAGGCAGTCGATGAAGAAAACGGCCAGCAAGATCAATCGCCGCTATCTGGCACTCATCATTATTGCTGTGCTGATGATTCCTTACTCCTACTGGGCTTTCGTCGTGCTGAACAATTTCTCCATTGCTTTCTGGCTTGGCACTTGCGCCTTTATGTTGGCTTGCATTGCTGGTACTTACTACAATGGCAAGGATTTGCGCGATCCAGAGTTGATGACAGGCAACCTGTTGGACACACGTCGGAAGATGGCACGCGCCAAGAAATTCGACAACCAGTGGCTTCTTTTCAGCATTCCTGCCTTGGTTCTTTGGCTTGCTTGGTTTGTTTGGGAAGTCTATCAGCAGAATGGTCCAGAGGGTGTCTATCCGCTCTTAATTGGTGGTGGCGTTGGTGGCATCATTGGTCTGATAATCGGTCTCAATCTCCACTTCAAGACTCAGCGTCAGTATCAGGAGATAATCGACCAGATAGAAGATGTTGCTGGGAATGATGAACGATAGAATCTGAGGAATCTTCCAATGTAAAGCAAATCTCTCCGTGCTAAAGAGGCTCGGAGAGATTTTTGTATATGAATCAGTCAAACATTGCAAAGCACTTCCCACATTTATAGAGAGACCAAGAATGGTCTGTCCAAAGATATCCTTTCGACCGTCTAAAGCAATGCTTTGTACTATAAAAAGGCATCCTTTCTACTGTCTAAAGTAATGCTCTGTACTATCCAAAGGCATCCTTTCTACTGTCCAAAGCAATGCTCTGTACTGTCCAAAGACATCCTTTCTATCCTCGAAAGTTATCCTTTATAGGGGTGTAAACGTATGCTCTGTAAGGTAAGGAGCAATGCTTTCTTTAGAGCCACTCCCCTCGTCCTCAAATGCAGAGAAGAAATCATTCTTTAGAAGTCGTTACCAGATTCTGCTTCGTCACTTAGATAAAAAAGTTTTTGTCGAATAAGACCTACCATCCTACCATAACCCCTCGCAAATGCCGATGAATAAAGGGCTGAGGGCATGGTAGGTGTTACTTAAAGACCTACCATACACCTACCATAAGAAAATGGATGAAAACACTCATAAACAAAGAAAATTATTCGAAGGAGAAAATCTGTAACTTCTTCATTCTCAACCTTTTCCGTTTCCCGTTCTCTATCTTTTCACTTTTTTCCTTTTTTAATTTTTTCCCTTTGAAGATGGTAGGTCTATGGTAGGTGTTGCAACAAGACCTACCATGCCTCAAACCCTTTCTGGCAAGGCGTTTGCGAGGGGTTATGGTAGGTCGGTAGGTCTTGTTGAAAATTTCTTTTTTCTGAAGAAATTTATGACATTTTATTTCCCATCGGCGCAGATGTGAATAATATCCTTTTCAGGATTGAAACGACGCGAACCGATTCGGATGTCACCAATGTTGTATCGGAGGACGCGATGCTGCTCGTCGTAGTCTTCAACGCGTGAGGGCATCAGATTCTCTTCGGGGGTATCGGGGTCGACGGTGATATGGTCGAAATGAATATCATCGATGCTGTTGCCTGGGGCGCGATTGTATTTCTCGCTGAAGAGCACACGAAGGTCGAAGACGCGACCTTGCTGAATGCCTTCGATGCGAATGCTGTCGAAACGTACGTCACGGACATCGTTCTGATCGCCACACTGAATGGCGAGGAGTCCCTGTTCGCGGCCATAGAGAATGTCGCAATCGTGGATACGTACGCCACTAAGCACCTCTCCCACAGGAGCGCGGTCGTCGCCGTGACTGCCTATATTGACGGGATGGGCAACATCGGGCCAGAAGATGCAGTGCGAGATGTCGAAATCCTCGGAACCGCCCCAATACCACCATCGATGGTTGTAGAGGGCGATGCAGTCGTCGCTGGTTCGGAGGAAGCAATTTTCAACGCGCACATGACGGCAACACATCAGGTCGATTCCATCGCTCCACGAACGGGCAGAGAACGATTTGACGTTACGGACGGTGATGTTCTCGCTCTGGCCGCCAAAGATGGTGTAGTGGGCAGGATTGAGCACAGTGATGCCGTCGACGAGCACATTCTTGGAATAGGTGATTTCAACGCCTCGCATAGGATGGTCGAGAATACCACGACCCACAATTCGCACGTTTTCGGCTCGGTCTACAATCAGACGGGCTTTCACGACTGCTCCAGGCGCAAGATAGACGGTGCAGTTGGAGGGAATCTTGATTTCAGCACTCGGCAAATCCTTCGGCCGATGGACTCCAGGACCAAAGTAGATGAGACGGGCTCCTTGCACAAAGACGTCCTGCGAATTCGGTGCCACCCAGTCGATGGCTTTTGGCTCGTCGGGCGTATGATGCTCAGTGAGAGGAGCATTGGCGAGGATATGAATATTGTGGAGCCGTTCGCCACCAAACTCCACACTGAGGTATTCGGGTCGGTCCAAGCGTAAAATCACGACGCTGTCGTTCAGACGTGTGGTGCTCAACTGGCGGGAATGAGGACGAACATCGACTGCTGCCGCCTGTTCTGGTCGGTGATTGGTGATGCGAAGTTCGACGGGCTCAGACATGTCGAACTCAGCAAAGGAAGCATGCTGTACGCGGCGCGTATCAACATCGCAGCGCAAAACGGGAACGGGAGTCCACGCATCTTTACTGGCTGCGCGGCGAATATCAACGTGATAGTCGGTCGAGACGATGGGACCGTCCTTTTTGGGCAGCGTACAGATGCTGAAAGGCGGTACCGCTGTGGGAGCGGAGACAGTAGCCTCATCGGGTGTTGACGAAGCGGCGAAGGCAGACGCGCCCATAAACATCAGGGCAAGAAAAAGCAGTCGTTGAGTCATCATTTGCTTGTTTTTGTAGATTGCAACTGCAAAGATATGAAAAAAATCTCGGAAATCCTACAACACGAAGGAATTAACAAAAAAAGAGGGCGATAGAGTTACAAATTATAAAAAATATCAAGGTTTTTTACGCTTTTAAAATATTATTCGTAACTTTGCAGCCGTGAATATTAGAACCAGAAGACATATTGCCGCCTGGGTGTTATTGGCTGTGTTTTTGCCAATGACAATCTTTTCGTCGCTACACGTTCACGAAAGGTCTGCAGCGACGAAGGTCAATTGCATGGCCTGCGTTGAGCATCACTGTCACGGTCATCTGGGCCAGTTGTCGGCTCCGATTCACGACTGCGTGCTCTGTCAGTTTCTGACATTGCCTTTCGTGGCAGCCGCACTGGTTGCAATTGTCTTCTTCAACAAAATCACTAAATTATCCACCGCCCAGCGTCAGGTTGCATTGCAACTCGACATCTGTGGCATTACCACGCTTCGCGCACCTCCGACTGTTTGAATAGCACCCCACGGAAGAAACGACTGGGGGCAACATCTCGTTTTTTTAATATTCAAAATTCAAACAGACATTCAGTATGATTACAACGTTACTGGCTGCTGCGCTTTATGTGCTGGCACCAGCAGACACCGTCATCACGCTTGATGCCGTCAACGTAGCGGGACAAAGACGCAAGGATTTCCAGATGCGCTCGTCGCAGTCGATGATTCAGGTGAATCAGGAGTATCTACAACAGAACTTCGCAGGCAGCCTGATGCAAACACTGGAAGGCATTCCTGGTGTGAAGGCTATGTCGATTGGCTCTGGTCAGTCGAAACCGACGATTCGCGGACTGGGCTTCAATCGACTTGCAGTCAGCGAGGACGGAATCAAGCACGAAGGGCAGCAATGGGGAGACGACCACGGGTTGGAAATCGACCAGTTCTCCGTTGACAAGGCTGAGGTGATAAAAGGCCCGGCTGCATTGCTCTATGGAAGCGACGCCATTGGCGGTGTGCTCTCGCTCTATACGAACCATATTCCCACGAAAGAACTTGAAGGCAACGTCCAGTTGTTCGGTCGCTCTAATAACGAACAGTTGGGACTATCGGCTAAGATTGGCGGCAGGAACGGGAAGTTCTTCTATCGCGCCAATGTCACATTCATCGACTATGCCGACTACAAGGTGCCTACTGACAGTGTTCAATACTACTCGTATTGGATTAAGTTGAAGGACAGAAGACTTCGCAACACGGCTGGAAAAGAGCGCGACGGAAGCGTAATGGTGGGCTATGCGGGCTATAATTTCCACACCGACATCCGCGTTTCTGATGCCTACTCGAAGAGTGGATTCTTTGCCGATGCTCATGGACTGGAAGTACGCCTCTCCGATATCGACTATAACCATTCGCGACGCGACGTTGACCTACCTTATCAGTGGGTGAACCACCTGAAGGTGCTGAGCCACACGACTTGGCGCAACGACCAGATGTCGATAGAGGCGAATCTGGCCTATCAGAACAATCTGCGCGAAGAGAAGTCGGAACCTGTCAGTCACGGCTATATGCCCGAACCCGACAATTCGCTGGAACGCCGATTCAACAAAAGCACTTATACGGCTCGTCTTCGACTGCTCTATACGCTCGGTCAGCACGAGTTGCAGGGAGGCGTGAGCGGCGAGTATCAGCACAATCGGCGTGGTGGATGGGGATTCATCATTCCCGACTTCGAAACACTGAGCCTCGGTGGCTATTTTATGGATAGGTACACGCTTCGCGAGAATCTCATCCTGAATGCCGGAGTCAGATACGACTACGCACGAACTCATATCCACAGTTATGAAGACTGGTACAAGACGCCGCAGGACGGTGATTCGGTCTATATGCAGCGCTCTGCCGACATGAAGCGCAACTTCAATAGCATCACGTGGTCGGCAGGTGTAAACTACAACATCGGACAGTGGATAGTGAAGGCGAATATCGGAAAGAGTTTCCGCGTTCCCATTGCAAAGGAGTTGGGTGCCAACGGTATCAACTACCATATCTTCAGATATGAGCGGGGTGATGCTAATCTCGACCCAGAGGAGTCGTATCAACTAGATGCAAGCATCAGTTGGAGCAACCGAGATTTGGAAGTGGAGGTGGAACCCTATCTGAACTATTTCCCGAACTACATCTACCTGAGTCCGACGTCGCAGTATGTGGAAGGTCTTCAACTCTATAACTACACTCAGGCACGAGTGTTGCGCTATGGATTGGAAGCCCAGTTGACCTACCACATCACACCACACTGGGAAGCCCATCTGCAAGGCGAATATCTCTATGCGCGTCAGAAGTCGGGCGATAAGAAAGGCTACACGCTGCCATTCTCCACACCTTGGTCGACCGATGCGGGCATCAAGTACAGATTCGACTATCGTGGCGAGGGATTCGTCGGGCTGAATGCGCATATCGTAGGACGACAAGACGAGATTGTTCCCCCAGAAAAGCCGACTGACGGCTATTGGACACTGAACCTCTCGGCAGGAAAGCAATTTCCGCTGGGAAGCACAAGACTTAACGTAGTGCTTCACGCAGACAATCTGCTGAACCGCCGCTACTACGACCATACCAGTTTCTATCGTCTCATCGACGTACCCGAACCCGGGCGAAACGTCTCGATGATTGTAGGACTGGAGTTCTAACACAAAAACTAATTATCAACCATTTTTAAAAAAGAAAAGACAATGAAAAAATTTAAGTTTATTAGCCTCATGATGGCTATACTAAGCACGCTGGCACTTGGTTTCACCGCTTGCGACGATGATGACGAAGACAATTCTCTGGCTCCTGTCATTGAACTTGATGAGGCCAATATCGAAGGAAATGAACTCTGCACTGAGGCAGATATTGTGGCACAAGGCCTTACCGCTTCGATTGTAATCAACATCTACGATTCCACAGGAAAGACGCAGAAGGTGAACTTCCCCGTTACCAATAGCAAATATATCAATGTGCGCAATATTGATGATTTCCATGTGCATGTGGACATCACCAATAAAAACGTCGTGAAGGGCGACTTGCTGAAACTGACGGTTGTTGATGCAAGCGGACGTTCGACCACCGCCCAGAAGCGCATCACGGAGGATGCCGACGATTTTGATGATTACGACCATTAAGTTTCTGATGCGCCGATTCCTCACGGACTGGGGCACGAAGTATGGGACAAGAGATTACCATAATAACGAATTAAAATAGATATGAAAATGATGAAAAACGGATTAATTTTGCTGACGATGCTGTTTGTGCTGAGTGCTTGCAGCAGTTCAGACGATGAAGATTCGAAAGACATGACCTATCCCGAGATTTCCGAGGAGGGCATCACCGCAAATCCTGCCGACTGTCAGGTGTATCAGCGCGGCGACGTGATTCCCTTCAACTACGTATTCAAGGACAACATCGAACTGGGTTCGTACAACATTGAGATTCACAACAATTTCAATCATCATACCCACAGCACATCGTCGATAGAATGCGAAATGGACGAGAAGAAAGATCCCCAGCAGCCCTGGGTCTATAATCAGGATTTCTCTATTCCGAGTGGTAAGCGCAGTTATACAGCCCGCATCGACATTCCTATTCCCTCCGATATCGATGCTGGCGACTATCACTTCATGGTTCGCCTGACTGACCGTGCCGGCTGGCAACAACTGAAGGCTATGACCATCAAGATTAAATAAAGGAATTCAGGTAGAACAGATTCCTGTATAAGTAATCAGAATAGATATCTTTTGAAAGGGAAATGCACAAAATTGCAATCCCACGCAGCAAGCCTCTCCATTCTTGGGGAGGCTTGCTTTTTTATATAAGGTTAGAGAAAACTTGGAAGAGGTGATGAAATTATCAGAAAAGTTTCCTGTCTCTCAGAGAAACTAAGTTAAGGATTCCGATATGATTCTCATTACTGAAGAAAGGTTGTCTTTGTAAAAATTATTCCTAACGGAGGTCGTCTTTTTGTGTCTTCATCAAATTTTCTTTAATTTTTCAGCGAGTTGAAGGCAAACTAATACATGTAAAATTATTTGTCAGGATTTTTCCTTTCTTCCTGATAATCAGGGACTTTAATGTGTTAATTTCCAAAATTATTCGAAGATATTTAGTTGTATTTATTAAAAAAGTAGTAATTTTGCAGTCTAAAATTCAATATTATATTTGTTCAGTTTCATTTGAAGTTCAATTTTGATAGAAAACATACATAATAAATCTTTTATGAAACTAAGAAAAACAATTTGGCTGTTGTTGACAATGGTCAGCCTAACAGCGTATGGATGGAACGGATCGGGAACAAGCGCGGACCCCTATCTAATCCGAAATTCTGCCGACTGGGCGACTTTGGCTTCAGAGACTAACAGTGGCAACGTGAAATCAAATGTTTACTTCAAACTCGTAGGCGACATCTCCGCCAAAGAGTGTGTGGGAACAGCAGACCACCCGTTTGAAGCAATCTTCGACGGTGGTGGTAACACCATCAACTGTGCGCTCTACACCACGAGCGGTCCTGCTGCACCGTTTGCCTACATGAAGAATGCCAGCATCATGCACCTCAAGGTGGCTGGTACGATTCAGGGAGGACTGCACTCGGCCGGTGTCGTAGGCAAGATGGCTGACGGCAGCGACGTGAGCGGAACTATCGAGGACTGCTATGTTTCGGCAACCATCACTGCTTTGCCCGAGACGCTCTCCGACGGAAAGACGCGCGGCATTGTCGCAGGTGGTGTTGTGGGTCACGGCAATTTGAGCAACCTCAGTGTGAATGGCTGTCTCTTCGATGGTCAGATTTCTGGTAGCGAAAACCTCGACTTCAGTTATGCTGGAGCGATGGTGGGCTGGTGTGAAAATGCACAGAACGTCAGTACCACTGACTGTGTGGAAAATGGTACCTATTCTAACATCGCCCACACGGGACTGAACTTCGACGTCAACCGAAGCAATACTGCAGTGACGACTTCCGACTGCTACTCGTTGAACCACAACTGGACAGAGGCTAAGAAGGCCCACAAGGTGCTGGCTCTCTCCGATGACCTCGGAATGGAGTTTTACAGTCCGCAGCAACTCTACACGACAACGAAAATTCAGCCCTATTGGGTGGGTATGGCCATCGACGGTGTCTTCTATGCTGGTAGCGGCGACGAAATCATGTTTTCGGCTAACGTGTTGCAAGGCTACAAGAACATCTGCACTGACGGAGAAATTCTCGAGCCAACAAGTGGACTCTTCAAGTTCTCAATGCCCAACAAAGACGTCTATATCTCATATACAACAGAATGGGGGGGCAGTGGCACCAATCACTACCCCTATCTTATCAGCAGCAAGGCCGATTGGCAGAAACTGGCGGTAGAGGTGAAAAATGGTAATAGTTTCAGTGGAACTTACTTCAAACTGACTGACGATATTGACATCTACACCCCAATAGGAAAGAACGATGAGAGTTGCTCGTTTGCAGGCGTGTTTGACGGCGACGGCCATACCATCACCGCTCACATCGACTGCGACGACTCTGTTAAGTTCGTGGCTCCCTTTACTAGCGTCAATGGCGCTAGAATTAGCAATCTTCGGGTCGTCGGCGACATCACAGGCGGCATTCATGTGGGAGGTCTTGTTGGAAGAATATTCGGCAAGATGACCGTGATAGAGAACTGTCGCGTATCGGCCACCATTCATGCTCTTGGCCAGTATGCAGGCGGTTTCATCGGTCATGCAGGCACTTCTTCGACTGCTGTTCAAGGTTGTCTGTTCGACGGTAAGATAAGCGGTTCCAGTCTTCTTAACACAGGTCTGATTATTGGCTGGTGTGAAAGCGAAGCGAAGATAATTCTTAAGGACTGTCTGGCCATTGGTGATCACGACGGACAGAATGTAAGTCTGGGCCACGTGAATGGAAGTAGCAATGCCATCATGGCTTCGAACACCTACTACCTGAACCACGCGACAACAGTGGGAAATACGGGTCTGACCATTAAGAGCAGCAGTTCGCTCATCTCACTCCACTTCATCTACACTGGCTCCACAGATACGGAAGCAGAATACCCGAAGACCTATGAAACCAGCGGCATCATCACCTATAATACTGGTATGCAGTTGGAAGACGACTTCATTGCCGCAAGTGGCGAGAAGGCCGATTTCGTCATCTGGCAGGAGGGACTGACGGTGAGCAATGTCCAAACTGATCACGGTACGCTTACCAACGAAGGTTCTTACTACTCGCTTACACTCGACGAAAACACGCCCACCATCTCGGCTTCGCTGGACTGCTCAACACAGTTCGAGGGTAGCGGAACCAATGAAGACCCCTATCTCGTAAGCAGTTACAACGACTGGATGCGTCTCTCTGTGGCCGTCTCGAATGGTCACAATTATTGGGGCAAGGTTTTCCGTATGACGGCCGACATTGATGCCCAAAGCACTACGATTGGAGCTGGCAGCACGCCCTTCAATGGCACATTCGACGGCGACGGACATACCCTTACCTTCAACGCAGGTTCTGAGAGTTGGCCTACCGAGGAGTCGGTCGCTCCGTTCGTGAAGGTGGCCAATGCTACGATTCGTCACTTGCACACGACAGGTACTATCTACACGCAAGCCACTTACTCGGCAGGCATCGTGTCGGAACTGATGTCGGGTACCGTCAAACTGCTCGACTGCTCATCGGACATGATTATCAAGTGCTATCAACAGTTCGCGACATACAACGCCGGAATCTTGGCTTTCGCCAACCTTAGTGCTGACTCCGTAGATGTGGAGAGATGCACGTTCACGGGCGTCATCTCTGCCGTGAAAGGAGAGGCGTTCACCACATGGGCTGGCGGTCTGCTGGGTGAGTCGTATGTGCCGGTAAGGATCAGCCACTCGCTCTTCAATCCTGCAGAGGATAAGGAGCCGCAGATGACGAGGGGTAGCAACTTCATCAGCATGGCCAACGAAGAAGTTCCGTACACGCTCACCGAGTGCTATACTACTTTCCAAATGGAAGATCCCCAGGGCGTCTTCGTCACCGACCGCGTCCTGCTGCCGAAGGACTTCACCTACGAGTTTGTGGGTGAGCCCGATGTCATTATCGACGGACGTAAGTTCTATAAGAACGGCAGATACGTGAACATCAATCCCCTCGACGTAGCCTTCAACCATTGGTATTCGCCGAGTAACGCTTTCATCAGCGACCCATGGACCATGGGCGGGAAGCACCAACTGAAGGATATGGTACGCACGCCCAGGTTCGTTGTCTACACCTCCGATATTCCCGAGGCTGAGACCATACGAACACTTTGGGGCGTGACTTACCGCTACCTCTCGCGCCGCGACTATCACTACTTCCTCAGCAATGAGGACTGTGAGGCTTGCAACTGGAAATTCGAGAGTTTCGACGCCGATGCCAACCTCGTATGGTACGATGCTAATGGCGATGCTTCGGAGATTACGGCTGTCGTGGGCTATGATGAGAGCGATTACAACGACGACGGCGTGCAGATTCACAACGACCTCGTAGGCGACTGGCGCGTACATACCCATCTTGGACTGATTGCACCGCATGCATTCAAGAACAGTTCGGCACTGAAGACGCTCTACTTCAAGGATACTGACGCAAACAACTACAATGCGCTGACACCACTCCTTTTCTATATTGGCGAAGGCGCTTTCGAGAACTGCACGAACTTCACCGAGATGAAGTTGATGCAGTACACCACCAAGGGCGATAATCATTGGGAGGGACTGCAGACAGGACAAGTGTTCTGGGTTGCCGACAATGCCTTTGATGGTTGCAATAATCTGAAGATCAGCACCTATAATGGTTATTATCAGGACTATCTTGCATCGACCGTCTGGAAGGCTCACCGCAGCCATTTCACCATCTATGAGGCTACCGACGACGACTTTACCGAGCACGGCGTGAAGTATCGCAAGTACCGCGACGCCCAGGAAAAGGAACTGGTGATGAACGACACTGAGGGCATTACGGAGATGATGAACAAGATACGCACGTGGAGCGCTGAGTACAAGCAGTTCAATGCAAGCACACTGCTCAACACCGACACTAACCACAATGTCTACTTCACCTCAATAGTAGGTGTCGACGATGACGATATCGACGACGAAGGTGGTGTCATGCGCATCTACAACGACCCAGGTTCGTTATACAACTATAAGACCATCAATCTGCAAGCCGATGCCATCAAGGGCAACACGCATGTGAAATATATTGAGTTCTGGCAGACATGTGGCCGTAGCAGCAATTCGTACAGCGAACTGAAGATGGTCATCCCTAACGGTGCGTTCAAGGGTTGTAAGGAACTGAAGGAACTCCGCATGTTCTACTATGTAGAGGACGGTAACGACCACTGGGAGACACTCGGTCCACAGGATGTTATCCCAGGCGACAACATCTTCGGTGAGCCAAGACCTTCGCAGGATGAACTGGCCGAAACAGGACTATCGGAGGCCGACCAGCAGGAATTGAATAACAGCGTGCCCAAGGACTTCAAGATCATCGTGGCACCGAGTCGCTATCAGGAATTCCTCAACGATCCCAACTGGGCTCCCTACCTCTGCTACATGCAGGTTGACGAGTACGACCCGCAGAGCGCACGCAAAGACTTCCACATCAACGACGACAAGAGGGTGACATATGGATACATCACCAATCCTGGCGGACTGCTGCAGACCTCACAGACCGTGTCGCAGGACGTATCGTGGTGGACCGCTCCTCGTATTCTTGTCGACGTCGTGCTGGCCGCTGTGACTTTTGGTTCGGCCTTCGCTGCATCGGGCGTAACGGGCACCACCGTTGATGCCGCAGTGCAGCAAACATTTACAACCGCATCGGCTCAGTTCACGCAAGCCTCTTCTGCGCTTGCTACAGCCAAAACTGCACATGCAGCGGCCACCGCTGCATACTCGGCCGGTGCTAACGGAATAATAACAGAGGCGCAGGCAACAACGGCTATATCGAGCATGTTGAACACGAACGTCCAGACCTTCAACATCCTCGGTGCTCATAAATTGTATCAAGAATTGCTGCAATATGGTGTCATCAATGAGGCTGGCGTCATTATTGGTAGGGGCACAATGTCAGCCGACAAGTTAGTGCCACTCTTCTTGATGGCAAAACTTAGTTATGGGTCAACGATTTTTGATCTGGAAGCACAAGTTGCCCTTAAGAAAGGTGCGTTCGAAATTGCAAAGAGGGCGATGCAACGGGCTGCGGCAGCCGCTGCAAAGAAAGCAGCCGAGAAAGCAATGTATAGCGCTATAGCCGGAGGAGCACTGACGGCCCTGTCTGGCAACATCACTACTGCTACGGTGCTCTCAACTAAGGCTTGGGGCGGCAGTGGTTCCTACAACGGCGACGCTCTGAGGAAAGGTATGCGAGAGAACATCCTCTCGAATATCCACCAGGTGGGTGTTGTCGGCGGCGGATGGGTGATTACCACTCCGCAGAAGAACCTCGTCTATCATACCTACGTGAAGGAAGTGAATCCCGACGACAACGGCGAAGTGGTGATCTACGCTGGTACTGACGACGATATGGGCTACAATACCAACTCGCGCACGATGACCTTCGGCAAGGATGTGTTCCACAACAAGACTAACCTGAAGAAGATCTCGTTCTACGAGAACAATGTCACAACCAACGAGGCCATTCCCATGCTGCTCACCATTCCCGACTCTGCCTTCTACGGATGCAGCAACCTTCAGGAATTTAATACGCTGCTGCGCACGAAGGAAAACGGCACCCAAGCCCTCGGTCCGGAGAGCTTCGTCCTGGCTGGCGACAGCATCTTTGCTGGTATGAAGAGTCAGGCTGAAGTCGACTCGCTCACTGCCGAGGGGCAGGGCGACGGACTCGTGGCTTTCCGCATCGTCATCGATCCTTCGCGTAAGCAGGACTACCTCGACAATGCCTCGTGGGCTCCGCTGGAGAAGTTCTTCGTCTATGAAAGTGCCAAGGCAGCCACAGCCTATCGCGAATATGGCGGTGCCTATGCTTATGTCTACGCTAACGGTTCGGTGAAGAAGGTGCACAAGGTCCAAGGACACAAGGTTGAGCACATGGTCGTAGTGGGCTCGTCGAGCGACCAAGGCGATGACCACGACGACACGTTCCTCGCCGATCACTCAGGAGCGCTGAAACTCTGCAACGACATCGGCGAGTGGAACAACTTCCAACTCGATGCCGTGCGTGCGGGTGCCTTTAAGAATAATCAGCAGTTGCGCTCTGTCTATTTCACCGACCTCTATGGCTCCGGCGCCTTTGGCGATAGTTACACCGGTCTGGACGTGACGCTCGAGGACGAGTGCTTTGCAGGTTGTACAAACCTTGCTGACCTCGATCTCCTTTACTTGGTCACCGACGGTACCAACCACATCGACCCCATCACTCCGCAACAGGTGAAGATTGGCAAGGATGTGTTCAAAGACACCGAAGCACGCATCAAGATGATGCCACAGCAGGTGGCTTGGTTCGAGGCCGACAGCACCTGGGCCGTCTATAAGGACCGCTTCTTGCCGTGCGTGGTGAAACCTGTCGATGAGGGCATTAAGGATGCCCTCGGCGATATGGCCTATAAGGATATGGCAGCAACGGGCTATGATACTGACCTCTGGAGCGACTACATCGACTACGCCCGCATCGCAGGAAAGGGCTTCAACTGGCTCGATGGTAGGTTCACTGACTACAAGGACGAGATTCGCTCGTTCCCCGACTTCAAGCATTTCGAGAGCGTTGGTCTCGACTCTGTCGGAGGCAGTTGGTTCAGGGATTGCGCTAAACTGAGCAATATCCTGCTGCCATCAACCATCAAGACGATTGGCAGTCTGGCCTTCTACAACTGCTCCAGCCTCACGGAGATTGAACTGCCGATGGGCATCAGCAATATTGGAAGAAGGGCGTTCGACGAATGTGAGAATCTGAATACTATTGTCGTGCGCGACAGCGTGCCTGCAACATGTGGCATCGATGTGTTCCACAAGCACGACGGACTGAAGATCTATGTTCCCACGCCCTGTGTAGAGGAATACAAGACCCAATGGAGTGACTACAAAGACTACATCGTAGGCGACAATGAATATGCGTTTAGCAAAGTGGTCACGGTTGATGCCGTAGGACAACTTGCCTCGAAACTCGGACTGACACTCGAGAAGGAGAGAGGAAAGGTGCGCTATATCAACGGAAACTACGCTAAGTACGACTCGCTGACTGTTATCGGTCCGCTCAACGGCGAGGATATTGCCGTAATCCGCCATCTGGCAGGTGCCGATGCCTACGACAGCGACCCAACCGACGGTAAGATGCGCTATCTGAACCTTTGGAATGCCGACATCAAAAAAGACTCCGAGAACTGCTACAATGGCAACTGGAGCGACGAATACATCGATGCCGACAACAAGGTTCCCGACTACTTCCTGGAGAACTGCCGCACCATCGAGACTGTCGTCCTGCCGAAGTCGGCAACCTACATTGGCGAGAACACCTTCGAGGATGCTTCGTCGCTGAAGCGTGTCTGCGTGGGCTCTGGCACAACGGGTTACGAGTGCGACATCTTCCAGAACCTCGAGAGCGTGGAGGAACTCGTGCTGCTCACCGATCAACGCATCATCAGCGAGTGGAGCGGACCCTGGGACAGCGAAATCCAGGCTGTGTTCACGCTGAACTCACTGCTTGGCGACTATATGGGTGATCCCAACATTAATTATTGCACCCATGCCATGATGGCTCCATTGGAAGAGGACATCGTCATGAAGGCATTGGCTGAAAAAGGCCAATACTTCCCAACGGAGTACATGCTGCGTGAAAGCGTGGAAGGTCTGTTCGAAGGCAATGAAGACATTCAGAAGTTCGACGACTTCTTCAAGTTCCAGAATGTGAAGGAACTCTCGACGACTTTCAAGAACTGTAAGAATCTGACCAGCATCACGCTGCCTGCATCGCTGACCTGCATCAGTGCCGACGCGTTTGCCGGCTGCGAGAAACTCGACACTATTCACATTTCGGCCGACAGCATACCCGAACTCGCACCTAAGGCTTTTGAGACACAGGTTAGTAAATTTGGTAACGACTTCCATATCCTTGTACCGAAGACGCTTTGCAAGAAGTACCGTGAACAGTGGCCTGAATATGCCGAATACATCAATGCCGACAACGTATTCTATAGCGATGATAAGGTCATTACGGTGGTCGTCACGAAGAAGAACACGCTGGCTTCGGCACTTGGACTTACGGCAACCATATACAATGAAAAGAGTGCAAATAGAGCATATATTACTGGCTTGCGCGGCGACTTCAGCAAAATACGCCGACTGAAGGTTGTCGGTCCGATCTCGGGTGGCGACCTCTCCCTCCTGCGCTATATGGCTGGTTACTGCCCCTGGACCAATGACCGCAACTACCTGGGTCCGTTGGAGTATCTCGACCTCTACGATGCTACCATCGAGGAGAGCAACTATTGTGTGGCTAAGGATATGCTCTTCTGGACAACACGCAACCTATATGTCGACACGCCGAATGTGCTGCCGGCCTACTCGTTCCTGCAGTGCTACAACCTGAAGACGCTCATCCTACCGAAGACTCTGAAGGAGGTGCGCAGTCGTGCCCTCCAGCAGTGTGAGGCTCTCGAGACGCTCGTCATTGGCGACGACTGCGAGGTGTTCAACTGGGATGCCCTCAACGATGATGCTATGCTCACTCGCATGTACATTCTCACCAACAAGAAACTCGAGTGGGATACGGAGAACACCGTCTGGCGCGCTCTGTGCAACAACTACAATCCGACATTCGAGGCGTTCTACGTGAAGCCTTCACAGTTGGCAGAATATAGCAGAGAAGCCCACGGAGAAGATATGACCAGTCACGTCGATTCAGGTGTCTTCAGCGACGATGAGTCATTTGCAGCCTTCGCAAGTCATGCGGCTGCTTCGGCCGACGACCTCGCTCAGGTCAACAGCGTCAGCGGATGGTTCGATAATCACACTGAGGTGAAAGACCTTACACCACTGGGCTATACCACAGTCGACTCTCTCCATGCTGCCGACATGCAGAAACTGACGCTGCTTGAGAAGATTGAGATGCCTGTAACACTTAAGGCAATTGAGGACAGCGCATTTGTCAAATCAACTAACCTCCGCTACGTCGATATGTACTCGTGCGACAGCACCGTCATTGTTGATGAAATCAGAACGCGCGGCTTCGCTGCTCTCGGTATCGACTCGCTCCAGACGCTGGTCTATGTGCCTTCAGAGTATGGTGTGCCTCAGGGCGTAAACATTATTGTTGGCGACACGCTGGGCTTCAATGCCGAAACCTTCCGTCTTGTCGATGCTAAGGACTACTGCGTGCCCTATGCCTTCAAGACTCAGAAGGTGGAGAACTCACGTACGCTGGCTGCAAAGGGTGTGAAGTACACCGTCTGCCTGCCTTACGAGATGTCTGTTCCCGCAGGTGCGAAGGCCTACAAACTGACGGGTCGCGATGGCAATACGCTCATCTTCACCGAAGAGATGGAGAAACTGACGCCATTCGAGCCCTATCTCATTGTGACCAATGCCGACAACGTCTCCCTCGCTACCAATAAGGCTCAGTCGATTCCTGTCTCTGGCGGCAACACCTATGGCCATCAGGTAGATGGTGTGGGCTACGTGATGCGCGGAACGCTCTCGCCGATTTCCAACACTGAAGCCGCTGAACTCGGAGCCTACATTCTGCAGGCTTCCGACAGCAAGTGGCATCCTGTTCAAGCCGATAACGAGAATGCTTACATCCCCGCCTTCCGTGCCTTCTTGCTCCCGAGCGGACACGCTGGCGCGAAGTCGCTGAGCATTGAACTCGTCGATGGAGTTCCTACTGGAATTGATGAAGTTACTGACGGTCAGTCGCAGAACAATCTCAATGATGGCAGCGACGTCTGGTACGACCTGAGCGGTCGCCGACTCAATGCACGTCCTGAGCGCGGTATCTACATCCACAACGGCCATAAGGTTATCGTGAAGTAGTTCCGACAATTCAATTCAGTAGAAGGAAAGTTTCTAAGAATCAATAACTTGTAACAAATCATTCAAAATATGAAACGAACTATCATCCTCACCCTGCTGCTGACCATTATGGTCGGCACTGCAGGGGCAGCGACGAAGAAGGGTGACGTGAACGGCGACGGTACTGTGACCATTGCTGACGTGACCGAACTGGTGAACATTATTCTGGGAAAGGCGGAGAACTACGACGTGAATGTGGCCGATGTCAATGGCGACGGCTCAGTGACAATTGCCGATGTGACCGAACTGGTGAACATCATTCTGGGTAAGTCACCTGGAAGCGAGACGGGCGACTTCAGCGACGATCCTGCCGTTGATCCCGCCAATGCCCCCGCTAATCCTGACGACGACAGCACGACTGCCGTTCTGCGTCCTGATACTGGAAAGCAGACGAAAGAAGGCATCTACGACATCTCTGGCCAGAAGTTACAGCAGACACCTGCGCAGCACGGTCTTTACATCGTGAATGGCAGGAAGGTGCTGAGATAATAGACTTCCGCCCAAGAATTCATCATTGGAGAAACCATCATTGGAGAAACCTTGGGCAAAAAGAAAACACTTTGAACAGAGCGGAGCGGATTGAACAGGCGAAGCCGATTGAACTAGAGCGAAGCCCGTTGAACTGCCCATAGACGATTCTCAGCATAATAGAAAAGACGGCCTCTGCAGGGAATAATTCCTGACGGAGGCCGCCTTTTACGATGTATCAGTTTGTGATGTATCAGTTTGTGATGTGTCAGTTTGTGATGTGTCAGTTTATGATGTATCAGTTTATGATGTATCAGTTTATGATGTATCAGTTTGTGATATATTGCTGTCCGATAAAAATGGAAACAGTGAATTTAGGCTTATATCTTTTTGACTCACTGGCACTTATAATATATCTGCCAACAGCGCACCTAAACAAAAAGCTAAAACCCATTTTAAAACAAACTTTACATAATTTACATAATCCTTTTTTGTTTTACAATTTTTAAAATCGTCATAAAAATCACGAAGAAAAATCTTCCAAAGAAGGTAAGCCAATAGAACGAAGATAAATATAATTATCACTATATCAATTATAGTTACTTCCTGAGTTATATTTCCTTCTTTTGTACGCTTCTTTATAGCATCAATTGCTGGTTTATAATTTAAGGCAAAACCATTTAATATAGAATAGGATAATGTAAACAGCGTTAGCGCAATTCTTAATAATTTTTGTTTCATTATTAGTGTAATTTGTAAATTAAATCATAATATCTTTCGACTGCAAATATAAGGTTTCTTCTTTAATTCTGCAAGTAAAATCAAGAAAAGGATGGCAATATCTAGCTTGCCAATCCGTCTTTTTCTGTTTCGCTTGGTTTGGGCTGTCCATACCAATCTCTTTCCAGAGCAGCAGCGAGCGAGGTGGCTGGTGAGTCAGAATATCCGACAATTGGATCTTTTCGATGCTCAGGAGGGGTTACTTTTGGAATCAAGAACTTAAAATGCCTGTTTAAAGGCGTTTTGAAACGAATATTAATCAAAAACGATTTTTATCGGACAGCAATATTTGTGATATATCAGTCAGTCTTTCTGACGCCCTTTACAGTTTGATGATTACTTCCTGTCCCGCATAGTCAACGGTCTTGGCTGCAGAAAGGTCCTGACCGGGTAGGAGAATTGTGAAGCGACGCTGCTGCAACATTCCCTCAAACTGACCCTTTCGCGGAGCAATCGTGAGTTGACGCGTATGGTCGTTCCAGCGGAACGTGATTTCCGAATACTTGCCGCGCTCGTAGTTGTAGTTGTCGCCCTCGTCCTCATAGAGCGTGAAACTGCCATCGGCTCCAGGATAGACGCGAATCTCCAGATTGTCCCACTTCTTCTCGTTGGCGAACTGCATTTCCTCAGCCAGAGGCAGAATGCTGCCCGCACGAACAAACATCGGAACGCGGTCGAGTTGGGTCTGAAGCGCCACATTCTGACCGCCCTTATACATACGACCCGTCCAGAAATCATACCAACTGGCACCCTTCGGCAGATACTTCGTAGCCGATTTCGTCTCGGTCCAGTTGACGTTCTGCTCACCGTTCTCAGCCTTCACTTCCTTCTTGTCCCAGCCTGTCATCGCGTCCTCGCGGATAATCTGCTCCTGAGTGTATTGTGCCTCCACAATCGGGGCAGCGAGAATGTTGCGGCCAAAGAGGAACTCATCGGTCATGTTCCAGACCTTCTTGTCGGCAGCGAAATCGCTGAAGAGCGGACGCAGATAACTCTCGTTGTTAGAGGTCACCTGCCAAGCGGTGCTATATAGATAAGGAATCAGCCTGTAGCGCAGACGAATCATCTTCTCGATAGCATCATATACAGGTTCGCCTTTCTTGCCGAACTGCCAGATTTCGCGAGGAGCATCGGCACCATGACTGCGGAAAACGGGGCAGAACAGCCCATACTGCATCCAGCGTACGAAGAGTTCCTGATACTGCTTGTTGCGAGGCGCTGAGCCTCCTCCGCGCGTGTTGTAGGAACCGCAGAAGAATCCACCGATATCGGTATTGAAGTTAGGACATCCGGTCAGCGAATAACTCAGTCCGGCAGGAATCTGCTTCCGAAGCATATCCCACGACGAAGCCACATCGCCGCTCCACAGTCCTGACCCGTAGTGCTGCTGACCGGCAAATGCCGAACGGGTCATGATGAACACGCGCTTCTGCTCCGACACCTTGCGCTGAGCCTGGTAGACACCACGAACCGTCTCCAGCGGGAAAGCATTGCGGAGCGAGCGCCAGGTGCCATTCGTGCCAGCCTTGTGGTCGTAGTCGCTTTCCTTCGGGTTGAAGAAGTCGGGGTCGGTAGAGTCCATCCACCAAGCATCTGTTCCCTTGTCGAAGAGGTTCTTCAGATTCTGCCAGTAGATGTCGCGTGCCTCTTTCGAGAATGCATCATAGACACGCACGCCCGACGGATAGTCTGTTCGTGGAGGCCAGAAGGTAAGACCGCTCTGCGGCCACGTCTCGAAGTCGAAGAGCAAGCCCTTCTCGTCGAGTTGGCGATAGGCCTTTGTCTGCGGACCGAAACTTGCCCAGATACTAATCATGAAGTGGGCGTTCTTACGATGCACCTCGTCAATCATCCGCTGACCGTTGGCATACTCGTCGGTCAGGAAGTCCATCGCGTTCCACAAGTAGTTCGAACCCCAGTACTGCCAGTCTTGGATAATACCGTCGAGCGGAACCTGCAGTTCACGATACTTGTCGACAACGCTCAGCAGTTCGGCAGCACTCTTATAGCGCTCCTTACACTGCCAGAAGCCATAGGTCCACAGCGGGAACATCGGAACGTCGCCGCTGAGTTGGCGCATCTGAGCAATGACACCATCGACCGAGCCTCCATACATGAAATAATAATCCACGCAGTCGCCCACCTCCGACGAGAACGACATTCCCTTCGCTGCATCATCGTCGAACTGAGTCCGTGAGTAGTTGTCCCAGAAGAGTCCCCAGCCCTTGATGCTCTGCAGCACGTTCTGGAAGTCCTCCAGATTCGACTGCTCCATCAGTTTGTGTTCGCCGCGACGATTCATCTTTCCGTTTTGCAAGGTTCCCAGTCCGTAGATGGCCTCGTCCTTGTCAAGTTGGAACGTCTGAGTCACTCTATAGGCTCCCGCATCAGGACCACTGGTGCGAGATTCGAAACTGGCTGCATTCTTCTCGCGCAGCAGCGTCTTGCCCTTGGAAGAGAAAGTGACGGCTCCCGTTTTCGTATCGAACTTCACGGTGAGTTTGTCGCTGCTCAGGGTATTGCCTTTCCTGCTGACCTTCACGTCCTCAGGTTTTGCCGTTACCACGAGCGTCTGCTTCTGATAGTCGTGTCCTACAGGCGACTTCACCACTCGCACGATGGTCGGTGAATAGAATTCCACACTGATTTTCATCCCTGCTGCTTCAAACTCCACAGGTTCGCCAGCCAATGCTGTTGTGATTGCGAACAGCAAGGTTGACAGAAACATAAATCTTCTTTTCATAGTTATTCTATCGTTTAATGTTTGCGTACTTATTTTTTTTCTTGGATTTAGTGGTACAACGGAGAAACTTAATTTCTTCCCTGTTGGCATCATTTGGAGTTGGCCTCTGCGTCTCTGAATCTCACGAGTTCGGCAATAATGTCGTCTGTATTGTCGTAGATGCTGAGAAGAAGGTTCTTGTATTTGCCCGCGGCCATCAGTTTCTGGAACAGCGGATAAATGGGCATTTCTTCGGTCCAGAACTGTTTGTTCATAAACACCATCGGACTCGAAATTTCGCAGGAGATATAATGGTTCTGATTAGCATCTTGGAAGATTTCCTGCATGGTGCCCGCGCTGCCTGGGGTATAGACAATGCCTCCATAGGCAATCGTCAGCAGACCGTCCTCACGAATGCTGTTCTCGAACAGTTTGGCGATGTGGGACGCGAAGACCGAAGAAGGTTCGTGCCCATAGAGCCACGTGGGAATGCCCAGACTCACATACTTCGTCTGGGGATATTTATTGAGCACGCGAAATGCTGACGCCATCCACAGTTCGTCCTTGAAGGATGGGGCAACGCTCAGCATTCGAAGCGCATCGTCAACTTCCTCCTCGCTGCGCCCCGCCAGCCAAGCACCCAAGTGGGTTGCCTCCATTGCACCAGGACCTCCTCCGCTGAGCATCAGAAAGCCCAGTTCCGTGAGTTGTTTGCTGAGCAGCACAATCTGGCGATATGTCTCGTCGGTGCGCAATAGCGAATGTCCTCCCATAATGCCCACATTCAACTTGGGATTGTGCT
This sequence comes from Prevotella sp., assembly GCA_024697645.1. Taxonomy (GTDB): domain Bacteria; phylum Bacteroidota; class Bacteroidia; order Bacteroidales; family Bacteroidaceae; genus Prevotella. Next base: position 80,083 of record JAILFH010000099.1, read on the forward strand.
CGGCCATAAAGTGGTCAAGAGCCACCATGATGGACTGGTCGTGGAGCGAACGCGCCAATGCCTCCTGAGCGCTCGTAGCGTGCTTCCCATTGGCTAAGTAGTGCTGATAGACAATGCTGTCGTAACACTTTTCCTTCGTCTCGTTTTGCTCGGGATTGAATCCTTCGTAGAGTTCGAAGGGCGAATAAAGCGTTCGGCGTGAAACATCGAACGGCACTTCTTCGAGATAGCGACCGATGTGTTCAATTTCGTTGTAGTCAAGTGCTGTAATCATAAGGTTTCGTAGTTGTTTCTGCAAATATAGAAAGATTTTTCGGTAAAAACGAATAAATCGGAGAATAAATACGAAAATGAGGGGTCTCAACTGCTCTCAACCCTTCTCAACCCCCTCTCAACTGCTCTCAACTGCTCTCAACCCCTCTCAACTCCTCTCAACCCCTCTCAACCCCTCTGAACGTCTCTCAACCCCTCTCAACGTCTCTCAACCTTTCTCAACCCCTCTCAACCTTCTCAACCGCGAGGCCCAACGGAAGCCCTTTTGCTTACGCCGCTTTCCCTAAAGGGAACGCTCAAATGTCTTCGATTTGCACTAACTTTAAAGAAGTTAGGTGCATCTCGGCATAAAAAATAAATAAATCTGCCCTCGATTTTCTCTAACTTTGAATAAGTTAGGCTGCATCTCAACAATAAAAACAAAAAATTAATCTTTTGTTTTGTATTGTCTTCGATTTGCACTAACTTTGCAGGCATGAATAAAGACACTCAAGTTTCAAAGAGCAAATTCCAGGACGTTTCCGAATTTGAAATCATGGCTCCCGTGGGGTCAAGAGACTCGCTCGTGGCCGCGATTCAGGCGGGCGCCAACAGCGTCTATTTCGGTATAGGACAGTTGAATATGCGCTCGCATTCGGCAAACCACTTCACGATAGACGATTTGCGCGAGATTGCCGAAACCTGCAACGCTGAGGGCATTAAGACCTATCTGACCGTGAACACCATCATCTATGACGGCGACATCGAGACGATGCATCAGATCATCGATGCAGCGAAGGAGGCTGGTATCTCGGCTGTGATTGCCTGCGACATTGCGGTGATGCAGTATTGCATTGAGCGCGGTGTGGAAGTGCATCTGTCCACTCAACTAAACATCTCGAACGTTGAGGCGCTGAAGTTCTATGCGAAGTTTGCAGATGTTGTGGTGCTGGCCCGTGAGTTGAACATCGACCAAGTCAGCGAGATTCATCGGCAGATTGTAGAGCAGCAGATTCGCGGTCCTCGTGGTGAACTGGTTCGCATCGAGATGTTCTGTCATGGGGCTCTGTGTATGGCGGTCTCGGGCAAATGCTACATGAGCCTTCACGATGCCAACCGCTCTGCCAATCGTGGCGAGTGCATTCAGATCTGTCGTCGCTCGTATATCCTTACCGACACGGAGACAGGCAATGAGATTGAGGTTGATAACAAATACCTGATGAGTCCGAAAGACCTGAAGACAGTCCGCTTCATCGACCGCCTGATGAACGCTGGTGTGCGCGTGTTCAAGATTGAAGGTCGTGCTCGCGGACCAGAATACGTCTATACGGTGGTGAAATGCTACAAGGAAGCCATTGAGGCAGTTGTCAACGGCGACTTCACCGAGGAGCGCAAGGACGAGTGGGACGAGCGTCTCGCCCGCGTCTTCAATCGTGGATTCTGGGACGGCTACTACCAAGGACAGAAACTGGGTGAATGGAATAAGGTCTACGGTTCGTGTGCTACGGAGAAGAAGGTCTATATCGGTCGCGGTGTGAAGTATTTCTCGAAGATTGGAGTCGCTGAGTTCACCGTTGACGCCAACACATTCGCCATTGGCGACAAGTTGCTCATAACGGGTCCCACCACTGGCGTCATGTATCTCACCGCCACCGAGATTCACGACAACGACGGCAATCCCGTGACCGTAACTCCGCAAGGCACTCGCGTCGCCATTCCCGTCACAGGAAAGATTCGCCCGAGCGACAAGTTGTTCAAACTCGTGAAGGAATAGACAGATTATTTTCGAAAGAAACACCAACGATTGCCGTTCTTAGCAGTTGGCAATCTATCATTTTTGCAAGCGGCCGGGTCCAAATCTGGGCTCAGCCTTTCTTTTCTGCCAATGGAAACGGCGAGCATCCATCCTACGTAGCGTCATCGTTAAAGTCAGCAATAGAATGTAAGCAGGCAAACACAATGCAAATCATTTGCAAACTATTTGCAAACTATTATTGCTGCAGTTTTGGCGGGATTTTATTATTTTTGCACAAACAAACAAAATTGCTATGAAATTAATACTATTGATATTGGCTGCATTCCTTTTGCAAGGCCTGAATGCGGACTAGTATGCGGACTTTCGCTTTTTAAGAACACCTAAATCGCTGGTTTAAAACATTTTATGAAAGATTAGCATAATAATTATCCTATTATGTTAGTCGCACCAGGAACCTGCTGAAACACGGCATTCCTGATGCGACTGATGTGATGTTTGTCCGCCATTTGCCCGCGAGAGGCGGAAAATAGGGATGAGATAGCTTTTGATGGACACTAATTCCTACTGATAAATTGGAATTTACAACATTATCTTCTCCAAATCGTCTGGCACAAAGACACGACCGCTGAAAGCCATCTTTGCCAGTGTCTTCGTGGACGCAATGCCGATACTGACGGGCATACGGGTAGCCTTCCAGATGAATGCTGACAGGTCTTCGCCCCATTTCTTCAGGTCGAAATTCTCCATGCCGGATAAATCACAGAAGCCCTCA
>JAILFH010000101.1 GCA_024697645.1 Prevotella sp.
TCTGTACGGACATTATTTAGCAGGTTGAGGAGCGAAGCATGGTCGGTGGTCATAGGACACTGGGTAAAGGCCTCACCGGCAAAGATGCTCAGTCCGATATTATCGTCAGGACGACCTATTATGAAGTCGGCAGCTACCTGCTTGGCGGCTTCCATACGGTTAGGCTTCAGGTCTTCAGCAAGCATAGATGTAGAGACGTCCATAGCGAGCATGATGTCTATGCCCTCCATAGTCTTGTTCTTCCATGAGTTCTGAGTCTGGGGACGGGCCAGGACGATTACCAGCAATACGAAGACGGCGAGTCGGAGTATTAGCTGTAAGGGCATCAGCCTAACCTTCCACGAGCGGGGTGCAAAGCGATAGGCATAGGTATCGCTCATGCGAAGGGTTGGCTCGCTTTTCTTCCTGTACATCAGGTACCATATCAGATATGGTATGATGAGCAGTAGCAGAAACAGATATTCTTTATTGGCAAATTCCATTGTCTTAATTTCAATTTATAAGTTGATAGACACTGTAGGCTACATAGCAGAACAACAGTGTTGCCAAGCCTATGACACCCCATATTACCACCTTCAGTACCCTTCGCATCTTCTGAGAACGCTGGTCCTCCTCAGACAGCTGAGGTTTAACCGTCTCCTCGGTAGGCTGGTTTTCCAGCTTCGTCTGGTTAATGAAGTCTATTGCATTGACGAGGTTAGCATCGTTCTCGTTAATCATCGTAGAATATTTCGCGAATTTCACGAGGTCGGCAGTTATAAACAGCTGCCGCAGCTCCTCGAGGCTCTTCTGGTCGCCAGCTGCCACAAGACGATCGATTATCTCGGTACTTGTCATCTCCATAGCCGAGAATCCATAACGTTCCTCGATATACTTACGCAGAGTGTCGGTCAGTTTGGTATAGTACTCCTTCTGATTTTCAGAGCTAACCATCTTGTCGGCCTTAATCTGGTCAATCTCCTGCATAGCTTTCTGATGAGGCAGCAGCCTCTTTATTATCTTAATGCGGGCGATGATAGGTTTATTGTCACGAAGTCGCAGATACAGATAATACGCCAGAGCCAACATTAACAGCATCAGTACGCTCAGCCAGAACGACAACGACCAGTCACTCCACATAAACGGGTTATCCTGAACATCTTTTGGTCCGAAGAACTTATCTAGTTTCGTGGTGTCGACCTCCATCTCTGTGACCTTGAGAGCGAGGTTCTTGCTCTCCTGAGTCTTACCATTTACCTTCACCTTAAAAGGTGGCAGATAATAAAGCTTACCATCGAACGAAGTCAAGGTGAGCAGCATGGTGTTAGCGTCAGGTTTCTGTACAGCGATAACCTCAACACCTTCTACCAGCATCTGACGAGGCTGGAAGGTAGGAAATTCCACCTTATCATTCTCGGCAGCATGTACCTTTACCTCGACTAAAGTCTGTTCGCCAATCATAATTTCTATGGGGTTGATCTTTACTTCAACTCCAGAATTAGCGAAACCCGACAATACGCAAGTTATCAGAACTATAAAAGCAATCGTTCCCTTCATCAACTTCTTCGTTTAAACAACATCAGCAGTGCCTTCACATAGTCTTCGTTTGTAGCTATACTTACAAGGTCGACACGACTCTTATTCATCGTTTCCACCAACTGCTTCTGTCTGTTTTTCCAATACTGTTCGTGAGTCTGGCGCAGCTTCTTGCTACCAGTGTCAATATACTGTTCATGACCAGTCTCAGCATCCACCACGCGCATCAGTCCGACATCAGGCAACTGTCGTGCCAGTATATCATATACCTGAAGGGCAACGACATCGTGCTTACGACTACATATCTGCAAAGGTTGCAAGAAATTCTGTTGTACATAGAAGTCGCTAAGCAGGAAGGCCGTGCACCTTCTCTTAGCAATACTCGTCATAAACTCCAGGGCCTGTTTTACGTCAGTGCGTTTAGACTCAGGGTTGAAGTCAAGCATTTCGCGGATGATATACAATATATGCTTACGTCCTTTCTTTGGTGGAATATATTTCTCAATCCTGTCAGAGAAGAACACAACTCCTATCTTGTCGTTGTTCTGTATTGCAGAGAATGCTATCGTAGCAGCTATCTCGGTGACCATGTCACGTTTGAGTTGTCGTTGTGTACCAAAGTCCAGTGATCCGCTGACGTCAATCATCAGCATCACGGTCAGTTCACGCTCCTCCTCGAACACCTTGACATAAGGTCTGTGAAAACGTGCTGTAACATTCCAATCGATATCACGGACATCGTCGCCATACTGATACTCCCTAACCTCAGAGAAGGCCATACCCCTACCCTTGAAAGCCGAGTGGTATTGACCTGCGAAGACGTTAGAGCTGAGGCCACGAGCCTTTATCTCAATCTTCCTGACTTTTTTGATTATCTCGCTTGTTTCCATTAAGGCACTTCTACCTTATTGATTATCTTAGAAACTATTTCTTCACTAGTTACATTCGATGCCTCTGCCTCATAAGTTAATCCTATACGATGGCGCATCACATCATGAGCAACAGCCCTGACATCCTCAGGTACCACATAACCACGACGCTTGATGAAAGCATAGGCACGGGCAGCCTTGGCGAGGTTGATAGAAGCACGTGGAGAACCACCAAATGATATCATATCCTTCATATCCTTCAGTCCGTAACGGTCAGGATAACGAGTTGCGAATACGATGTCGGCGATATACTGCTCGATCTTCTCGTCGATATACACCTCACGGACCACAGCACGGGCATTAACAATCTCGGCGGCAGTAGTCACAGGAGTAACCTCAGGGAGAGCTCCTGCAATATTCTCGCGTATAATCTTCTTCTCCTCCTCGATAGTCGGGTAGCCTATGACAACCTTCAGCATGAAACGGTCCATCTGTGCTTCAGGTAAGGGATAAGTGCCTTCCTGCTCTATAGGGTTCTGAGTGGCCATGACGAGGAATGGGTTAGGCAGATTGAATGTCTCACTGCCGATAGTCACCTGTTTCTCCTGCATAGCCTCAAGAAGGGCACTCTGCACCTTTGCCGGAGCACGGTTTATTTCATCTGCCAACACGAAATTGGCAAAGACAGGTCCTTGTTTCACCTGGAACTTCTCATCTTTCTGCGAGTAGATCATAGTGCCTGTCACGTCGGCAGGCAACAGGTCGGGAGTGAACTGTATTCTGCTATACGTAGCGTCGATAAGCTGAGCAAGAGTCTTGATAGCTAATGTCTTAGCAAGACCAGGAACACCTTCCAACAGTATGTTACCATCGCTCAGCAGACCGATGAGCAAAGAGTCAACCAGATGTTTCTGTCCTACAATCACACGATCCATACCCGTTACCAGATTTGTAACGAATCCACTTTGTTGTTCTATCCGCATATTCAACTCGCGGATGTCAATAGCTTCTGCCATAATATTTACATTTTTACAATTTGTCTATTTTTAATTTGCAAAAATAGTCATTTCCACGTTCATAACGAACATCATCATACCTAAATAATATTAAAAAAGTTTCTCAAAACTTACATTTTAAGAAACTTTCAACTTATTTTTCAACGTTTGCGTTTTTTCTTCAGTTCAAGTTTAGGAATTTTGATCTTCTGACCCACCTTAATTTGAGGATTGCGAGGGAAATTATTATACACCTCTACATAACATTCCATATCAGGTCCAAGATTACCTTTACAGATGCTATAGAATGTCTGACCAGGCTGTACGGTAACGACGTTCAGAGTGCCTACGATACGGTATGCACCAAGTCTGACACGCTCGTCTTTAGCCGCATATGGATCCTCGGCCACTTCAGGAGTTTTAGTTTTCGCAACCTTGTCAAGTTTCCCAATCACCATTGGCTGGACCTCTTCTACTGGCTCAGCCTGTTTTACGGGCACTGAGGCCTCCATAGGTTCAGACACCTTAACAGTATCTTTTACTGTTTTCAGTGTATCCTTCGGTTGCTCTACTGCGGTCTTTACCGGCTGTTTCTCATTCGCTAATAACACCGGTTTCATCTGGTTCATCGCATATTTGTAGCCACCATATGCAGATGCAGCCATTAACGCGAGTACGACAACTGAAGCCAGTAGCCATTTTACCCATGAGCGGTTGTCAGTTTCTTCATCTTCGTAATATGCTCCATCGTCGTCAGCAGATTCTTCTGCAATATCATCAGCATTGTCTTCTGCATTGTCTTCTGCATCAGTGTCATCAGCATTTTCGCTTTCGTCGACAACTGGTTTCTCTTCAGGAGTTTCTATTACAGTATTATCTTCTTCGTCAGATTCTCCGCTCACTGAAGACTCACTATCCAGATAGGTTTCCTGATTTAGATCTGGCTCATCGTCGGTGACATAATCAACGAGAGGTCTCTTCTCCAAAGGCAGATTCTCCTCTTCATCATTAAGCAGTTCTTCTTTTTCTTCACTCGTCTCATCGTCGTCAAAGACTACGCCATCGTTAAGAATAACGGTATCGAACTGTGAGAAGGGCTTGTTGACTAGTTCCTTCATCAAGCTGTCGGGTGTAAAGGTAACCTTGTCGTGTCCCTCGATCATTATACGCTCCCCCGTTCTAACGTTAACACTCTCACGAGCTTCTACGGGAACAACCTTAAACGTTCCGAGACCTTTTACCTTTACTTGTTCGCCTTCCTGCAGTCTTTCAAGAATAATCGAGAAAATCTCGGTAGCAAATTTATTGGCCTGTCGGGGGTGTAACCCACTCTTCTCCGTCAGGACCTTTGAAATATCCTGTATAGTCAATTTTGCCATAACTACTCTCCTCCCTTCATTTTACTTTTCCACGTAAGGCTCTGCTTGAAGCTCAGGACGAGTTTTGGCGGCACCAGCATTCTCTGTCCTGTTGAAGGGTTTACAATTACACGCTCCATTTTCTTCTTCGTATCAAAAACTCCGAAGTTAGGTACCAGCACAGAATCGCCCTCCTGGAAAGAATCACCCAATTCGTCGACAATCATATTTACCATATGCTGTGTGTCCTTGGGTAAATAACCTGTGCGTTTAGCTAGTTCTGCTATAAATTCCTTGTTATTCATATCTCGTTGTTGCGTATAAGTCAAACTCTTCAGCATCGGTGATGCTTACATCGTAAAATGTGCCTATCTCGAGATTCTCACTGCCAGGAATGAGTATCTCCGGATCAACCTCAGGCGAACAGAACTCAGAGCGCCCTATCCAGTAGTCACCTTCCTTTCGATCGACGACAACCTTAAGAATCTGTCCCACCTTAGAACCTTCGATCTCGGCACTAATATTCTGCTGGATGCGCATCAATTTATCGAGTCGTTGCTGTTTCACCTCCTGTGGAACGTCGTCCTTATAATGTGTCGCACTATAAGTTCCATCCTCTTCGGAATATGCAAAAGCTCCCATTCGTTCGAAGCGAGCCCATTTTGTGAATTCGACGAGTTCCTTAAAGTCGTCGTCCGTCTCACCGGGGAATCCTACCATCAGAGTCGTTCGGATATGTATGCCAGGCACCTCTCGTCTGATGCGTCGGATCAGTTCGTAGGTTTCCTCCTTTGTGACATGTCTGTGCATCCGTTCCAGCATATTGTCAGAAATATGCTGAAGTGCAATATCAAGATATTTGCACACATTCTTTTTCTCCCTCATTACCCGCAACAAATCCCACGGGAAATGAGCAGGATAGGCATAATGCAGTCTGATCCACTTTACACCTTTTATCTCAGCTATACGTTCGATCAGTTCTGCTATATGTTGTTTACCATCAATATCTACACCATAGTAAGTCAGTTCCTGGGCTATTACCTGAAACTCCCTGGTACCACAGCTTACCAGATGTCGAACCTCGTCGAGGATCTCATCCATAGGCCGACTCCGATGCCTTCCGGTAATGATAGGTATTGCACAATAGGCACAATGTCTGTCACACCCTTCAGCAATTTTCAGATAGGCGTAGTGCTTAGGAGTTGTTATATGACGATGAATCTCAGGGCTATCAGATGTTTCAGGATAGCCATATTTCACTGATAGATCCTTCAGAAGTTCCCTATAGTTGAATTTCCCATACCATCCGTCAACCTCAGGGATCTCCTTCTCCAGGTCGGCGAGATAGCGTTCAGAAAGGCACCCCATGACATAGAGCTGTTTCAGCCGGCCTTCCTCCTTGGCTTGTACCAGTTCCAGTATCGTGTCGATGCTTTCCTGCTTGGCATCTTCAATAAATCCGCAAGTATTAACCACAGCGATGTCACCCTTAGGTATGTCAGCATCGTGAGTAACGATATAGCCATTAGACTCAAAGAGCCCCATTAGTGTCTCTGAGTCAACCAGGTTCTTTGAACATCCCAGTGTTATAATGTCTATAATAGGTTTTTTACTCATTCTTAAACAGAGAGTCAACAAACTGCTTTCGATTGAAGAGTTGCAAGTCCTGCATTCCTTCTCCAAGTCCGATATATTTCACGGGCACTTTCAACTGGTCGGAGATACCGATAACGACACCCCCCTTAGCTGTACCGTCGAGTTTCGTGATAGCCAGAGAGCTGATCTGTGTCACTGCGGCAAACTGTTTAGCCTGTTCGAAGGCGTTCTGTCCTGTAGAACCATCAAGCACGAGCATCACCTCATCGGGAGCCTCAGGCAGCACTTTCTTCATGACATCTTTAATTTTCTTCAACTCGTTCATCAGTCCGACCTTGTTATGCAGACGACCGGCAGTATCTATCAGTACCACATCGGCACCGTTAGCTTTAGCACTCTGGAGAGTATCGAAGGCTACAGATGCGGGATCACTACCCATCTGTTGTTTCACTACGGGAACACCTACCCTCTCGCCCCATATGCAAAGCTGTTCGACGGCAGCAGCACGGAACGTATCAGCAGCACCCAGATAAACCTTTTTGCCGGCCTGTTTGAACTGCCAGGCCAGTTTTCCTATCGTTGTAGTCTTGCCTACGCCGTTGACACCGACCACGAGGATGACGTATGGTTTATGATCTCCAGGCAGTTCCCAGTTATCGTTATCATCACTATTGTTTTCAGTGAGCAGTGACGCAATCTCATCGCGGAGGATAGCATTAAGTTCACTCGTGGATACATATTTATCGCGTGCAACACGTTCTTCTATCCTCTCGATAACTTTAAGAGTTGTCTCAACACCCACATCAGAAGTTATCAGCACCTCCTCAAGGTTGTCTAACACATCATCATCAACCTTAGACTTACCGGCAACGGCACGTGCTAACTTATCGAATACACTCGTCTTTGTCTTTTCCAGACCTTTGTCCAGCGTCTCTTTCTTTTCCTTATTGAAAAAACCGAAAATTCCCATAACTATATATTTACATTTGCAAAGGTACGAATAAGTGAGGAGAAATCCAAATTAATTTGAAATTTCTCGAACTAAAGCACCTAAGACCTAGGGTCTGAGGTGAGGAAAAGTGGGGATAAGTCCACATTTTAAATAAAAAATAAGGCCACAATCATGAGATTGCAGCCTTAAATTTATTGTATAACTGAATATTAGTTCTTGAAGAAGTCCTTAACAGCCTCGTTAGGAACCATCTGCTCGTCGAAGATGTAAGCACCTGTCTTAGGGCTCTTTACCATCTTGATAACCTTTGTGTAAGCGCGACCATCCTTAGAACCTTCATGGAGGGTTGCGACGGTTTTCTTTGCCATGCTTTATATAGATTATTTAATCTCCTTGTGCACTGTCATGCGCTTCAGGATGGGGTTATACTTCTTAAGTTCCATTCTCTCTGGTGTGTTCTTACGGTTCTTCGTGGTGATGTAACGGCTTGTTCCGGGGAGTCCACTCTCCTTCATCTCGGTACATTCCAGAATCACCTGAACGCGGTTACCCTTTGCTTTCTTTCCTGCCATAGTTGTTAGTCTCCTATTACTTTAATGTCCTTCCAGTCAACAAAACCCTTGGCAACAGCTTGTTTCAGGGCAGCGTCCAGACCTACCTTATTAATCATACGCAGACCGGCAGCGCTGATCTTCAACTGAATCCAGCAAGCCTCTTCTACATAGTAGAACTTCTTACTGAACAGGTTTACGTCAAAGCTGCGCTTTGTGCGGTGCTTCGAGTGGGAAACATTGTTGCCGATCATGGCTTTCTTCCCTGTAATCTGACAAATCTTCGACATTGCTATCTACGTTTTTTACGATCGTTTTTTGATACTTATTCCAAACAGGGTGCAAAATTACGAACTTTTTATGAAATCACAAAACATTTCTTTAAATAATCTTAGTTATTAAGGTTTTTTTTCGTTTATCTTCAGCAAAAATGATTTTTTTTGGAAGTATCGTGTAGTTTTTCGTATCTTTGCAGCGTCTAATGGGCAAAAAATCAAATCATTGAAAAGAACAGAAGACAATGACAGCATTAGAAAAAAAGTTTGCGCAAACCGTAACGGAACACAAGAGCACCATCTATACCGTGTGCTACATGTTCTCGCAAGATGCCGACGAGGTGAACGATCTGTTCCAGGAGGTACTAGTGAATCTGTGGAAAGGATTCGAGAGCTTCGAGCATCGCAGTGACATCAGGACGTGGATCTACCGTGTCGCCCTCAACACCTGTATCACCATAGACAGGAAGAAGCGACGCATGGCTACCGCCCGTCTGACCATGGACATCAACCTCTTTGAAGACCGCGACGAGGATACGCGTCAGGTGGACATGCTCCACAAGCGTATCGCCAAGTTGCAACCCTTCGACAGGGCGATTGTTCTACTCTGGCTCGAGAATCTCTCGTATGAGGAAATCGGACAGATTGTCGGAATCACTACTAAGAACGTCAGTGTGCGTCTGTTCAGAATCAGAGAGCAGTTAAAAAACATGTCTAACGATTAAAAATTTACCCATTATGAACAACGAAATTGAATTAGAGAATATGCGCGAGCAGATGAATACATTGAAGAAGAAGCTGGACAAGCAGGAGATCATCAATGACAACCTGATACGGCAGTCGCTCAAGCGCAATACAAACAGTATCAATCGCCGCTACACCGTGTGCAGCATCGTCAGTCTGCTGTTAATCCCCTACGGCTACTGGGCTTTCGTGAAACTCAACGGCTCTTCATTAGGCGTATGGATCTCGTTAAGCATCTTGATGCTGGTGGTGTTCGGATACACGCTTTATACCGGTAGGTTCATCCGTAACAAGAACATGTATAACAGGAACCTGGTTGATGCTTCGCAGAAAGTGGCCAAGGCCAAGAAGCTGGATAAGGACTGGCTGATGTTCGGTATTCCGGCAGGTATTCTGTGGTTCGGCTATTTCATCTTCGACACCTACATGAAGAATCCCGATAACAACTTCCTGTTCTTTGCCGTTACGATGTGCGTGTGTGCCATCTTGGGCGGTTTCATCGGACTGAAGATTCATGATCGCAACCAGGAGAACTATCAGGAGATCATCGATCAGATTGATGACGTTATTTCTACTGAATGACCATTTCCATAACCTCAAGTTAATGTGTATATACAAAAACAGGGAACCATTACGGCTCCCTGTTTTATTTTGCGGAAGATGAGGGATTCAAACCCCCGATACCCGGAAAGGGTATACCGGATTTCGAGTCCAGCGCGATCGATCACTCTGCCAACCTTCCGATTGAGTGAATGCCAAAGAGCTTGCTCATTTGGCTGAGCGTGAGGAAGGTCAAATATTTTTAACCTTCCGAATGAGTGAATGCCAAAGAGCTTGCTCATTTGGCTGAACGTGAGGATGGTCCATTCATTTGAGCCTTCCTCGAATGCGGGTGCAAAGGTAGTGATTATCTTTCTTTCCACCAAATGTTTTGCGGAAAAAGTTCGGTGAAAGGCAAAAAAAATGAGAAAAAGTCTAAAAAACGACACACCAGGCTTAAACGCCGAAGCTTGTTTAGCGTCATAATTGATAGAAATCAACAATATTGTCTAACATTTAAATTACAGAAAACATGAAGAAAGTTGTTTTAATGTTTGTGGCCATGTTTGCCCTTACTACGGCAATGGCTCAGGAAGATTGCAGTAAGAAATGTGAAAAGGCCAAGATGGAAAAGAAATGCGACGGTCAGAAAAAGGATTGTTGCGAAGGCAAGAAGATGGAAGGCTGCAAGAAGCATGAAGGCTGTGAAGGCAAGAAGATGGAAGGCTGCAAGAAGCATGAAGGCTGTGAGGGCAAGAAGATGGAAGGCTGCAAGAAGCATGAAGGCTGCGAAGGCAAGAAGATGGAAGGCTGCAAGAAACATGAAGGCTGCGAAGACCAGAAACCCTGCCGCACAGGCATGATGGTGAAGGAACTGGGCCTTGACGAAAACCAGGCTGCCAAGGTGAAAGAGCTGAACGAGAAGTACGCCAACGTGCTGGAAGCCCCCCACCACGGCATGCGTCCCCGTCCAGATATGAAGGACATGAAAGAGAAGAAACTACTGAAAGTTGACGCTTTGACAGGGCCCACCGAGCAGAAGGTCAAGCCCGAACGCAAGAGGATGGAACCTTCACCCGAAATGAAGGAGAAGATGCAGGAGCGTCATGCCCAAATGAAAGAATACGAGGAGGAGCTGAAGGGTATCTTGACCGAGGAGCAGTTCAAGGCCTATCAGGAGAAAATGCGTCTCCGCCATCCCCGTATGCGTGATGAGATGAAGGAGAAAGGATTCCACCACACATCGGAAACGAATAATAGCACTATTTCTGAAAAAATCGAGCGAATTGTTTTGTGATTTCAGTCTTTTACCGTATCTTTGCGCCTGAATAAAGACAGGATTATGGCTGAACATCTATTCAAGGGACTCGGTATCGCACTCGTAACACCGTTTACGGAGAACGGAGACGTGGATTATTCTGCGCTGAAACAACTGATTCACTATCAGTTGGACAACGGCGCAGATTTTTTTTGTATCTTGGCGACAACAGGCGAAACGCCCACGCTCAAGCCCATGGAACGCCATCGCATCAAGGACACGGTGGTGGAGGTGGTGAATGGGAAAGTACCTATCTTGATGGGATGTGGCGGCAACGACACGGCCAGCGTGGTGCATGAGTTGAAGGAAGGCGACTTC
>JAILFH010000009.1 GCA_024697645.1 Prevotella sp.
TGAAAGAAAATAGGGCTCAGAAATAAGAGATTGTAAGAAGTATAATTTTATTATATATCATAATTATAATTATGATATATAATAAAATTATACTTCTTACAATCTCTTATTTCTGAGCCCTATTTTCTTTCAGTTTGAAGGATAGAATATGAAACTTGTCAGGTCAGAATTGTGGTACATACTAATTGTTAATGTTACAAATGTTACAAATGTTATATTTTCCTTCTTTTTACTATAGTCAGGCAAATAAGAAATTAAGAATCATTGATGACAATTCAAAATAATTTCTGGTTTGATTTTCGATGCAAATATGGTAAAAAACTTTAACACGTACTCCCGATGAAATGGACGATTTTCGATGATTTTCCGTGAAAAAATATTTACAAAAGATTTCTATACCTTAGGACTTTCGATGGTTAATTTGAGCCCTGATTCAGTGCGCAATCTTCATAAATGAAGGCCTCGTAAAAACAAAAAGCAGCCACCACTCTACGCGATGACTGCTTTCATTGTTATCTATGAGTTTTAGCCAATAACTAACTTTCGAATTCTTTTGGAGCAGCGAGCATCTCACAATCCGGAACTTGGTCATCTCACCCAAAATAACTATCTACTCCCCTCCATATAGGGAGGGGCTGGGGGGTGGGTCTCCTATTGTTGTTTTCCCAGAATGATGTTCACCAGGGCCGTCACGTCCGCAATCGAGATCTTGTTGTCGGTGTTCACATCAGCGGCATCGTGGTCATAGACATACGGCTCCACGCTGTCCTTGCCCAGGATGATGTTCACCAATGCAGTCACGTCCGCAATCGAAATCTTGCCGTCGCGGTTCACGTCGCCGATAAGCACCTTCTTGTAGCGCACCTCGATGCCATAAAAGCTGTTCATGCTGGTCGTGGAATTCATCAGCGTGATACTCTTCGCGCAACCCGTCCAGCCTTCATAATAGAACTTGGCACCGGTCTTGTCGAGCGTAAGTTCATGCGCTTTGCTCAATGCCCAGGCACCTATAATCATGTAGCCAGCAGGGGCCGTGAAAGTGACTGTGGCGCCCGGAGCTACACGCAGGCCATTGCTCTCGCTGATGTAGTTCACATTGAGGTCGGTCAGTTTCGTATCCTTCGCCTCGATGGTCAGGCCATCGTAGGTGAATGTTGCCGTGGAAGGGAACTGATTGCCGTCGGTACCTGTAGAATAAGTACCGATAATAGCATTACCCTCACGGCGGAAATCCATCACCACATTATGGGCCAGGTCATTCACGTCGAGGATGAAAGGCTCGCTGGGCATGCCAGTACGAGAGTCCACGACCAGCGGGCAGAACGCTGCCAGTTCCCTCTCCTCGCCGTTCGGCATATACACCTTGAACGTAATGTTCTCCTTGTGGCTCTGGCCCCAGGCCATATACGATGTCACGAGGCCGTCAATGCTGTAGGGATTGCCCTGCAGGTCGTTGCCTGAGATATTGTGCGAGACCTGTGTCTGGCGGCACTCTCCCGCCACGAACATCGCGACCTCGGCTCCGTTCACCGGCTGACCGTCCTCCACTACCTGGCCCGTGAAGTTCATGTAGGCTTCGTACTTGCCGTCTTCCACGGGCGTGTAGTGTGTCTGGGAGAAGGCGACCGTGGGCAGCACAAGCAGTGCCGCCACGATCGTCATTTTCTTCACAAACTTGTTCATAGGCAGGCCTCCTTACTTTCTCCTGATGACTACCTTCTCACCGTTGCGGATGTAGACGCCGGGCTGGTACGGACGAGTAGCCAGTTTGCGGCCGCTCAGGTCGTAGTACTCGCCCTCGTCAGCGTCATCACCCAGGCGGCTGATGCCAGTGGTCAGGTTGGTGATGTCAATCAGGATGGGACTGCCGAGCGTGCCGAGCATCTTGTCGGCCTGATAGTTCAGCGGCAGGTCGAGTTCGGTCTCCTCACCGAGGATGTAGGTGCGGAGCGTCATCACGCGGGCCTTGCCGTCGCCAGGTACGAGCAGGAACAGATAGCCGTCGGCATCGGAGCGCATCGTCGCGCGGCACTCACCGCCCACGTAGGCGGCAACCTCAACGCCGGCAACCGGCATTCCGTTGTCAACCACCTGTCCAATCATCGTCATGTTGCTCGGATAGGTCTCGGCGGGAACAGCCTCAAAGTGCAGGTCTTCAGCGTCCATCATGTAGGCCTTCGCCTGTGCGGCCGAACTGGCAGGTGCCGTCGACGGATAGGTGAAGGTCTTGGCTGCGTCGGCCCCAGACCTGTACATGTAGCCCACGCCGGGCTCCATGGCCGTGAGTGTGCCCACCCACTTGGCATTGGCAGCACTGTAGACTGCGAAGACGTTCTGGTTCTTCACCATGTCGTTCTCCTGTGGCTCAAGCCCTGCGAATGCGTCGGCAGGCGACAGGGTGAATGTCGGCGGATAGCCAATCCACGTCATACCGCTGTTCACGGTAATCGCTGTACCAACTACATCGGCAGGAGAGCCAATTACGGTGCCCTGACCCTCGGACTTAGCATTGAGTTTGTACATCGAGGCATTGTCCATTATAAAGTCTTCGCTACCTGACGTCCAGCCAATAGTGGGATCGTATTCGTAAGTACCGTCCTTACCATTGATGATATTCAGGATGTCGAGAACGTCAGCCATCACACTGCTGGGAGCCATATCAGTTGGAGTCACATAGAGCGAGATCCAGTTCCAGCCTGTCTTCAGGTTGATGGTCTGCTCGATCTTGTCGGTCACGTTCCAGATGAATGGTGCGGCAAGAGTGCCTACCAGCTTATCGGCCTCGAAGAAGACAGGTTCTTTGGTCTCCACAACGGGATAGACTTTGCCCGTGCTCGCGTCGTAGGCCTTGAAGATCAGACTATTTTCTTCATTGCCATTGCCATAGACGGTCATCATCGTAAAGTAGGTGTCGAACGCGGACTCGTACTGCGGACGGGCCAAGCCCACGCAGTCGCCGAACTCGTTGAACGCGGCAATGATATCGTCCTCGTCGGTAGAGAGCTTGCTCTGGAACTGCAGCTGACCCACGATGTTCATGTTGAACTGGTAGCCTTCGGTGTTCACAGTCCATGCAGGCTCGTCGCCCTTCACCTTCAGGCTCAGCGTCAGCGGCTCGCTGATGTTGTTGTTGCCCGTCAGGTAGATGGTCTGCTCATACTTGCCGATGGCTGCGCTGCTGGCCACGGTAAACGTGATGGTCTTCTTCTGCTGTGCCGTCAGCGTACCGCTCATATCGCTCGCCGTCAGCCAGGTGGGAAGTCCGCTCAACGACCAGATGTCGCTGGTGCCGCTCTCGTTCACGATAGTTGCCTCAAACGTGGTGCTTTCGCCGCTCTGCTGCTCGAGTGCGATCTCTGTGTCGCCCTCCCACAGCAGCTGGTTCTGACGCACGTAGGCCGTCCAGTGGATGTCCTCCTGCATGTTGTAGTTTTTGTCCGTTGCATAGCGAACGGTAAGGTCTACCGTGCAGCCTTCGAGTATCTCTGGATTGTCGGTAAGCGTGATGATCACCTTGCGCTCGTTGGCCACGAACGAGTAGTTCAGGTTCGTCAGCTGCGGTGCAGGCTTCAGACCTGGAACGTCGGTGCTGTTGAACGCCACGGAGCCCGTTGTCATCGCTGCCTCAATTCCAGTCAGCTCGTATTCCTTGGTCTCACTGTTGTATCGCATGCTCTGGTCAGCGACACTCTGCTCGACGATACTCTGCTGGTATTCGTTGAAGCGTTGAGCCTCGAACGGATAGTAGGCCACAAGACCTGCCTCGTCACCAGTCAGGCGAACGTTCTTGTTGCGCTGAAGGTAGTCGTTCGAGAGCGTTGCCTTCCATAAACGAATTTCATCTACCGAACCCTCGAAGTAGTTGGCATAGCTGTTGCCACCCTGAGTCTTGGCACCAATAACGAGATTTGCACCTGACAATGCGCTTACGACTGATGCCGAGAATGTCTTCAAGGCCGTGCCGTCGACATAGACCGTTGCATTGCCACTACGCAGCACGTTCAGTGCCAGATGGTGCCATGCGTTGTCGCGCAGATTGGTTGTGGTGATTTCGTTCTCGGAGCCCTTCGAGGTCAGCGTCAGTGCGCCGGTGGCATTGAAGCCCATCTCTACGCGGTCGTCAGCTCCCTGGATGGCCGAGAACAGGGCTGCTACGCCCGTCTGCTCGCTCTTGAACCACATCTCCATTGCGTAGTCGTCGGTATCGAGGGCGCTGCAAGCCGAGATATCGAGCTTCATGGCCTCCGAGCCGTCGAAGTTGGCAGCAATATTGGTGTTGTTCAGATACCAAGTGCTCTGAGGCAGCGTCATATGGCGGTTGCGGGCATAGTCGGTAGCCGTCAGGCCATCGCCCTCGTCCATCTTCCAGTAGCCGATGAGGTTAGGTGTCGAAGGCTTCTTCGTCAGATCTTTGTCGGCCTTAGCCTCGCTGCATGAGCGTGCCTTGTCCCAGAGCGTCAGTTCCTGGATGGCACCCGTGAAGTTCCTACCCAGCGAGAGCGGACCGTTGCCACTATAGCCGGCCACTGTCTGGTCGTCAAAGAGCTGTGTGTTAGTTGCATCCTCGGCGAAGAGAGCACTGAACTTGCTCGTATCGCCGTTGTAAGCATAGTTGAAAGTCAGGAATACCCACTTGTTCTTTGTCAGCGTAGCCGTCGATGTATAGGTATTCTCGCCGATGGCTAGTGTCAGATGACCGTCGGCATCAGTACCCACCTCGAACTTCTCCGAGCCGCTGCCGTGGCTGAAGAGAGTTCCTGCCGATGAGTAGTTCACCCACATGTCGGCCGAGAAGTCCTTCTGAGCCAGATTGATGTTGGCCTCGGTGTAGGCCGCACGCTCTGAATTCTGAGCTGCGAGTGCCACATCGTGGTCGAGTGTCTGACCATTGACTGCTGCCTGGATGACGAAGTTCGAGCGGCTCAGTTCATCGGTCACGATGTCTTCGTTGAACGTCACGCTGATCTCGTCGTTCGCATTCAGAATGCCGTCGGTCGGGTTGGCAGTGCCGAAGAGCTTCGGTGCGCTCTGGTCCTTCACAAGTTTGATCTCCTCACTCGTGCCGTAGACGGTCTCACCTGCGAAGTCGCAGACAGAGCGCGTGCGGAAGTAGTAGGTGCCGTCGGCCAATGACTTCATATTGAAGACGTAAGTCTCAGTGGCAGCGTCGAGCAGGTCAAGGTTGTCCTTGTCGGCATTGTAGGTATCCTCGTCCTTCACGAACTTGCGCACCAGGTTCCACGTGTTGTCGCCATCCTTGCGATATTCCATCTGCAGGGCCGTCAGCTTGTCGTAGTTGATGTCGTAACCAGTGGCCGAGAGCGTCAGGTCGGTGCCGGCGATGATGTTCAGCACGTTGTGCGAGAGGGTCATGTCGACATCGGGACCAGCGGGCACGAAGGTAGCGCTGACATAAGCCGTATCGGCAATCTCATGATGAATGCCCGTGTTGTCCTTCTGTACAGGCGAGAACAGGCGGATTCCAATCTTGTCGTATTCGAGAATGCTCTCGTCGGTCTGCTTCATCTCCAGCGACATCGTGATTGTAGAGTCACCGGGAACAAGCACTGAACGGCCGTTGCCCAGGGCAGTGCCGCTCACTGAGAAGGCTGCACCGTTAGGATTCGTCGTGTCGCACACACCAAGCGTAAACCAGCAGTCCTCACCAGTCTCCGAGGCATTGGTCAACTCAAGTGTGAACTTTGCAGCACGGCCTGAAGGCACATTCTGCAAGGTGGAAGGAGCCTTGACTGCCAACTGCGGAACCTCAATCTGCATGGTCTTGGCCGAAATCTCGGTGCCTGGCTGGTAGTAGTGCGTCACCTCCTGGTCCTCATAGGGAGCACTCGTGCGACCGCCCTTGGTTACGAAGATAGGGCCAAGCCCGTCGGGAGCCTTGAAGACATCGATGGTCAGAGCGTCGTCGTCGCCATCCTCCTCGAGGGTGTAGCCTATGGCGCAGGTATTGGTCTCAGAGCTTCCTGAAGTATATTGGTAGTTGCTCGTGTTGATGGTTTCCTCAGAGGCTGAGAGTCCCATACCATTGACCTTGAATCCTCCACCTACTTTGAATCTAACCTTCAGCTCGGTGGTGGAACCATAGCTGGTGCTGGTCGATTTCTCGTTTGTAACACTCGAGGTATAGCTCGAACCTGAATCGAACGACTTGTTCTGCACGAGCCATTGGTCGCGGTTGTTGATGGCCGTCACCTTGGCTTTCTCGTTGTTGGCCAGATGCTGCTCCCAAGCCGAGATTTGCATGTTATAGAACGATACGGAGTCGGCAAACGACTTGTCGGGTGAGGGGTCAACAATCGTGTAGTAGCCATCCTGACCGAAGTTCTCGTCGCCTTCCGCAACTGTTGAGACATACTGCGCGTCTTCCTTCGCCGTAAGTGTTGTGCCAACGGGATGGATGAGATTGTTGCGCAACATCTCGAGGTTGGGAATGAGTACGTTCTCGATGTAGTTCTGTGTATAGTTGAAGTTGGTCGTAAAGCCCTGACCCACAGTCACTGCATCGGAAGTTCCGAAAGTGGCCTTGCCGTCAGTGCCAAAGGAGTAGCCGAGCTTAGTGGCAGCACCAATAATATAATTGGTGCCTGTTCCGATGAATACATCGGCAGCCTGACCTACATAGTCCCAGTCAGCACTCGTCGAGAACTCCTCTGAAGTGGTCGTGGAGATCTCTGAAGAACCATTATAGTTGAAAGCTTCCGAGATTTCGACACCACCAGTCGTAGAGGCCTGAATCTCCATCGTCGTAGCCTGAGCAAACACTAACGAACCAGCCACAAAGGTATGATTGACACCTGCAGCAATCTCTACCTCGACAACTTCCTGAAGATTGTCACTGAAGGAATGTGTCTTCGTTTGCTTGGTCACATGTCCCGTGCTATAGGTTGACTTCGAGTGCGAGCCACCTGGGTCGCGAAGAATCATCGTCACCTTGTCGGGACCGCCCGTTACAAAGTCGTTACCCTTAGGCAGAAGACCGATAATGATAGCCGTGTTGGTCCACTGGGCCGAGGCATCTTCCTCCATAGAGATAGTACAACCGCGTGTGTAGGGGCTCACAGTCTTCGGATAGCCGGCAGCAAACTGATAGACAACCTCACCTACTGAGTCGAGTTGGAGTTCGTCGTCCTCAAGGTCAACGTCTACTTCTAACTCGCGGGCACTCATACCAACCTTCTCGTCGTCACCAGAAATACAGACAGGCGCACCCATCGCATAGTCGTTGGCAATGCGGATGACGGAATTGGCCATCGGCATCTGGTCATAGACAGGATCCTCGCCGTCGTAGTTCACATACTCCTGATAGGCGCGAATCTTGAATTGATAATTCTTGTTCTGCAACAGCAGCGGAGAACCTTGCGTATAGCTCACTGCGCCCGTAGAAGCATCCACTGTATAGGCAGCAACGGTGTGCTCCACCTTGTTGGCATCTTTTCCTGTGATAGTAGCCTCTCCGAGGGCACCGTCGACGTTGTCAAGGTCGGTGATGACCATCGTGGCACCTTTCGTGTATTGCATCTTCATCGAGGCCACATACTCAAATTTCTGCATCTGGCCGTCAACTTCAACAGAATCGGTCTTCACGTTTTGCACGTCGACTGCATCAATGCTTGGCAGCGTGGTAAAACTGTATGTAGAAGAACTCGGAATTGAGATGCTCTCCACTGCATAGTCGAGAGGTGGCACTTCAACAGCGAACTCACCTGTAGCGGCATCGGTCATGATAGTCATCAGATGCTGGGCGCCCTGCTGGGTGTCGGTACCGGCAACAGCGGCAGTGCCATATTTGGCATTGAACGTCAACTCGTCGGTGCCTAATGAAGAGGTTCCCGTATTCGCGTCGTAAATATAATTAAGGTAACGGCTGTTGGAACGAGTAGAAAGCACTATCTTTGCCTGACCAATATTAGCCTTACTCAAACCGAGGCCCAGCGCTTTCTCATTCTCAATCTTACCACCCACGACACGTCCGGCAATCATCACCTTCGTGTTGTCGTAGAATGTCACCGTCTCCTTCTTGACGAAAGTGTAGAGTTGGCCCACACCATTCGGGTCCTTGGGGAATCTGCCCTCGTTCACGAACGTGTGACCATCTTTCTTCACCGTAACATAGTGGTCGCCGATAGGAACGGAAATGGTAAAGGCACCCTGATCGTCGGTCTGTATGGCCTCCCCTTCCTTGGCGCAGATAGTTCCATCGACATAGAGGTAAGCACCCTCAACGGGAATGTTCGTATTCTCGTAGTACACATAACCGTTCATCTCGAACGAACTCACGTCTTCGAAGTCGACACCCGAGTGGTTGAGCGCGCTATTGCTGACAAAGCGTGTCTGATATTGCGGCGAGAAGGAATGAACACCGAGGTCGGGCGAAACCTTATAGTTGGTACCCTCTCCTGCAAACGGTACACCGCGAATCACGTAGTTGCCTTCGACGTCGGTTCGACCGTAGAGACTCAGCTGCGTGTCGCTCGGAACGGTTGTGGAGAACGTAGTGTTGGGTTGTTTCTGGCCGTGGTTCTCATTGGCTACGCCCGAAGTCTTCGAGTAGTCGTAAGTGAACGGCAGACTGGCGACACCTTCGTCCATGGGCCAGTAAATCTTTAGTTCGTCCTCAGAGCCAATAAGCAGACGGTCGTAGTTGCCAAGAATCTCACTGTCGGAGAGTGCTGCCGACCACAGGCGGATATCGTCAAGATAGCCCGTGAATCCATGGGCAGTAGTGAAGTCCTTGTCGGAACCGAAGACCACGCTGCCGCCTCCCCACGTCACGGCAGATGCGGTGATGCTCTTGCTCACGATGCTCTCACCATCAACCATACGCACAATCCAGCTTGTATTGCCGTCATGTGTGAGACAGACGTTGCGGTAGTAAGTATTGGGAATCTCAATGCCCGTAGCCTGTGCCTCACTGCTGCCCACCTTCAGATAGAGTTCGCTGTTGCCACTGGTGGCAGCAGGTTTCAGCATGAGTGCAAACTGTCCGTTAGCATCGATGATAGTTGAACCATCGGCCACGACAACATCCGGACGCACATACATCTGGAATGTGAACGGATTGCCCTGGAATAAATCCTGACCAACGTCAGTTGCCGGAGTCCACATGACACCTCCCTGAGGATCCACTTTCAGCGAGTAGAACTGGTTGGTATCGTTTCCCGATTCACTGTTCTTCGTCAGCAGCACACGGGCATCGGGCACTGCTGTGCCAGTACCATAGGTGATACGGCCGCTGATGACGCCTCGGCTCTGGCAGAAACCATCTGCCTCACCCGAACTCGTCACATTGTAACTCGTCTCCCCTGTCGCTTTGTCAACACAGTTGCTTTGAGAAACAACGCGATATTGGTAGAACTGACCGGGCTGAGCCGTATTGTCTTCGAAGAAGTAACTCGACTCAGTGCCAGAAACAACATAAACTTGCTTATAGTCGCTGTCTTTCGTAGAACCCAGCAAACGACGCGAAACAACATAGCGTGACGGATCTGTTCCCATCTGCGTCACATCCCACTGCACCTTCACCACATCCGAGTAGGTACCACGGTTGGCTGACACACTGTTAATTACCGTGCTGCCCGACATCGTGGTTGGTCCAATCAGGTCGGAATAGAAAATTCCACCGAGGGCTTCTACACTGATGCGATACCAGTAATAAGTGCAGTTGCTCCCTAAGGTGCCATCCACGTAGGTAGTCGTATTGCCTGAGGAAGCTGCATTCACCGTTGCATAGGCTTCATTACCCATTGCTGCGATAATATTTGCAGTAATAATCTGACCATTCTGATCATAGAAACTGTTTGCATCCTCACAACGCCAGACCTTAAACGTAAGGGTAGTCCCATCTGTAGGCGTGTCGTGCTTCCAACTCAACTGCACACTGCTTTCCTTGCGTGAGTCAGTAAGATTGCTGAAGTTGTATGACGCTGTTGTGCTGATAGTCGATTCTGCTGTCAATGAAGACTCAGGACCATCCGATGTTGCCCATCCATTCAGCAGGAAACTCACCTCATAAGTGTAGTTACTGTTGTAGTCTACATTCTCATCCTCGAAGCGTAATAGTCCGTCCACGCTGATAGCATCACTCACTAGTTGGCGAGTGCTGGTGTCACCATTCTGGTAACGATACACATAGAAATTACCACTCCGGTTGCGATTCTTGTTGTCGTCGGGCAGTTTCCATGTCACAATAACCTTCTTGTTCCACTGGTCAAAATCTGCCTCCATGCTTTCAGGATAGGTGCATCCTGGTATCGAGATGGCATCATGAGTCTTGCGGAAATTCATGTTTTGAGTGACGGTAGTAGTTGACGGCAGGGAGAAGTTAGAGTTGGTGTAACCGATAGAGTCTATCGTCAAGGTCGCATAGCTCTCTGAGGTGTAAGTGAGGTTGATGGCTTGCTTATGGTCAATGCCAGAACCTATATTGCCTGACCCTGATGTGCTGGAACCAAAATCTTTTGCGCCATAGTCACCGAAGTTGTATTTAACGCTGTATCCACTGACACTTGGGATGTTTGAGACACTATAGGCCAGTGTACCATTTTGTGCGCGGACAATGGTGGCATCGGGGTTTTCGTTGGTAATCTCCACATCGAATTTCCAGTAACAGGGCATATCTACATTTGCGCAAGTATTATATTGTCCGTAGCCTTTGTAATTGCCTCCGCTGCCATCCCAGTCCCATCCTCCATAGAAGTAGAGGGTGACGGTGTTGCCAACTATGCTTGTCAGTGATGAACATGGATAGAACTTCAGATAGTTATACTGATAGGTGTTGGTTCGGTATCCCCAGTTTTCATTATAGCATCTGTATAGAATCTTGGCAGAACCTGTATAATCAGAAAAATTCAGTCCCGTTGCAGTCGTCATATCATTCTCAAACAGTAGACGACCTCCAGTTTTTGGTTCATCATAGGTAAGACCCCAGTTACGGAACATGTCATCACTTGAACTATTACTTTCATCCAGGGAGTTCATGTAGTAGAAGCCAATATACTCTTGTCCAGGCTTCGCAATGGGATGATCTACAATCAGTTTGTTGGATACACTTTTCTCCCAATCGTTGTTGTAACTGTAGTAACAGCTCATGTAGCGCTGGGGCGCAGCATCAGTATCAAGAAAATAAAAGGTGACGGGCACCTTAGTGTTTATGGGGTCAGGATAACCGTCGCTTGTTACTGACCCTTTGGGTTCCAGTGTGTACCAATAATAGTTGGTATAAGTGTTGTCTCGGCCCACCAGAGTGGCATCGTCTAAGTTGCTTGCCTGACCATAGACATTCGTGGTTCCTAACAACAAAACAAAAATCAGTAGCAGACCCAGCCACCGGCCGCGCTGCCTTCCTCGTCCGATTTTCATCGGAGGGGATTTGTGGATAATTTTGTTCATAAATAATTAAAAGTATTTAGTTAATTTATAAAATTGTTCATATGTCAGCAAAACTAATCCCGTAATGACTGGCTATAGCGGATTAGGCATTGGGATTAAAAATGTGAAGTAAAATTTGATATAAAATCAGTTTGTTATTCTTTTGTACATAGTTGCGCAAAATTATAAAAAATTAAGCAAGAAGCCAAATAATTAAAAAGAAAAAAACTTAATCCCGCGAAAACTCCACACTTTTCCGACAAAACTCTACACCTTTTATGCAGTTTTTATGCACTAATGAGACAAATTGAAACGTGAGACAAATTGAAAGGTGGCCATTTTCTGACTTTTTCTTTACATTTTCACATTCCTCCCCTACTCCGTCCGCTTTTCACCCGAAATCTGGCCAAAATAGCCTAATAGTTCCGATGAAACCGCCATTTTTTGAAGAAAATTGGTTAATAAGTAACTCTCTGGTGCTTGCGAAGTTCGACGGACCTCGCAAAACAAAAAAGCAGCCTCCGAAAGAACAGAGACTGCTTACTTATTTAAACTTTGGAACGCGTCAGACTATCCTGTGCGAGACCTGTTCCTTACCTTTTTGCCATTGCTTGCTCGAGATCGGCAATGATGTCATCAACATTCTCAATGCCTATTGACAGACGAACGAGGTCGGGAGCAACGCCTGCCTCAAGCAACTGCTCATCGCTCAACTGTCGATGGGTGTGACTAGCGGGATGAAGCACGCAGGTACGTACATCAGCCACATGGGTCACGATGGAGATGAAATCAAGATTGTCCATAAACTTAATAGCATCCTCGCGAGTTCCCTTCAGTCCGAAGGCAATAACGCCACAAGACCCATTCGGCAGGTATTTCTGTGCAAGCGGATAATACTTGTTAGACTTCAGTCCGCAATAGTTCACCCAACTCACCTTCGGATTCTTCTCCAGCCACTCAGCAACCTTCTGCGCGTTGGCACAATGCTGACGCATACGCAGGGCCAAGGTCTCGAGTCCGAGATTCAGAATGTAGGAGTTCATCGGGGCAGGGATGCTGCCGAGGTCACGCATCAGTTGGCTAACGAGTTTCGTGCAATAGGCCATCTTGCCAAACGCCTTCGTATAGGTGAGTCCGTGATAACTATCGTCGGGTGTGGTCAGCCCGTGGAACTTATCACCATAAGCATCCCAGTCGAAATTGCCTGAGTCGACAATGGCACCACCGACCTGTGCAGCGTGTCCGTCCATATACTTCGTAGTGGAATGGGTGACGATGTCGCACCCCCACTCAAACGGGCGACAATTGACGGGTGTGGCAAAGGTATTATCGACAATCAGAGGAACACCGTGCTTGTGGGCCATCTTCGCAAAGCGCTCAATATCGAACACGTTTCCACCAGGATTGGAGATGGTCTCGCCAAAAAAACACTTCGTATTCGGACGGAAGCAGGCTTCAATCTTCTCATCATCCCACTCAGGGTCAACGAAGGTGCAGTCGATGCCAAGTTTCTTCATCGTCACGCCGAAGAGGTTGAACGTGCCACCATAGATGTTGTTCGACGTGATGAAATGGTCGCCAGCCTCACAGATGTTGAACACTGCATAGAAGTTGGCAGCCTGACCGCTGGAGGTGAGCATTGCTCCCACACCACCCTCGAGTGCGGCAATCTTCTTGGCCACGCTGTCGTTGGTGGGATTAGCGAGACGAGTGTAGAAATAGCCCTCTTCCTTTAAGTCGAAGAGTTGAGCCATCTGTTCGCTCGTGTCGTATTTGAAGGTTGTACTCTGGATGATTGGCAGTTGCTGCGGTTCGCCTTTAACGGGCTTGTATCCGCCATGAATGCAAATGGTTTCGAGATTCTTTTTCATTTATTATCCTATTATTTGTCCTATTTTCGTTCGTCTACGAAGGGGTGTGGTTTGTTTTTGCCGCACAAAGGTAGAACTTTATTTTGAAAAATTCTCCTTTTTGCCTGATGTTTTATACAATTTTTGTTGGTTTTGCACATTTATTGAAAAAATATAACTTTTCCAGGGGTGCAACAAAGGCCATTGAACAAAAAACGTGCCGCCATGAATTGCTGGCGACACGCTATTCTGCTTAATGGCTTAAAACCAATAAATTCAAATGGCGAATGGCGATTAGAGGTCGTCGGCAAAGAGCGGGTCCTCGGGCATCACCATCACTGGTTTTTGGTTGTATTCATCCAGCGTCTGCTTGGATACATACTTTTTGTCGACAACGAGGCGGAACATGTATTCCTCAAACCAGCGGTTGGTCATAATCAGGCAGCCACCAACACCGTTGGCAGGACCCCATGAGTTCTCTACCTTCCACTTCACGGGCTTTCCTTCCTTGTCGAGATCAACGGCGGTGAGGGTCATTGCGTGAGTAGAACCACTATCGAAGGTCATGATGCGCTGTGCCTTGTCCATCTTGAACTCTGTGCCAAAGAGAGCACCATAGTCGTAGTTCTCAGTGTCGAGATAACCGCGCTTACGGTCGAACTGCTTACCGACATCGTAACTGGAATAGAGTTTGCGACCGTCTCTCAGTGAGGCAATGGCGAGTTGCTCTATCTCCTCCATCGGAAGGTTAAGATACTTCCAGTTCGTTCCGTCGTAGGTGTGGCGGTCGTATTCCACCTCATAAGTCTTGTGATAAGGACGACGTGGGTCGTTCATAACCATGATGAACGTGCCGTTGAGTTCGCCGCCTACAGTCTCCTCATAAAACTGCTTCGGGGTGTATTTACGGGGTTCTCCAACCTGACGTCCATCTTTATCGCGATGGGCATAGGTAAACTCCTTGACGGGTTCGCCCAGCGTCATGCAGAGCATGCGGTAGATGTCGGCGAGCATCTCGGTCTTACGATTGGCAACGGCTTTCTTGGATGTCTTCGAACTGACCATATCGCGCAACTCCAGTCCGTATTCGCGCAACTTTGAAGAAACGATGCGAGCCATACGCGAAGTGTTGTCGGCCGAGTAGGTCTCGGGCTGCACACCCTTGGGCACGAGGCCATATTTATAAGCAAGGTCGGACACACCGCAGAACGTGCCGCCATCATTAATCGGATGGTGGAAGAAGAACTGCACACGGGTATCGTCGATGGGTTTGTCGGCATGATCAATGACACCCTGGAGCATCAGGTTGGCCTTCTCGAGTTGATCGTAGAAGAACAGATAGTCGTGGGAGAACTCAACGGCGAGGGTATCCTCATGTTGTTTGGCGAAATTGGCGCGAAGCACATTCAGGCCCGAGAACATCCAACAGCGTCCACTCGACTGCTGATCGTGAATAGACTGCTTGGGTGTCTCAATGCTGAAGTGTTTGTCGATGTCTCCCTGGTTCTTGAAGTTCTTAGCCAGATCGTCGATATTGTTTTGTGCAATGGCGTTGAAGAGTCCGCGACTCAGCGGCTGCTGTGCCTGCTGCTTCTCCATCTGCTGGAGCATCTGGGGAGAAATGCCTCCGTCCTTGGTCTGTGCCTGGGTCATACCTGCAAAAGCAAGGCCTATGACCACGAGTAAGAGTTTCTGCTTCATGGGTTTCTTTGTGTTAGCGATGAAAATTTACATTTGTTTCAGCCGACAAAGTTACGAATAATTATCGACGTTTCCAAGGAAAAACGTTGTTCTTTTCGCTTCTTTGCAAAAAATTGACTACCTTTGCGGCAGAAAACAAAAGATTCTATCCATCATGAAAAATTTTACAATTGCACTTTTTGCCGCATTGATGCTGACAAGCGTTTCCCTAAGGGCTGAAAACTGGATGAGCCGGCTGCCCGACAACACATATGTATCTGTTCTCTCAATTCCCGGAGCCCACGATGCTGCAACGGGAAGTGGATGGGAAGAAGGCATGGAATCGTTGGGCGACGCGTTTGCCCGAACGCAGGGACTCACGCTCGACTCGCTCTGGAGCATTGGAATCAGGGCATTCGACCTGCGACCGTGCGTCTATGAGGAATATATGAACATCAATCATGGTATTGTCCCAACGAATGTGCATTTCGAGGATGCACTCCGACAACTTCGCGACTCGCTGGTGGCTAATCCGTCAGAGTTCATTATCATTCATCTGCTTCATGAATCAGACGGCGATCAGGTGGAGAATGCCTATAACGAACGATTACTGGAAGTACTGAATGCAGACGACCTGAAGGACTATTTCGTCAGTTTCAAACGCGACCTGAAAGTATCGGAGATGCGAGGGAAGATTCTGCTGCTCAGTCGCGACGTCTATGCCAATACTCCCATCGGCGGATTTTTCAGGAACTGGACGGGCGAAGCAAACTGGGGCAAACAGACGCAAGGGCGCATCATAGGACCGAACAATGCAATTGCATCGCTCTATATGCAGGACTACTCTGATACACACGGGGAAAATGGTATTGAGACAAAGATTGCGGCTATTGAGCGCCTGCTGAATTTCAGTACGACTTATGAGACCAAGAAGGCCACGTCTTGTCGATGGATTTTCAACTTTGCCTCAGCCTATTCGAAAATGGAGTCTGTCTTTGGCTATGAGGTGTCGACGAGCGAAGGTTATCGTGATAACGCTACTCATACGCACGCAGCCATTCTCAATTATCTACAGGAACACGAGGCTGGTCCAACGGGCATCATCCTCATGGACTTTGCTGGTGTAGAAGAGAGCGAAGGATATGAGACAAGAGGAAAGGAACTTGTCAACGCCCTAATCGACAATAACTTCCGCTATCTCGACGACCTTGCAGGAGTTGATGCACCTATGACAACGGAGAAAGCCACTGCAGAAACAGTGTTTTCTATTGATGGCCGCCAACTTACTTCTCTTCAGCAAGGACATGTTAATATCGTCAAGATGGATGACGGTAGAGTCTTGAAAACATTTATCAAGTAATAAGTAACAAGGATTGTCTTTCGCTTGGGGTTAAATGGAAAGAACCCGGTATGATACCGAGTTCTCCATTGATATTTAATAAGTTTACGTTTAATCGAACGCCCTACTTTTCAGGGCTCATCGCATGCGCCATCCATTTATTTGTAAATTGTGGTTTGCGAATTGTGACTTGCTATTTGTAATCTGCGATTTGCTATTTGTGAATTGTTATTTGCTATTTGTGAATTGTCATTTGTAACTTGTCGTCATTCCACTTTCTTCTTGTCCCAGTCCTTCAGGATTTTCTTAGCACGTTCAAGATGTTTCTTATCACGTCGTCCTCGGCGGTCAAGCATACTTGCAAAATCAAAACTGGCAACGCCCTTGGGGGCCTCAGCCGCTCCCATCATCGCACCAATTTTTGCCCAAGAACTTATCAAGGATTTGGTCTGTGGATTGAGTTCCGTCACCTGTACCTCTGGCAACATATGCTCTATGGGCAACAAGTACATTGTGTCCCTAACTTCCTGATAATTAAGTCGTTCACTCTCATACCGCACATGACTGAACATGATGCTGTCGAAAAGAATCGGCACAGAAGTCCGACCGAGATAGTCTGTCTGCTTGGCTGCTCCATTGTCCACTCGCACTGATACATCACGTACGGGCAAACCAGTGTCCATATCGAGCACAACAATAGGGCGCTGCGCTATGGAACAAAGAGCAAAAGCAGTAAGTACTGCCATGAGAAGGGTTCGCAGATAGAACATTTTCCTGCTTATTTCGGATTTTGACTGCAAATATAGAGATAAACACTCACCAACGCAAATTTTCGCTTGTTTCTTAAACTGAATTATAGAAATTCAAGCATATTTATTTAATAAGGGTAAAAAAATGTAATTCAAAAGGTTGAATTACTCGAAAATTTCGTACCTTTGCAAGTTGGAACTAATATGGAAAAAAGTCAACAAGGGCTATTAAGCCAAATCATATATCCGGCCGACCTGCGCCAACTGGACGTAAAACAATTGCCTGAAGTGTGCCGCGAGTTACGCGAGGAGATTGTGAAGGAGTTGTCGGTGAATCCAGGTCACCTGGCCTCATCACTGGGCGTGGTGGAAATTACCGTCGCCCTGCATTACGTCTTCGATACACCCAACGACAAACTGGTGTGGGACGTGGGACATCAGGCTTATGGACACAAAATGCTTACGGGTCGCAGAGAGCAATTCTCAACGAACAGGAAACTGGGTGGTCTTCGCCCATTCCCGTCGCCTATGGAAAGCGAGTACGACACGTTCACATGTGGACATGCGTCGAACTCCATCTCCGCTGCACTGGGTATGGCTGTAGCCAGTCAGAACAAGGTTGTCGCCATCATCGGCGATGGTGCAATGAGCGGTGGTCTGGCCTTCGAGGGAATTAACAATGTTTCATCGACGCCCAATGACCTGCTCATCATCCTGAACGACAACGACATGTCTATCGACCGCGCCGTAGGAGGCATGGAAAAATATCTGCTACAACTCGACACAAATGCCACCTATAACCGGCTACGCTTCAAGGCATCGCAATGGCTGAAGGCACGTGGTATGATGAACGAAGACCGACGTAAGGGTCTCATCCGACTGAACAATGCGCTGAAATCGGCATTGAGCCACCAGCAGAACATCTTCGAGGGTATGAACATCCGATACTTCGGTCCTTTTGACGGGCACAAGGTGGAGGATTTGGTGCGTATTTTGAAACAGGTAAAAGACATGAAAGGTCCCAAACTGCTACATCTTCACACCACAAAGGGCAAGGGCTATCAGCCAGCAGAACAGCAGGCTACGATTTGGCACGCTCCAGGAAAGTTTGATGCTAAGACAGGTGAACGCATTACGTCTGACAACTCGAATGAGCCGCCTCGCTATCAAGATGTCTTTGGTGAAACGCTGCTCGAGTTAGCGCAACAGAACGAGAAAATTGTGGGCGTGACACCTGCAATGCCGACAGGCTGTTCGATGAACATCATGATGAAGGCATTGCCCAATCGCACGTTTGACGTGGGAATTGCCGAGGGACACGCAGTGACATTCTCCGCTGGAATGGCGAAAGAGGGTCTGCAACCTTTCTGCAATATCTACAGTTCGTTTGCTCAACGTGCTTACGATAACATCATCCACGATGCAGCAATCCTGAACTTGCCCGTAGTGATTTGCCTCGACCGAGCAGGTCTCGTTGGACAAGACGGCCCCACTCATCATGGCGCATTCGACCTGGCGTATCTCAGACCTATTCCCAATCTGACCATCTGTTCACCAATGGATGAGCGCGAACTCAGAAGGTTGATGTTCACTGCCCAATTGCCCAATCAGGGTACATTCGTCATACGCTATCCACGTGGTAGAGGTGTTCTCACCGACTGGCGCTGCCCATTGGAATCTGTCACTGTTGGTACGGGTCGCAAACTCCACAATGGCTCTGACATAGCAGTACTCACTATCGGTCCTATCGGAAACGATGTTGAAGACATTATTGCAGGGTTCTCTCAGCAGAGTGAGGCTGACACTAACATTTCTAATGTTCCCTCTGTGGCTCACTACGATATGAGATTCCTAAAGCCGCTCGACGAGGACATTCTGCATGAGGTAGGCAAGCGCTTCAGTAGGATTGTAACTATCGAAGACGGAGTGCGCAATGGCGGACTTGGGTCGGCAGTGCTCGAATGGATGAGCGACCACGGTTATCAGCCACAAGTAACTCGCCTCGGTCTCCCCGACCAATTCATCGAACATGGAACCGTAGACGAACTCCGGCAAATAGTCGGACTCGACAAAGAAAGCATCAAAAAGGCGCTGAGAGGCGAAAGTTGATAGATTCTAGAGGAGAATGATATGATTTAGGAATAGATATTATCATTCGAACCTATCTTCATTCAACTCAGAACAATTCTCAGACACTCCTGCAGCGTAATGAACCCATGAATGGGCGAAACCCTTTGAACTGCAATAAAGTCGCTTTGCCGCACGAAGCGTACTATTTCTAGACAATAACAAAAACAATATAACTCGTGAAAATAGTCATTGTAGGCGCCTACGCCATCGGAACCCATCTGGCCAAGTTGCTTTCGCGCAACGACCACGACACAGTGCTCATTGACGCCGACCCCGAACGGTTGTCGAGTATCAACAGCGACTACGACCTGATGACCATTCAGGCCTCACCCTCACGCATTCAGACCCTGAAGGACGCAGGAGTAAGTTCTACCGACTTGTTCATTTCCGTCACACCAGACGAGAACTTGAACATGAACGCGTGCATTCTGGCAAAGGCATTGGGAGCCAAGCGAACCGTCGCTAAAATTGACAATAGCGAATATCTCGATCCGAAACTTCAATCGTTCTTCGAAGGTATTGGTATCAGTTCGCTCATCTATCCGGAGAACCTTGCAGCAGTTGATATTTCGAACGGACTGAAGATGTCGTGGGTAAGACAGCGGTGGGACGTGCACGATGGGGCTCTCACGATGCTTGGTATCAAGTTGCGCGCTAATTGCGAAATCCTTAACCAACCCTTAAAGGATCTCTGCAAACCCGAATCACCTTATCACATCGTGGCCATCAAGCGCGGAAACGATACTATCATTCCTCGAGGTGACGATGTACTGGCTCTGAACGACATCGCCTACTTCATGACAACGACCCAATACATTCCCTACATCCGCAGCATCGTGGGTAAGGAGCGTTATGCTGACGTGAAGAACGTGATGATTATGGGTGGTGGTGCAACTGCCGTGAGGGCTATCACCATGATGCCAGAATACATGAATGTAAAGATCTTCGAGGCCAACGAGAGTCGCTGCGACAAACTCAATGAACTCATCAACTCCGACCGTGTGATGGTGATTCACGGTGACGGACGCGACTTAGGTTTGCTTAACGAGGAAGGCATAAAGAACACTCAGGCGTTTGTGGCACTCACTGGTAACGCCGAAACCAACATCCTCGCCTGTCTTACAGCCAAGCGACTTGGCGTCAGAAAAACCGTTGCGATGGTGGAGAACTTTGATTATGTCTCAATGGCAGAGAGTCTCGACATTGGTACCATCATCAACAAGAAAGCCCTCGCCGCCAGTTATATCTATCAGATGATGCTCGATGCTGATGTTCATAACATTCACTTCCTGATGTCTGCCAATGCCGACGTGGCTGAATTTACGGCTGAACCAGGTTCGAAGGTTACGAAGAAAAAGGTGTTTGAACTCGGTTTGCCAAAGGGTACTACGATTGGTGGACTCGTAAGAAATGGCGAAGGCTACCTCGTAAGCGGTGGTACACAGATTGAGGCTGGCGACTCAGTAGTGGTGTTCTGCCACGAAATCAACATGTCGCGCCTCGAGAAATTCTTCCGCAGTTAACGCAAAACCAACATTTGATATTGGCGATTTGTAATTTGCCATCTGTCATTTGCGATTTGTCACGTGTAATCTGTAATTTGTAAATTGTTCCCAGTGATGGTCAATTTTAAAATCATATACAAAATCATAGGCACCCTGCTTTTCATTGAGTCGGGTATGATGGCTGTCTGTATGGCGTTTTCCCTATATCTAGGCGAAGACGACTCATTGGCATTCATCGTGTCGGTAGTCACCACCATCCTTGGAGGAATCATTCTGAAATACGTCGGGCGTGAAGCCGACAACTCTCTGGGACGCCGCGAAGCCTATCTGCTCGTTACACTCACGTGGATTGTCTTCAGTCTCTTTGGTTCTCTGCCATTCCTCATCAGCGGCTATATCCCCAACTTTACCAACGCCTATTTCGAAACTATCTCTGGCTTCACCACTACTGGCTGCAGCATTCTTGACGATGTGGAATGTCTGCCACATGCACTGCTCATCTGGCGCTCTATGACCCAATGGATTGGAGGTTTGGGAATCGTATTCTTCACCATCGCTATTATACCTTCGCTCGTAGGAGGCAATGTGAAAGTATTCTCTGCAGAAGCGACAGGACCCATCCGCGCGAAGATGCACCCAAGACTTGGAACAACTGCGAAGTGGATTTGGAGCATTTACCTTGTTCTCACTCTTGGTTGTGCAGCAAGTTACTACGTTGCCGGCATGGGAGTCTTTGACGCTGTAAACTACGCAATGACCACTACTGCTACTGGCGGATTCTCTACCCATAATGCCAGTACTGGTTATTTCCACAATCCTTATATCGACTATTGTGGCATCATCTTCATGTTCCTCTCAGGAACAAGTTTCACGCTACTCTACACCACACTTTTCAAAGGCCATTTCCGTCGGTTCTTCCGTAATTCCGAAATGCGGCTCTATGTCTTTGCTGTCATTGCTGCTACGGCATTCATCTCATTCTTCCTCATCCGTGAGAACGACTACCAGTTTGGCGATGCGATTCGCATAAGCCTTTTCCAAGTCACATCGTTTATCACCACAACAGGTGTCTTCAACGACGACGCGGCTCAATGGAACCATATCACGTGGGTGGTGCTTAGTATATGTATGTTCATGGGAGCCTGCTCTGGCTCTACCAGTGGCGGTTTCAAGTGCATTCGACTGGTAATGGTGCTCAACATTCTCCGAAACGAACTTCGCCGCATTCTACATCCACGGGCCGTACTTCCCGTTCGTGTCAACGACAATACAGTGCCCTATTCATCTCAGGTGACGTTGCTGGCATTTCTTGCTGCCTATATGGCGCTATGCCTATTCGTCTATTTCACGATGATACTACAGGGTGTTGACAGTACCAACTCCATTACTATTGCGCTCAGTTGCGCAAGTAATGTCGGACCGACGCTTGGCCTTGAGATTGGTCCTACGATGTCTTGGAACATTTTACCGTGGGATATCAAATGGCTTCTCTCTGGTCTGATGCTCATGGGACGTCTTGAAATCTTCACCGTTCTCATCCTCTTCACTCGTTCGTTCTGGAAAGAGAACTAAGCATTGAACCATATTGAAACAATAAATAAAATATAAACCGTCAATTCAAAAAAACATGTATTACAAGTTTTCACCTATTTTGAAGAGCACAATCTGGGGCGGTACGAAGATTGCCCCGTTCAAGAACATCCAGACTCCAATGACGAAAGTCGGAGAGAGTTGGGAGATTAGTGGTGTTCCTGGTAACGAGACAGTTGTCAGCGAAGGTCCTTGCGAGGGTCGCAAACTCAATGACCTTGTCGCCGAACAGAAGGCAACCCTTGTGGGCAAGGCCAACTACGAACGTTTCGGTAATGAGTTCCCACTGCTCATCAAGTTTATTGACGCACGCGACGACCTCTCTATTCAAGTGCATCCTACCGATGAGATTGCCCACCGACAGGGACGTGAACGCGGTAAGACCGAGATGTGGTATCTCATGCCTTCAGACCCTGAGGCAACATTGCTCTGCGGTCTCCGTAAGAAGATTACTCCCGAAGAATATAAGAAAATGGTCAGCGAAAATACAATCGTTGATGCTATTGCCCGCTATCCGGTCAACGAGGGCGACTGCTTCTTTCTGCCCGCAGGTCGCATTCACGCTATTGGTTCTGGCTGTTTCCTCGCAGAGATTCAGCAGACTTCTGACGTGACCTATCGCATCTATGACTTTGACCGCCGCGATGATCAGGGACGCCCACGCGAACTCCACACTGAACTCGCCGCAGAGAGTATCAACTATGAAGTGCTTGATGACTACCAGACTCATTACACACCCGAGAAGAACCAGGGCGTACAACTCGTAAGTTGTCCCTATTTCACCACTTCTGTCTATGACCTCGATGAGCCTATGACCATCGACTATAGCGATTTGGATTCGTTCGTCATTTTCATTGCTCTCAGTGGCGAAGGTACCGTCTGCCTTGACGATAACACCCAATTCTCCTTCCGTGCTGGCGAAACAGTCCTTCTGCCCGCTACCACCCAGCAAGTTCAGGTTGAAGGCACCATCAAATTCATCGAGACCTACGTGTAACCAATCTCACACATCTTTAATTCCTTTTCCTTTGGATCTGAGATTGGGTCAATATATAATAATCCCCCACTATTATTCTCACAAAGAGAGTCGTAGTGGGGGGTATGATTTCCAATTACTCATGATTTCCAATTACAAATGCGCTTCTGATAAGTTGTAATTCAAAAAACCTTAATTCTGTAAACACAAGGAGTCTATTTGTATTTCTTCACGAGTTTGTCAATGGCTTCATCGAGGGAGATTGTGGGTTCGATGATGTTGTAGTTTTCCCAGAAATTAGGGTCACGGAAATAGTCAACCTTATCGTAAAAAGCATCGCGCGAATCGAAAGAACTGCGGCCCGAGATGGGCTCAACATTTTCAGAAGTCTTATCGGTCACAACCATTTCGCAGAAGGCAGTAAAGGAAGTTGCGAAAAGACGACGTTTCCAGTCGCAATTGAAGCGAAACGTGTTGCGAATATAACTGATGCGCGTCACTCCATTCTCATAACGATAGTTGACGAGGCAAGAGAGTTCCTTCGGGCGGAAGCGAACTCCTCTGGGCTTGCTGACGAGCATGTACTCAGTGGCCTTTAGGCGGTCCGTCATATCGAGAGAAAGTTCGGCACGAGTGAATGCAAGCGTCTCGCGATCAATATAGAGTTTGCCGAAATAGAGCGGATAAGGCATGATGAGTTTCGGCGAGATGCTCACGACAAACTGCTGGCGATTGTCAATCACCTCAGGATATTCCATCTTAAAGTAGTAACATGAAAGTTCTTGCTCGTTGAGCAGAATATCTGAATTCTTCACGATGTCGAGTTGAATCGGCTGTACGGGACCTCCCACCACCTTCACCGAAAGCGTGTCGTTACGCTTCGGGCTTAGCAGACGACGACCTTTGCGAATAGCCACACGATCCCTAAAAGAATTGCGAGTGTAGGACGTCTTGTACATATCGACAACTCCTTCTGCAACATAGATAAAGTGGTTGCGCTTCTTGGCCGTCTCGCGATAGAAACAGTTGTAGAGTTCTGGCACGCGGCTGTAGTTATCGGGAATCTTGCTGATTGCAATACGAACGAGTTCTTCAGGGTCATCGGTCCAGACAACGACCTCCTGTAACTGCACAGCAGTGGGTTTTAGTTTTATAACAATGTTCTGAACCGCAGATGACGAAAGCCTCAACTTACGCGACTGAAACCCAAGATGAGAAATCGAAATGGCATCGGGCAGACGCTCAGCCTTCAACGTGAAGAAACCGTCATCATTTGTGACAACAGCCAGACCCGATTTCCCTGCAATCACATTTGCCTGAGCAATGGGCTCACCAGTTTGCTCATTTGTGACCGTACCGCTAATCACCACCTTCTGCGCCTGCAGGGAGATGATGGAAAGAACAAGAAACACGAACAAAACGATGCTTCTCGCTGATAGATTTGCATGAAATCGGTTCATGACGTCGCTCCTTTCTTTTTTCTAGTAGTCTAGTTTCTATATTCAGTTTCGCCCCTCTTAACGAAGAGCGAGGAGTCTCCCCTATCCTTTTGGGGGAAGGGAAGACTCCTCGAGAGTCATTGGTCGGTTTTTACTTCACCAGAATCTTCTTGACCTGCTGGCCACGCTTCATGATGACTATGCCCCGTTCGGGTTTGTTCAGACGAACACCCGAGAGACTATAGTATTCGACAACGCCAGATGCGGCTGGTTCAGCAACAGCAGGAGTCTCGATACCCGTAGTGACTGCCTCAAGGAAAGCAACGATAGCCTCACCCAAATCAGTAGCAGCCTGACGAATGTCTGTGGTCTTCTCGGCTGTCAGATAGGTGAATACGTCCTCAGCCTTCTGAAGTTCAGCCTTAAAGGTCTCAAGTGCTGTCGGAGTTGCATAGCCAGCATAAGCGGCAAGCACCTCATAGGCGTGATTAATGGAGTCGGCAAGTTCGACGTAGCGAATCTGCACGTTCGGAATAGCACGATAACCACTTGTTGAATACTTCGTCACCACAACACGGAACGGCTCAACAACTGTGTTCTCGGCAGCAGGCAGGAAATAAGGAATGTTACTCTTAAAGCCGAAGAGCATGCTACGTGTATCAGTCAGACCATAGGTCGTCATTGCGACTACCTGTTCGGTTGCGCTAATGGTATCTGTAGCAACCGGTACATTCGTTGCAGTAATCTCGTTGTAATTGTCGCGATCAGCCATATAGAGAATTGGCTTCATAGCAGGTATAGAGCGAACATCTTCACTCTCAACCAGCAGACTGCCAATATCTGTGATGAGTTTCACCTGCATTCCATAAGGCGCTGGTGCTGGGAACGGCAGCATTGCATCACCCCAAGTTCCGTGCTTGTCGACTGACAGTTGGAACGTAGCATTCTTCGCCGTAAAGGCTTCAGCGGGCATGAATTCATGAGCCATATCTACGACCAGATTATCGCAGTTGCCATCATAAACCACATTATTAGCACCGG
Organism: Prevotella sp.; assembly: GCA_024697645.1. Taxonomy (GTDB): domain Bacteria; phylum Bacteroidota; class Bacteroidia; order Bacteroidales; family Bacteroidaceae; genus Prevotella. The sequence continues at coordinate 25,685 of JAILFH010000009.1, forward strand.
GAACAGCATACGACGTATAGAACACAGCATTCGGATTGGCTGCCTTCGGCGTCTCTGTCAGTTCACTTACACCTGTGAAGTCGTAAGAGCAAACCGTAGAGTCATTGTCTACATTGGCGAAGAGCGAAGCACTCCAATTGCCGGTTGCAGTAGCCTTACGACCATCGATAGTCATCATGAAGTTACCGTTACGAACGGTGAAATAGACAAGCGTATCGGCTGTCTCGTGACAAAGTTTCGACGCCCCGCCCACAGCAACGACGCTGTCGATATGAGCCTTGTAGTACTGTCCTTCCTCGAGTCCAACCATATTGAAAACCACATCACGAGTCTGTCCGGTCTCGAAGGTTGTTTCGCGTTCAAAGACCGACTTCACGGGTGTCCAGGTCTTCGTCTCCTGGTCGTAACTGCTGACGATACACTCCATACGCGGCTGACAGAATGTTCCGTTCTCGCCGTTGAGCATTGTGGCAGTCACGTTTACGTTCGTACTATTCACCATCGAGAACTCCATCCCGTCGAGTTCGCTCTTCTGCGTACCCGCATCTACCTTGATTCCCTCTAGTCGCATGTCGTACTCGCAAGCAGTAACCTCCATCGTGCAGGAATCAAGGATATTCTTATTGCCGTCGGTGAGGAACACGTAGCAAGTGCGAGTTGACGAAGGCTTATAGACGAACGTGAACTCGCCCGTCTCTCCCGGATGAACCACCTGGTCGATATTGCGGCGCGTGCTCGTTGAAGGCAATGCGTTACGAGTCGTGTTCACATAGAAATAAAGTCCTGAGAAATCGAGCGTTCCGTCGTTGGTGAGTTCCACCTTAATCTCGCTATTGGCCTGCGTATAGAACGGCTGAAGGGTCATCTTTGCCTTCAGATTGGCTTTCTTCGGACGGAAATTGAGGCAACCACGCTGGTCGCTCTTGAATCCATTCATACCAGTCTCGTCGTCAACAGTATAATAGCCGTCTCCCTGACCTCCCCAACCGAAGTTGAAGTGATAGAGACCCGTCTTTGCCTGATAACCGTCGAGCACTACAGCGTGACCACCCTGATCGGGATGGGTTCCGCCATAGAGCATCGGGCTACCTGCCTTCAGCGACTTATAGATGAGCGTCTCCCAAGCCTGCTGTGAATAGTTCCACTTGCCGTGATAACTATTCTCGAGCAAGAACTGACTTGCCAAAGCCTTACCTGCTTCATCGGGCTGACCTGCGGTAGAAGGTCCATAGTTCAGACGCGAGCAAGTTCCTACAGCATACATCAGCACAGCCACAGCGCGATTCTGACGAGCAGAACCACTACCACTCATCTTCATCTGGTCGTATTCTACAGCCGTTCCAGCGGGCAGCGACTCCGTAACAGGATAGTTTCCGTAGTCAGCGCCCCAGTTGATTTCGTAGGTGGGCGTCGCATAGACAAGTGTATCGGGATTGTCCTTATGGAAATAATAGACAATCTGTGACGCTGCCGTAGCCACACATCCCGTAACTGCACGCTGACTGGTGTTGTCAGGATTCACGGGGCAAAGGTTGTTATAGGGCGAGCCCTGACTCCAGTGAGTCTGGCACATGTAGGGAACATCCTCCCAACTTTCCTTGAACGCATCAACGCCCTTGCGAGCCGAGATGAGTCGCTCGCGGGCCATACGCTTCGGAGCATTGCGCTTCGGTGCTGCCTGTACTTTGGCAATTTTCTCACCCCAGTTACCGAGCATCAACTGAAGGGGTTCGGGTAGTTCGCTCAAGACGAAATCGCCCTGATCGGTGTAGCCCAGAATCGGAGCCGTTGCATCATCTCCACTGACAATGACGAAGCCCTTGCCCTCACCGCGTGAGAAAATATAATAAGGTGCAATGTCAACATCGTCAGACGAATTGTCGTTGATGCCGACAAACTCCTCAGCCACCAGACGTGCCTCAGCACGCGTGATGGGATTGGCGTTGGCGGAGAGAGCCACGACCGCCAATAGCACGAACAGCATCAGACGCTGTGCGCATTCATGTGAAAAGGTAGAAAATTTCTTCATATCACTAAAATTCTATTTCTGCATGGGTTAGTATTACTTTGCAAAGGTACACCTTTTTTTCGATTCCACAAGTAGATTCACCGAAAAAAACATCCCGTTCGCTGATTGTTTTTGGAAACGCTAAAGGAAAAGATTAATTTTGTGTCGAGAATTTAACAGAATAAAAAAACTACAAGAAAAAATAATTATGATAGAGAAAAGGAATGAACAGTTCATCGTGACCACAAAAACAACGAGTGGCCGAAGTTAAGAGATAATCGAAGGCGTGCTTGCTATGACGACTGCACGCATGCCCTGATTCACATAAAAGCATGAGTTTATGAAACAAAACTACTCCCTTCGTAAAGTAATATGTCACTTATTACCGACCAATATGTTACTTATTACTGAGTAATATGTCACTTATTACTTTGCAATATGCCACTTATTGGTTGACGAGAGTTGTGGGATTCGTTCGCTAAACGGCGACGGATGAATTCAGAAAAACATGCTGACTACAAATGAATCAAAACTGAACAGACAAAAACCTTGCCGAAAGGCAATAAATAAGGAACTTCAACGTTTAATAAATATCCAACAAAAACGCCTATGAGACTACGTCTACGCGACCAAAAGGAAAATCTGATATACCTTCTACTCTGGCTTGTGCTATTCATGGCACCAGCCATCAGCACATATATCCGCTGCAACACTGACAATGTCGACTTCAACTGGCCAGAGGTGCTGAACTTGTGGAAGATATACTCCATTTATTTTGTCATTTTCCTCATCCATAATTTCATCCTCGCTCCTTTACTCGTCTACAAAAACCGCTACGGCCTTTACTTTGCCGCAACAGCGTGTTTGCTGGGATTAGTGACGCTCTACAACTGTGTCAACAAACCAAGAATGCTGGGACCGAGACCTGGTGAACCTCAAGACCAGTGGGCCACACCACCTCCACAAAAGGCTGATTCCCTGACTGCTCAGTTCACGACTGCAGGAGAAACTGGCGACCAATCGGCCGTTGGCAAGGATGGACAACAGCAGATGAACGAAAAGGCTCTTCAACCGGATGCTAATGGGCCGAAGAAAGACAACCCGAAACAGAACCCAGTGGAAATGGGCCGAGATGGGAAGAAGCCTAATGACAACATGGGGCAGAAGCCTGAGGGCAGAGGACCCAGACCCGACGGAATGGGTGAACGTCGCGACAGTATGAGACCTCGACCCGAAGGAATGGGACCAGGACATGATGGTATGGGACCCGAGCATGACGACGACATGAGACCCGAACACGATGGAATGGGACCTGGTTTTGATGACGGAATGGGACCCGAACACGAAGGCATGGGGCCAGGATTTGACGACGAGATGGGGCCTGAGCGCGACGGAATGAGAGAACGACGCGACAGCATGAGACCCCGACCCGACGGAAAGGGGCCTGAGCACAACGCAATGGGTCCAAGACCTGACGGCAACAAGCAGAAAGCAAATACCAAAGCACAGGAACCCAATGCTAAGGGGCAGAAGCCCGAAGCAAACAACATGAAGGCTAATGGCGCTATGCAGAAGCCCGACGCAAATGCTGCAAACGGCAATTCCACAGGGCTGAAGTCCGACGGAAAGGGAATGAAGCCTGCTGCTAACACGCAGAAAGCAGATAGCATGAAGGCAAGGGTCGACAGAATGGGCAGACAACCTGACGAAATGGGACCCCGAAAAGGCGATGGTATAGGACCTGACGACGGTATGGGACCTCGCAAGGGTGACGGAATCGGACCTGACGACGGAATGGGACCCGACGGCGGAGGAGGAAGACCCGGTATGGGAATGTTCTTCGGTCCTGTCGACATCATGAATACAGTTCTCCTGATTCTGCTCTTTGGTATGAATATCGGTGTGAAACTTTTCTTCAAATCCGACAAAGACAAGCAGGAAATGAAGGAACTGCAGAAGAAGAATCTGGAGCAACAACTGGAATATCTGAAGTATCAGATAAACCCCCACTTCTTCATGAACACCCTGAACAATATTCACGCATTAGTGGACATTGAACCCGAACAGGCAAAGGCGACCATTGTGGACCTCTCCCACCTCATGCGCTACGTACTTTACGAGGGAAGCAACGAACTCGTGCCATTAGGCCGCGACATCGACTTCATGCAAAACTACATCAGCCTGATGCGCTTGCGCTATAGCGACAAGGTGAAGATCAACGTGAATCTTCCGGAAGCAATTCCCGACTACCAGATTCCGCCGATGATGCTCATCACCTTCGTCGAGAATGCGTTCAAGCACGGCGTGAGTTACAAGAAGGATTCGTTTATCGACATTGACATCAAGATAGAGGATGAGCGACTGCACTTCTGCTGTAAGAACAGCAAGAACAAGCGTGCTGAAGAGACGACTCCGCACGAAGGCGGCGTAGGTCTGACAAACGTGAAGCAGCGCCTCGACCTCCTCTTCGGTGAAGACTACAAACTCGACATCGACGATGCTGACGAGACGTATACCGTAAACCTCAATATACCCTTTAACACCAAGAAACAATATGATTAAATGCCTTGCAATTGACGATGAGCCGCTCGCACTGAAGCAGTTGGCCGCCTATATTCAGAAAATTCCGTTCCTCGAACTTGCCGGACAATGTCAGAGTGCACTCGAGGCCCGACAGATTATGGAAGAAGACCTTATCGACGCAATCTTCATCGATATCAACATGCCCGACCTCTCTGGTATGGACTTCGTGAAACAACTCGCCGCACCGCCCATCGTGGTCTTCACGACAGCCTACGCCGAATACGCGGTTGAAGGCTACAAGGTGGACGCAGTTGACTATCTGCTGAAGCCTTTCGGACTCGACGAGTTCCGTCGTGCCGCACAGAAAGTGAAGAAAATCTACGACCTGCAGAACGAGCAAGCGCCTGCTGAAACACCTGCAGCAGCCCCGGAGGCAACCATAAGTACTGTTGAGAATGCCGACGACTCTCTCTTCCTGAAGACCGAGCATCGCGTCGTGCGCATCACTATTGCCGACATCCGATACATAGAAGGAATGAGCGAATACGTGAAGATCTATCTGGAAGGACAAAAGCCCATCACCGTGCTGCTCTCGATGAAAAAACTGGAAGAACAACTGCCCTCTTACTTCATGCGAGTTCACCGTTCCTACATCATCAATCTGAACAAGGTGAGGGAAGTGAACAAGAATCGCGTTATCATTGCACCTGAGGAAGAAGGCGGAACGGCCATCTATCTGCCCATCGGCGACCTCTATCGCGAGCGCTTCACCGAATGGGTTTCCAAGAGACTGCTTGGAAAATAGTATTAAAGGATCATCAAGACCGAAAGTGAAACAGACTGCGGATTATTCTTTCTGCAACAAAAGCCGACATCGCAGTTGCTATCAACTCTGGTCAGATTAAGACTGGTTCGCAAACACCAAAGCAAAAAGATTCCTATTCTTCGGCTCGTAACATCGGTTTGTATTATCGATTTGTAACATCGCTTGTATTATCGGCTTGTAACATCGGTTTGTATTATAGGCCTTGTGAATCAACTTTTCCAAACATCTACCAACAAAAGAAACAATGCTCTTCTTGTGGGAAGAGCATTGTTCGTATTTGGGAAGACTGATGTCTTAATTCCGAATTTAGAAGTTCACACCGAAGTTGATGAAGAATGCGTTCGAGTGAATAGAAGCATCATCAGACTTGCTGATATCGGTAATGCCGAACTGGTAGCCACCTTCGAGGTAGAGGTTGTCGTACTCAACACCGCATCCAAGTTTGAAACTCATGTTTGCACGCTTCAGACCTGTCCACTTATCCTCGTCGAAAGCACCATACTCAACTGACGAATTACCATCTTTAAACTTGTACTTACCACTGAAGGCATAGGAGAATACCGGACCGATGAAAGGCAGAACGGCAACATCATCAGTAGCCTTGAAACCATACTTAATCAAGATGGGGATTTCAAGATTGTTGTAACTGATGGAGAACTTATTCTTCTTACCACCACGCTCTGTGTAGTACAGACCAGACTCCAGAAATACGGGAGCAGTGCTCGAAATGTGAAGTCCGATAACACCAGCCAGATTCAGACCAACCTTTGTGCCCAGACCATCAATATCACCACTGAGAGAAGCACCGTTCATACCGATACGGATACCATAGTACATATTCTCCTTGTCGAGATCAAAACCACCGCTGCTATACTGAGCAAACGTAGGAACTGAAAGCAGCATTGCTGCAATAATTGCGAAAAATTTCTTCATAATCAATTAGTTTAAAATATTAATATCAAATTTTCCTATTCTCTTCTGAATAATTCTTGTTGCAACTGCAAAGTAACAATTTTTCTATCAAAACGCAAAGTTTTTTTCGAGAAAACTTACGTTTTACTTTGTTTTTTCTGATTTAGAACAATCGTGGCGACATTTCTGATGTATTCACGATACTCAACAAATGGTTTCACAAGGTGAAAAACTGCTGCTGAAGAATCACTTACACAACAACTCGCACACCTTGTCCTGAAACGTCTTACCGTCTTTCGACTTGATGACGCCCTGATTGATAATGCTGAACGCAAGTGGGTGACCATTGGAAGCCGTGCAGAAACCTGCGAGCGAACTGACTCCCGAAACTGTTCCCGTCTTTGCCTTCACATTGCGATAGGCAGCCGTCGACCTCATGCGGTCTTTCAGCGTTCCGTCAACACCCGCAATTGGGAGCGTGGGCAACAAACGTTCGTAAATAGCAGCATTCTGATAGGCATATCGCAGGAAACTCACGAGGAGTTCGGGCGAGATATAAGTATAGAGCGAAAGTCCTGAACCGTCGGCAATATAGTATTTTGCCGGTGAATAGCCCAACTTCTGAATAAGACTCTTCACGCCGTTTCGCGCATTCTTCACCGTTGCGGGTCGCCCAGCGGGGAGCGCGATGTGATAGAACACCGACTCGGCATAGAGATTGTCGCTCTCCTTGTTCATGTGCTTCATAATCTGTGTGAGCGGGTGACTCACTGTGGCAATCGTTGTCGGACGCGAAGGACGACTAATGGCTGCAGCATCAATGCCTGCAGGAAGACTGTCGGTCAGAACAATACCCGCTGAAAGCAACTCGCGCGTCAGCCGCTCTGCGAAGTTATCCTTCCTGCCCACCAACAACGCTGAGAGGCAGGGATTATCATCATCCCAGCACCAACCTTCACCCAACAGCATCGTATCCTTGATGGACTTATCAGCAACAATTCTTCCGCAAATGGTGTCGATTCCTGCCTGACGAACGCGATCAACAAGAACTCGCATATCACCACTGTCGAAACTGGGGTCCATTCCTCCCACGCATGTAAGATCTCCCACAAGCGTATGTCCCACCAACTGCCCCCGATGGCGCAACTCGGTAGAGAACACATGTGAAGGTCCCAGACAGTCGAGTGCCGTTATCGACGTGAGCAGTTTCATCGTCGAAGCCGGACGCATACGGTGCATGTGGTTATGAACATATATGGCGGAGTCAGCAGCCAAGTCCCAGACCATCAGGCCGAGTTGAGTGGTCTGCAACAGGTCGGAGTTCGTAATCAGACTGTCGAGTTGTCCCTGTACGCGCAGTTCCCAAGGGAGCGGAGGCAGTGAGTCAGTCCGAAGCGAGTCGCAGACTAACGTGTCAGCCACAAAGGCTGTTGAATCGGTCGCAGGAACTATTTCCTGAGCCCATGCTGCACCATTCGCGAACAAAACGGCAACGACAGATAACAATATTTTCTTCATCAGTTTTTTCATACTGCGGGCAAAATTACAAAAAAATAATGAATTTTCTATGACAAATGGCGATTTATCCCCGTTTTTTCACCATTGTTATCATTCGGTGACAAAGGTTACACTTAATCGCCACTGATACTTCCAATTACATAAGGCAATAAAACACGATGCTGCACAAGAGAAAAAGGACAAAACTCAGGGCTGGCCGAAATCGATACAACGGAGGTGAGAGGCTACGTGTTGGAAGATGGAAGGAAAAACAAAAGAATCCCTGAAGCAACACAGAAGCGAAGAAAGAAAAATCACGACATTCTTTTTACCTCGTCAGCGAGAGTTTCATCGAGAAGCCGAAGTCCTGCGTGGTGGTGGGATATGAACTCGATGAAAGGAGCGGCGTATTGGTCTGACGGTCGATGTAGAACGTCATCGTGATGAGTTTCGAGAGCGTGTAGTCGGCCATAAACTTCAGCGAGAACGCGGTATTTCCGCTACTAGCCGAAGACGTGAGCGAGGCAATGTCGCGAGTGATATTGGCCTGCTTACGATAACTCAGGTCGAGTCGGAGGTTGAGGGCGTGATTGGTATTGGTCTTTCCTCGTGCGTTCTGCTGCGCCTGACCGTCCTGATTGTCACGATTGTTTCGTCCGCTCTTCACAAGACGATGATTGCGGCCGCCAAACAGATTGAAGTCATTAATCTTATAGCCAACGCCGACGACCCAATCCTTCGAGGTGGCCTCATTGAGTTGAATACTGGTCATTGAGAGGTTCAGCGCACGAGTAGAACGATACTCAAGTTTCAGCGTCATGCTGTTGTGAAGCGTTACGTCGAGACCCAGCAGCGGCGAGAACGACTCGTTGATGCTCACTGAAGAAACATTGAACATCGACGAAGGAATCGGTGAACTCGTCGTAGCGTCGTTGACGAAGCCGAGACCATTCATCACCTCCATGAAGGTACTATAGGAGTTATAGGCACCTACGGCATAGATGCTCTTATAAGAGTGGTTGATATTGACGCTCTTGAAATGGTCGCTAAACCAAGGCAGTTTGCCCAGACCGCTGTAGCGAACAGTCCAGTTAGGAAGCAGACGCGAAAGGGCTGGGAAGATGCTGAGCGAATTGCCTCCCATGCTGGTATAAGCAGAGAGGAACGCAGGTACCATCACGTCGGCAGAATACTTGTTGACGGCTCCATTGGCTGGGTCGAAGGTCTTGCCCGCCAGCGTCGAGCCAACAGGATACTTCATACCCTCATATTGCGCTTCCACACGGTCGCGATAGCCGTCGAGCGAACTGACGAACTTCTCGAACGTCTTGCTCTTATAGCCGTTGTTGGCGTCGCCTATTCCCTCGAAGGCACTACCCAGCGAAAGCGTCGTCATCGTGAAGGTTCCGCTCTGCGTCGTGGGATTGCCCGAGTACATATACTGAATACTCTTGCTCGTAGTCATCGTACGCGACGCATTCAGGTCGATCTTGAAGTTCTTCACGGGTTCAAGCGTCATGCGCAACTGCAGGTCCTCAGTCTTGCTGGTCGTAGCAGGTGTGGCGACAGAGTCGCTCATGAGCAGCCAGCCGTTCTCGCGTGCCTTCTCGATGTAGGAATCGCCTATCAAGCCAAAGGCGAAGTCGAGACCCGGCGACAGCAACGACGACCCACGCGACTGACCGAACGCATCGCCCACATTCGGCAGGAAGCCCGGAAGCGACATTGCGTACTGATTGCGATAGGTCATGCTCACATTGCGCACCATCATCAGCACACGGGCAACAGCCTGCGTTGTCTTGTACCAACCCTTCTCCTCGAGCGGTTCCTTCGGCGTCAGCGTGATTTTCAGAGGAGTCTTGGGAATATCGAGATCCTGCGGTTTCTTCTTGTTTCTGGCAAGACGCGAACGATAGATCTTCGCCTTCGTGCCAGTAGTGTCGGCACCCAGACTGTCGAGTGCGAGACTGTCGGCGATGATCATCTGGCGGAGAGAGTCGATGGAAGCCTGAGCAGCGTCTTTCAACTGCTTGGCAAGAGCCTTCGGCATCCAAACCTTCACCTTGTTCTCGTCGATGGCCTTATACTTCAGCGGATAGGTCTTGCCGTCGGCAGTCTTTGCCGTCAGGCGGAAGCGCTTGGTCTTCTTTCCGTGCGACACCTCGATGGCCGTATCGGGAAGCAACGAGATTTCCTGCACGAAACTCTTCGAATTCTTCGGCAGGTCCTTCTTCTGGTCCTCGGCCCGCTTGTCGTCGGCACTTTGAGGTTCCTCGCCTGCTGCAGCCCGTGCCTTCTCCTCTTCCTTCTTCTTGCGAGCCTCTTCCTTAGCCTTGTCCTTGGCCGCCTTCTCGTTCTTCAACTGAGCCTGCGACTTCTCCTTGTTGAAGCGATCGTTGGTCTTCTTCAGGAAGGGCACCAGATTGTAGAGTTTCTCAAGATTGAACGTACCATTGAGGTTGAACGTACGGTTGTTCGCAATGGAGTTACCCAACGACGTTCCGTCCTCGAGGTCCGTACCGCGCACCCAGTTGTAGGTGGCGTTGTAGGAAGCATCTGCGTTCAGCCATTCGAAAATCGGGATGAGGTTGAGCGGAAGTTGATAACTGGCCTGGAACGACTGACTATAGTCGAGCGGCGTTCCCATGTGGCGGAGCGACGTATTGACTGAATCCTTCCACGCTTCGTAGCGGTCGGGATAGAGGTCCTTGTTGATGGGCGTATAGGGTTCCTCCACTTCGGCATGAGTTGCCGACTGGAAGTTCATGTGCAGATTCTTCGTGAGGTCCCAGCGCAGGGAGAAATCGCGGTTCCAGAGGAACTGCTCACTGAACGTAAGCGGCAGTTGTGAACCGCCCAAGTCTTCCATATCGCGCTCCTGCAGTTCGTAGTAGTTGCGTGAGATGTCGGTGTTGAACGATACATTCTTCGGCAGCCAGTTCAGTCCGAAGCGTTTCAGAATCTCGTAGTACTTCGACTTCGACTTGATGCCCTTGAACGGTTCCAACGCCTTGAACACAGGTGTCCACGCATAGTTCATGCTGCCTCGCCACTGGTCTTCGTTCTCGTATATAGTGGTCTGACCCGACGTATTCCGATGGGAATGACTGTAGGAGAACGAGAAGTTGGCAGGATCAATCGGGGTCGGATGACGCTTGTTCTTGATGTCGACACGCACATTCGAGAGCGAGAAGTTGGTGTTGGTCGTGCGCGTAATCGCTATCGACTCAATACTGTCGCGCTCGTGCTGATCGGCAGCCGACTCCAACGCGTCGTCGAGATTCATGTCGGTGTCGAGCGGATTGTACTTCGGCCGCGTCTCTTCCTTCGAAACAGAATAGTAGAGCGGAGCCGACACCTTCGCCTTGTCGGGGAAGAACTTACCCAGTTCTATCGATGTGGTGATGGTGTAGGTCTTATAGTCGTCGTCCGAACGCGTCGAGACACCTTCCTCCAGACCGCCGAAGCCCTGCGAGGTGTAGCGACCCTGCACGTTCACCGTACCGAGATCCGACAGTTGCATGTTCAGATTTCCCTGAGCAGCCCAACCGCCCTCGTTGTTGTATTCCTTCAGGCGCAGTTCGTTCACCCAGATCTCACCCGACTTCGGGGTGTTGCTGAGGTTGCGCACACCAATGATCATCGTCTTCACCTCGCCCAGCGTCGGATTACCCATCACCGACACCTTGTTCTGCGGACGGTCGGGATCGTAGTCGGTATAGACGCGGTTGTAGGAAGCCGAGCCCTCTGCCTTCGCGCGGTTACGGGCTTTCTTCAGATTGGTGAACACCTCGAGTGCAATGTCGAGCATGTTCTCCTCTGGCCACACCGCACGGCAGTCCTGAGGCGAATAGCGGTCGTAGCGACCCGGGGCAGTCAGCGTCAGCGGAATCTCGTATTCGTAGTAGTTCGACTTGTAGTCGCTACCGAAGCGCACAAACACTGCCAGTTGGTTGTCGGTCAGGTCGGTGGTGTTCTGTTCGAACGCGTTGGCGTGAACGAACATCTCGATACGCTTGTACTGACGAAGGTCGACAGTGGTGTTCTTATAGACAGCCTTCGACTCGCCGCTACCCAGATTGGTAACGTCGATCTCCAGCGCCTGCTCATTGCTCTCGACGAGTTGTGGCTGCGAGGGGTCGGTGTCGCGGCGAATGCCCGGAGGCAGCACGTAGTTCACGGGAGTCTTGTCGTTGTTCTCCTCAATGTTCACGGCGCTCACGGTCATCTTTCCCGACTGGGTCACTGAGTTGTCGAGATTCTGGTCGTAGGTACGCCAGGTGCCGCGAACGAGGTGCAACTCACCGAAACGCATCACCACGGGGTGCTCAAACTCGGTGAGGAACATACGCATGAAGCGGATTGACGTGAAGTCGTTGATGTTGCCGACGCGCTGCTCATAGTCGTCGAGCGGAATGCGGAACTGATACCACGTCATTCTTCCCTCCTCGCCATTGCGAAGGGTCTTGTTGTACTCGCGCTTGTCGACGATGTAGTTCTGCCCCACAACAAGGTCCTCAGGTCTCACCGAAATCTTGTACTGGAAGTACTTCTCGTATTCGTTCAGCGTGTAGTCCTGATTGATGTCCTCCACGTCGGGCGTGGTCTTGTAGGACGTGTCGTAACTCTCCGTACGCGACTCAGTGTCGGGAGAGTTGCCCTGCGGGTTGTTGATGTACTTATAGCGGCGGATGATGTCGGCCTTCATCTGGTCGTAGTCCGAACCGCGGAAGTAGTGGTAGTTATCGTTGGCGGGGTCGTTCATGATGGAGTCGAAGACGGCGGCCGACACCTTACCCTGAATCTGGCTCAGGAAGTCCTGATAGGCCTCGTGCGTGCGCTCCTCCTCGTCGTTCAGTCCGTTGAAGCCGACGTCCTGCAGGGCACGACTGCCGCTGCTCGTAGCGAAGGCATAGGTCACGGTCGACTGCGTCGGAATCTTACCCCACTGCGAATAGACGAACGAACTGCTGCCGTCGACGGGCATTCCGCTCTCGTAGAACTTCTTACCGTCGCGCAGGATGTCCTCGCTCACCTCACCTATATTAATATAGAAGTCGCCGCCATAGGTGCTGGCGTCGGGCTGATCCTTTGAATAGAGGAACGGGTCGAGGAGCCAGAACTCAATGTACTCGTAGTTGGCAGCCTCGAAGTCGGTCACGTCGAGTTTGCGCATCATACCGCCCCAGTGCTGACGCGGATTGTTTAGCGTACCGTCCTGATTCAGGTCGGGATTGAAGTTATAGGGACCGCGCTCGTTCGGATAGTAGGCGAGGTTCAGGATGGGCAGCGTGGCTGTTGCGCCGCTATAGTTGCTCTGGTCCTTGTTGGGGAAGAGTTCGTTGGTATAGACTTCGCGGATGTAATAGTTCGACAACTGGTCGAGGTCGCTCTTGATGTGGCTCGGCGTCAGACTCGACGAACGGCGGGTGAACAGCGGGTCGATGGTGTACCAAGAGAGCAGACTTCGGTTGAAGCCGCTGGTCAGACCAGTCTTGTCGCTGCTCTCGCTGAACATCGTCGGCACACTCGAGATGATCCACGAGGTGGGCGTCGAGATGTCGTAGTCGCTCTCGGTCTGCTCGAAGTCGTCGAGATAGGAGGCGTTGTCCTGCGTGCCGTGACTCTGACCTGCAATCAGTTGTGCAAACTCACCCGTGAAGGAGATCTGCGAAGGCTGCGTCAGGTGGAGCAACGGAATCTTGTCGAGCATGTTCGTGAGCCACTGGCTCTCCTTCTTCCAGTTCATGTTCAGACCCCACAGCATGTTGTTCAGCGGCTCAGCACCCATGGCGACCTTCGTGGTGAGCGCCTGTTCGGTGAGATACTGCACCGTACCGCTCATCTGGAAGTTCTTCGAGAAGTCGTAGGCCCAGTTCATACCCAGCATCGTCTTGCGCATCTGACCATAGTCGGTCTGACTCTCAAGCGAGACGTTCACGGGAGTGCCCGCATCGAGGATGCTCTGGTTCAGAATCGTCACCTCGCCCGCACTGTAGTCGACGCTATAGTCGGAACCCTCACTGAGCACCACGCCACCAACCGTCACCACCACCGAGCCCTGCGGCACGTTGTAGGCACCAAGCGAAATGACATTTGCGGCCGTCCCTCGGAACTGACCCGTGATGAGATATTTGTTCTTCTCGGCTATCTGTTTCGCGACGGTCTTCGTCGAGTCGTAGAGTTCTGTGAAGGCGTAGTTAGAGGCCTTGTCGGCACTGACGCCCTTGTTCACCAGGTAATTATAGAGGTATTCACCGAAAGGCTCGGCCGACGGGAAGAACACGCGGCCATTCGAAACAGTGTAGCCATCAACGAAGTCGAAGCGACCGTTGGAGTGGGCCTTCATGTTGTTGTCCAATCGGTCGGCACCAAGGGCCTTGATGAGGATTTCGCTCTTCACCTGCGGCTCGGGGATATAGGTCAGGTAGACACCTGCCGTATCGCTCTGGAACTTCACGTCGAGACGGAACTTGTCCTTCTCAATCGTCGACGAACCGTTGAGCGAATAGACGTTCTTCATCATCAGGTCCCAGTTGCCCTGCGAGGGGTTGTTCGACGTGTTCTTCAGCGTCTTCACGAACAGGGCCTGCTTGACGTCGGTAATATCGGAGGCGAACTCACCCACCTGATAGGTCTGTCCGCCATAGGTGTATTCGAAGGCTACGGCGAGCACCTGGTCGGTCTGCAGCGACGTACGCAGCGAGATGTAGCCGAGCGCCGTGTTCACGGTGTATTCAGAACTGCTCAGCAGACGGGCGCTCTGCAGTTTCTCGTAGTCGGTGCCACCCGTGAAGCCGGGGATTCCGTCGAGCACGGTTGCGGTCTGGTCAATGTCGCGCGCAGCCACATAGGTCTCAACCATCGAACTATACTCGGAGTTGGAGTTGTTGGAAGGAATCTGCAGTCCGAGCGGGTTCCACGTCGTATTGGAAATCTTCGAACCTTCACCCAGGTCGGTCAGTGCGACGATGTTTCGGGTGTTGGTGGTCGTTCCAGTCTTGTTGGTCACCCAAACTTCCACCCGATTGATCTTCACGCCTGTAGTGAGGTTCGGCAGGGTCTTCATGCCTGCGTCGTAGCGGTCGCGGAAGTATTGCGAGAGGAAGAAGTGGCGGTTCTCCTCATAGTCGGCAACGTCGATTTCAAAGGGGGTCAACTGCACGCCACCCTGTGAGGCAACGTCCTTCGAGGTAGACTTCTTCTGGCTCACCACCGTCTGCAGCGAGAGTTTGCCAAACTGCAAGTCGGTGCGAATACCGAACAGGCTCGAAGCGCCCTTCACCAGCGAGGAGTTGCTCGGGAACGACACGTTACCGCCTTCCACGAGTTTGATGATTTCGTCTTCCTTGCCGTCGTACTTCAACTTCATGTTCTGCGTGTCGAAGTCGAAAGTGGCCTCGGTGTTATAGTTCAGTTTCAGGTCGACCTTGTCGCCCACCTTACCGTTCACGTTCAGGTTGATCTTCTCGTCGAAGTCCATCGTGGTGGTCTTACGGTTTCTGACGGGCAGCGAAGGGTTGTCGATGTTCTTGAACGTAGCACCGAACTTCAACTCGGCCGTTCCCTGCGTCTTCACTCTCACGCCACCAGGACCGAAAATTTTCTCTGCGGGACCGAGGTCGAAGTGCATGTCGGTGAAGTCGAATTTCTCCTTGCCCTTGGCCTGATAGATCTCGTCGTTCTTCGAACGGAAATACTTGCGCATCTCCTGCTGCGTGGTCCAGTTCATGTACTCCTCGGGAGTCATCATGATGGGTGCGGCAATCCACTGCTGACCAATCTTCGAACCAATCACGTAGCGGTCGAGGGTGTCGTTGTACTCCACTTCCTGCTTCATGTTCTCAGGCCGTTGAAGGTCGGAGGGGTTCTGGTTCAGGTCGTCATAGGTGATAGGAGTGGTGCGCTGAATCTTCCAGCGGGGGTTCAGCAGCGAGTCGGGTATCTCCTCGTCATTGTCGAGAATAGGCTGCTCGGCAATGTTCTTGTTCTTATCGTCGTCCTGCTGGTTGCGGGGCGTCAGGTTCTGCTGACCAGGTCCACGCTGTTGCCCCTGACCAGCCTGCACACGCTGTTGATTCTGACGAACCTGGCGCACATCGTTCTGACGGGTGTTCCGTCCTTGCATCCTGCGCGTCGGGTCGTCCTGAAGAACGGGCACAGAGAGGGCGTAACTGGCCACGACAAACATGGTCAGCATTCCGATGAGGATTTCTCTTGCTCGTTGCTTCATTTTTCTTCTTTCAACTAAATTCCCCCACCCTGCCGCTCGCTCGTCTGAAAAGTGAGAACGCACGGAATGGAGAATACTTCTACTACTTGATGAGTTTCAGCGCCTGTTTGATAACTTGCTCCACAGGCAGCGTCGGGTCGGCAGTGAGAATCTGCGACACCACCTTTGCACTCGGAGCGGGCGAGAAGCCCAGCATCGTGAGCGCCTGAACAGCCTCGTCGCGAACGGGCGAGTGAACGGCCACAGCCGCAGAGGCGCCACCAGCATGCAGTTCCTCGGCCACACCACTGGCAATCACCTTGTCGCGCAGGTCGACAATGATGCGCTGGGCTGTCTTCAGACCAATGCCCTTCACGCTCTTCAGCACGCGCTCGTCGCCGTTGGCAATTACGTTACACAACTCCTTCGGCGACAGACTCGAGAGTATCATGCGCGCCGTGTTGGCACCAACTCCGCTCACGGTGATGAGCATCTTGTAGAGTTCGCGCTCCTGCTTCGTCGAGAAGCCATAGAGGGTGTATGAATCATCTCGTCCACCAGTAACAATCGCCTCGTAAACGTAGAGTTTCACATCCTTTTTGCCTTGTATGGCACTGTAAGTATTGAGCGAAATCTGCAGCGCATATCCCACTCCAGCCGCTTCTACAACAGCCAGGGTAGGCGTAACCTCAGTCAGTTCGCCTTTAATGTATTCAATCATACGTCCTAAAATTGTATATATACAGTGAAATAACGGATGCAATCACAATTTATTGCATTCATCGCAGAAAAAAAGCGCTTGCAGCGAGTTCACAGAAGCAAGTTTCCAAAGTAACAAGGTTTGAGCGCTCCCCGTTAATCGGGGAAGCGGCCTAAGCCGAAGGGGATTCAGTGTAGAACTGCTGAGTTCCGCCGTTTCCAAAGTAACAAGGTAACAAGGTAACAAAGTAACATGTCTGGATGAGTTCCGCCGTTGGCGGCTTTAAGAAAACAGTTAAAAACATAAGAAAACATAAGAAAACAATGGCGCAAGCGCCAACTATTACTGCTCATTTGGTCTCACTTGCGCCAGCGTGAAAGGCGCGACTTTGAGCGCCAAATATTTCTCGCGAAGCGACTTTTGAAGGATTTCTGGGCAAGCCCATCCAATGCGTCCCCTTCGGCTTAGGCCGCTTCCCCTTGGGGAATGCTCAAATCAGCTTGAAGCAATATTTGAAGGATTTCTAGCCCAAGGGCTATTCCAATGTACAATCAATAAAAATTTCCGTTTTTTCCGTTTATTTCCGTTTTTTCCGTTGTCTTATTCGTCCACATTTGCCACAAACCACATCCCCTTGGGGAAATCACAATTCTCAAATTCTTATTAATTCAAAAACAGCAGGAAAAATTCTCTAATTCTCAAATTCTTTTTAATTCATTTGCAGCAGGAAAAATTCTCTAATTCTCAAATTCTTGAAAATAAAAAATGTATCTCGTAAAACTCTGAACAAGAAAAGCCTTAACATCGGTGAACGATAATCCGTGACATTATAAATTAATAAAAATCTGTGTCATCCGTGGCTAAAAGTCAGCAGATAGGGCCTTCTTGTTAAAGAACAGATAGTACGTGTTGAGGGCGATGTAGTTCTTCTGCATATACCACACCCCCTGATAGTCGCCCGACTCGCCCCATGAGTTTTTCACCATGTAGTATTCCTTGCCATTCTGGTCGATAGCCTTGCCGAAGATTAGCATCACGTGGTCGTAGGTGGAATCCCACGAGTCGAAGCGTTCCTGTCGCAACTCGGCCGTTGGCTCGGCTTTCTCCAGCGCAAGCCCCTGACGAGAGAACCCATTCCCGCTGACATCTCCGCCCCAGCAGACATTGTAGCCTTTCGCAAGCACGCTGTCGAGCGTGGCCATCAGTTCGTCAAGAGGCACGTTGTAACTCAACCTCGGTCGCCACTTGTAAGGCGCCTCTATCGTGAACCACGTGTGATAAGGATGATGCGTGTAACTCGTCCAACTCACGTAGTCGTCCCAATCGAGCCCGAGGCTCTCGGCAAACGACTTCGGCGTGTAGGTCTTCCCCTCATACGTGAACTCCTTGGGACAAGTTCCCAGATAGGCGTCGAGAATGGCCTGATAGCCCTGCTTCCACTGCCCCGACAACTTCTTTGCCTTGTTCTTTGCCACAGCCTCCGCATAGGGTGTCAGCACGCTGAAGAACTCCGTGAAGTTAGCCAGCGAGTCGCCCGTGAGCGAACCTGGTGCAGGCATCGCTTCCTCAGGACAGATTCCATGTTCGCGCAACACCGCCAGCACATCGTCGGCAGATCCGCCTTCGGAGAAGCGTGAATCGCCGTGCAGGCGAACGTGATAGACTATCTCGTCCATGTAGTTCTTGTTGGCCACGAACATCTCGCAGAGGTCGTAGGTGCGCCCCGTCGCCCTGAGAATCTCGCCCTCGAAGTAGCCTACCGTTGCATAGTCCCAGCACGTGCCGCTCCGATTTTGGTTCTTCACCGACGTAATCGGATTCTCCATCACGGTCGTGAACACCAATTTTTCCTTGGTGTCTGCTTTCTTCTCTTGCGCCATTGCTCCCATGCAGCAACCCGCAATCAGTATCGTTAGAATAGTTTTCTTCATTTATTATATCAGGTTTTATAGTTCGAGGAACGAGGAGCGAGGAACGAGGAACGAGATTTGCTTTGCCTGCTGACTCTTAACCACGGATGACACAGATTTTTATTAATTTATAATGTCACGGATTTTCGTTCACCGATATTCACAGAAACTGCTGCAAGTCTGCCATGAATTCCTCATTACTCATTTCTAATTTCTCATTATTTTTGCCCACAGATTGGTTGCTCCGCAAAGTTGAAAATTGAAAGTTAGACAATTAGTATTTCTTTTCGATTTCACAGATTGCACTAACGCTGTGGTCTGGCGCTCAAAATCACGCTGGTGTAAGTGAGGTCAAATGAGCAGCATTAGTTGGCGCTTGCGCCATTGTTTTCTTATGTTTTCTTATGTTTTTAACTGTTTTCTTAATGCCGCCAACGGCGGAACATGTCCTGCATTGTTACTTTGTTACCTTGTTACCTTGTTACCTTGGACTGTTTCCTCCTCTGCTGCCATTCCAATACTCTCTTCTTCCACCTCTTCATACTGCTTGGGCAGCGAGTGGTCCTGCAGGTAGATGTGGTTCAGCGTGAAGGCGAGCGACTCCAGTGTCTGCTCTCTCACCTGCGGCTTCAGTTCGCACTCCCACACCGTGATGCAGTGCCAGCCCATCTTGGCAAGTTGACGCTGCGTCTCCGCGTCGCGCTCCATGTTTCGTCTGATCTTCGCCACCCAGAACGGGCGGTTGGTCTTCGGAATCTTGCAGCAGGCTGAACTCGTCAGGTCGCCACAGTCCGCACCCTCGACAACTGCCGTAATCGCGCTAACCTGATGACCGTGCCAGAAGCAACCGTTCACAAACACACACGTCCTGTACTTCCTCAGCACCAGATCGGGGTGTCCAGGCAGGCGAGGTGAGTTCAGGCGATAGCGGAATCCTCTGCTCCACAGCCATCTCCTCACCATCATCTCCGGCTTCGTGTCCTTCGACCGAATAGCCGCCATGTTCTTATGTCGCTGCTCCGGGGTCATCAGTCGTTCGTCATCGTCGCACCCACCACGCGGGCACTCCTTGATCTGCTGTCTGCCCTACTCCCTCAGTTTCCAGTCGAGGTCGAAGTCAGAACCTTCGTCAACCACATCGACGTCGTAGATCACCTCCTTGCCGTCGATAGTGCCCTTAAGCACGCCCTTGTAGCCCTTGCCCTCGGCCTTCTCCAACTTCAGGTCGGTCACCTGCAACTGCTTGCCTTCGGCCTGCTCATACTCTACAATGCTCTGCTGCACCTTTTCGGTGAGTTTGTCTTCTGACACCATGCATCCGTTGAGCATCAGCAATGCCGAGAATGCGAATACCAATGAAACAATATATTTCTTCATAATTCCAAATATTGATTATCTCTGCAAATTTACATTTTTATGGTCAAATATGCAACACTTTCGCTCATTTTTTTGGTCAATTCCCAGCATTGTTGTACCTTTGCCTTCGAATCAAAACCGAAAAGACTATGCAAACATTCGACTGGGCTGAAGACATCGAGGGAGCCGTCACCGTGTGCGATACTGAGGGCACTGTCATCTACATGAACAAGCGTTCGCGCGAAACTTTCAACAAGGACGGGCAGTCGATGGTGGGACAGAATCTCATGCCTTGCCACAATCCCCGCTCACAGGCCATCATTCGCGATATGCTTGAAAACAATCATCCTCATTGCTACACCATCAGCAAGCAGGGCAAGCGCAAACTCATCTACCAGACTCCCTGGCGCGAGGACGGCGTGGTGAAGGGCCTCGTGGAATTCTCCTTCGTCCTGCCCGACGAAATGCCCCACTACGACAGAGGATAGATTCGCCGTTTTCTGTGGCATCATCCGAGAGTCAAACACTCACTCGTCCTACCGCCTTATTGAATCAGGGTTTCAAAAGCAGTGTCGCGAATCGCGACGGTGGTTTTGTAGGAAGCGTGTCTCCTTACCCGATCATATCATACACGACGTGACTCCGAGCGTGGTTCCGATTGCCGTTAGTATCGCGATGACCGTTTGTATGATGTATTTCCAAAATTCCTTCTTATCCATAGCAATTCAAAGTTTCAAGTAAATAGAGTATTTAGAGGAGAGTGGAGAGTGGAGAGAGATTACCTTATCCTGCTGATCTTCGAGCCACGGATGACACGGATTTTCCTTAAGTTATAAATGTCACGGATTTCCGTTCACCGATTTTCACAGGCTCAGTTGCAAGAGGCTTCCTCGTATTCCCCTCCTCCGGGGAGGCCAAGACTAGGCGACGATTAACGGGGACCGCTCAAATCTCGTTTCTCGCTCCTCCTTTCTCTTTTCCCGAATAATATGTAAAGATTATTTACCAGTAGAGTACGTCTTTCTATGTTACAGAGCATGCTTCTGTACCTATATAAAGCACGTGTTTAGACCCCTATAGAGGATGCCTTTCGATAGTCGAAAGGATGCTTCTCTAAGGTAGAGAGCAATGCCCCCTGACCTACGGAGTATTACGCTCCGGAATCTAGAGCATTCCTTTCTTCCAGTTCACCTCAGAGGACCTACCCCCTTCCCTTTAGGGAGGGGTTGGGGGTAGGCTTCTTTTTACTCCACCGCATTCTCCGGCGTCTCCTCACAGGTGATGCCGTCGAGGAAGACACGGTTGCGAACGCCACCGCTGGCACTGGTCCAGTGAGTCTCGGGCTGGAAGTTGATGCGCGAGCCGACCACATGCTTGGCTGCAGTGAACTCACGGGCGGTCTCTGCCGGCTTGGTCTTGAGGCCCACCTTGAACGAGCCGAAGCCGTCGAGCTTGATGCGGTAGCCTTCACCGAGCCAGAGGCTCATCACGACGACGAGTTCATCGAGAACGGCGAGCACGTCAGACTTCTTCACAGACACGTTCTGCTGGATCTGGTCGGCGAGCGTCTTCGTGTCCTTGATGCCGCTGACGAGTGCACGAGCATACCACATTCCCTTGTGGGTAGAGGTCGTGCGATTGTCCTGATAAAGCTTATACTTAACTGCCATAGTAATTAAAATTTTTAAGGAGCCTACCCCCATCCTTGCCCCCTTTGTTCTTAGCGTCTTCTGCTTCGACTTGGGCTTCGCCAGTCTTGCAGGAGCCGAGAACTGCACCCTTAGGCGGCGCCGAAGATTATCAATCTTCTTCTTGCCTAGACCTGCAGGGAGGGGAGTTTGTCCTCTGAAAAGAGGCTGTGGGTTTGGCTTGGGTTAGTAATTAATTTAGTTAGTAATTAAAGAGTAATTAGAGGAGAGTGGAGAGAGGAGAGTGGAGAGAGGAGAGAGATTACCTTATCCTGCTGTCTTTTAGCCACGGATTACACGGATCTTCACGTATTTTTTAATGTCACGGATTTCCGTTCACCGATGTTTGGGCTTTGCCCATCCCATTCTCAACACCT